>JAPLBA010000011.1 GCA_026393015.1 Actinomycetota bacterium
GGCGGCCTCTTGCATGGGTGGTTGGTGGCCGAAGTCGACAACGACTGTGTCCTCGATGGACTAAAGGTAATTGCCCGCCCACTCCTTATGAAGGATCTAGAAACCTCTCGTGACATTGCCGCTGCTGCTCTGGAATTGGCGCTGTCATTCTCGTGATTACTATCCGCGGAGTAGCCGGTCTTCCACAAATTAACGCAGGTGATGATTTAGCTATCCTCATCTCTGCTCATACTTCAATTGTTGACGGAGATATCGTCGTCATCACCAGCAAAATAGTGAGCAAGGCGGAAGATCGATTAGTTCCTGCACTTGACCGCGTTGATGCCATCGCCGCTGAGGCTCAGCGTGTGGTTGCCCAGCGTGGACGCACATCCATTGTGGAAACACGTCACGGGTTTATCATGGCAGCGGCTGGTGTTGACATGTCTGACGTTCCTCACGGTTTCGCCGCACTTCTCCCACTCGATCCAGACGCGAGTGCGCGCAAGATACGTGGCGATATTCAAAAAGCTCTAGGCATCACCATTGGTGTCATCATTACTGACACGTTCGGCCGCGCTTGGCGCGATGGACTGGTTGATATGGCCATCGGAGCCGCAGGTATCCAAGTTCTCAACGACTTTAGAGGAAGAGTAGATGATGCTGGCAACTTGCTTGAGGCCACTGTCATGGCGACCGTCGACGAAATCGCCTCAGCCTCTGAACTC
Source organism: Actinomycetota bacterium (assembly GCA_026393015.1). Taxonomy (GTDB): domain Bacteria; phylum Actinomycetota; class Actinomycetes; order Nanopelagicales; family Nanopelagicaceae. The sequence goes on from JAPLBA010000011.1 coordinate 708, forward strand.
GTACGCCAAAAGCTCACCCAAAGCCCAGTGGCCATCATCTCTGGCATCAATCATTTTGTTACTTCAGAAGATGGACCGGGAGTAAGCGCGCTCATCCGAAAAAGTAAGGATGATTGGTTCCGTCTTGGGCACCGAGAGGCAATTACCACTCGACGCACTATTCGTGAATTCACCGATGAGCCGATTCCGTTGGAAGTTTTTGAAATCGCAGTAGGAGCAGCTCTGACTGCCCCAGCGCCACACCACACTCATCCGCTTCGCTTTATCCGACTCAATGCACAGCGAGAAGAGCTACTCGATCATATGTCGGCGGCATGGCGCACTGACTTAGAAAAATCGGGTGCAGATGCTGAAAGTATCGAGAAGCGCCTACGGCGTGGGCGTATTCTCTACGACGCACCCGAAGTGATACTGGCATTTGTTTCACTCGACGGAGCGCACACGTACGGGGACCAGCGAGATGACTCCGAGCGGGACATGTTTATGATTGCTGGTGGAGCCGGGGTGGCGAACTTCCTGCTTGCATTGCACGGTGAAGGCGTAGGTTCAGCCTGGATTTCATCGACCATCTTCTGCTCACAGATCGTTCGCGAAACTCTTGGCATTAAAGAAGCGTGGCAGCCTCTGGGCGCAATTGCAGTTGGTTACTCAGCACATTCGCCACACCCAAGAAGCGCACTTTCGCTGGAAGACTATTTCTCTACGCGCTAAGCCGTGCACCTTCAGAAACCGTGGTTCCTTCATGGATCTCTACGCCATCGCCCACTGCCACATTTACCAGCTTTATACCTGAACCTATTTTTACCCCTCGTCCGACAAAAGAATTTTCTACATGTGCATTACTGCCTACCCGCGAGTCAGCAAGAATCACGCTTTGATGAACATATGCTGACTCATCTACGATGACACCCTCATCTAAGAAAGTTCCTCCCGTAATTCGGGCGCTGGTTGCAATTTCTGCAGCATTTGCTAGGTACTCCATATTCAAACTTCCTAGGGCCGGTGAGTAAGCCCGACCGGTAATTAAATCTGCCGATGCCTTGGTGAATGCCTCGGGTGTTCCTAAATCGATCCAATAATCATCAGAAACATACCCTTGTACATGTTGCTTAACTAGCTCGGGAAAGATTTCGCGCTCAACGCTAATCACAGTATTTAATGGAATTGCATCAATAATAGATCGATCAAATATGTAGCATCCAGCATTAATCAGATTAGTTACAGGATTGTCCATCTTTTCTAAGAACGCCTTCACTCGACCAGAATCGTCTACGGGAACGCAGCCATACGCTCGAGCATCTTCCACGGGCGTTAAGTGCAGGGTGGCCACCGCGCCCGAACTTTCGTGAACTCGATACTGCTCTTCAAGTGAGTGATTTGAGATGACATCACCATTGAAGATCAATATGGGGCCATCGCCTTTAAGGAATTGCCCGGCATTGGCGATGGCGCCGCCGGTACCGAGTGGCTCGCGCTCCACCGCATAAACCAATTCGAGCCCAAGTGCTTCTCCCGCTCCATACTGTGCCTCAAAAACCTCTGCCAGATACGACGTAGCGAGCACGACTCGGGTAACCCCGGCAGCCTTGGCTTTAAGTAGTTGGTGAGTAGTACATGCAACACCGGCGAGTGGCAATAAGGGCTTAGGAGTGGAATCCGTCAATGGGCGCAGTCTGGTCCCCTGGCCACCGACTAGCAGAATTGCTTCGCTCACTCATTCATAATATCGCGCGTAAGATCGGGGGATGTCCTTATCTGCGCTCTATCCCACGCTTCTTGGGGAGAAGAACGGAGCACGGCCACTCATCACGTACTACGACACCACCGGCCGGATCGAACTCTCTTACACATCAACGCGAAATTGGGTTGCAAAGAGCGCTAACTTCCTCACCGATGTGAGCCACGAACCCCACACCATCTCCTTCGATCTATCAAACCATTGGCTTTCCGTCGTCTGGCTCCTCACCGCATCGGCGCTCAACTTAGAGATTGTGCAACTCTCGACAGAAATCCACGTTACCGATGCGGGGCCCACAACAATGAGCGCCCTCAATATTCGTTCACCGCGAGATCTCTGGGGTCGCGCAGGTGACGGCACCTCAGAGCAGATCGACTTCGCGAGTGAGGTACTTACCTTTCCGGACTTCTTTCAGAGTGAGAATCACACGAAGGCGGCCGCGACAGGAGAGCACACACGGAGGCTTTTCAATTCAACGGGTGCAGATTTTGATCTGTATGCAGAAGTGATCCTCGATGGTGGATCACTGGTGTTGGTCAATGGTCCTACCGATATTGACTCGATTACTCGAGCAGAGAGAGTTGATTAAGCAGTTGCGGTGAGCCGAGCCACCGCAACATCGATACGTTCGTCGGTTGCCGTCAGCGCAGCACGCACAAAGTTCTTTCCACGTACGCCATAGAAATCTCCGGGCGCGACTAAGATTCCATGCCCGGCAAGCCAATCAGCACTCTTCCAACACTCTTCATCGCGCGTGGCCCAAAGATAGAGACCGGCGACCGAATCATGAATCGTAAAACCGGCGGCCGTGAGTCCACGATGAAGTTCTGTGCGACGCCTTAAATAGACAGCTCGTTGCTTCGTCACGTGTTCTGTATCAGCCAATGCGGCGATCATCGCTAACTGCACCGGGCCGGGCATCATCATTCCGACGTGCTTACGGATTTCTAATAATTCCGAGATCACCGAGGGATTGCCGACAGCAAAACCCGCCCGGTAACCAGCTAAGTTTGAGCGCTTAGAAAGTGAGTGCAACGCAATAACTTTTACATCGGCAGCTTCTGGAAAAGAGAGTACCGACCGTGGTGTCGCTTCCCAACCAAGTTGGAGATAACACTCATCAGAGACCAAATATGCATTATTAGATTTTGCCCATTGAATCGCATCACGAACTGCTTGATCACTCATAAGTGCGCCCGTGGGATTTGAAGGCGAGTTGATCCAAGCAAAATCCGCAGCAGGCCACGACTTTGGATCTTCGCCAACCGGAATGGCTTCAGCTCCGGCAAGAACTGCACCCACGTGATACGAGGGATAAGCAATATCGGGATAGAGGACGCGCTTTGCTCGCAATAAGAATGGAAGGAGGGTGACCATCTCTTTCGAGCCAATACTGGGGAGCACGCCCACACTCTCGCTGGTACCTAGATACTTGACAGACCAATCTCGCATCGCTTTTTGAAGTGCTGGAATGCCCGCCGTTGGCGGATAACCAGGGGAATCACTTGCAGCGGAGAGCGCACTTTGAATCACTTCAGGAACTGAGTCAACAGGTGTGCCAATCGAAAGATCAACTATTCCGCCAGGATGTGCGCGCGCTTTATCTCCAAGTGGCGCAAGTCGATCCCAGGGAAATTCAGGAAGATCAAAAGTGGCGTTATTGCTCACTTTTTAAATCAGTGACCTTCGTGTTCTTGTGGTGGCAGCGCAGAAACGATCGCGTGGTCCTTCTCGTACATGCCGACTTTCGCGGCTCCACCAGGTGATCCAATTCCATCGAAGAACTCGACGTTTGCTGCGGTGTAATCTTTCCACTGCGCTGGGACATCATCTTCGTAGTAAATAGCTTCTACTGGGCATACAGGTTCGCACGCACCGCAATCAACGCATTCATCGGCTTGGATGTAGAGCATCCGTTCACCCTCGTAAATGCAATCAACGGGACATTCTTGAATGCATGCCTTGTCTTTAAGGTCGACACAAGGTTGGGCGATCACGTAGGTCATAGTCTCTCCATTTCGTTCGTGCCAAGCCTAGTATGTGAAGAAGCATATCGGGAGCGGAGTGGGTGAGTGCCTTGCCAGAACGAGCGGCGAACGACCTCCTGAGCCACGTGGGCAAACGCCTCTCCGTTCGGATCCAAAGCGAGGAAGGTCACACTGAAGATGTGGTGGGCATCCTCTTGCCCAATGGGCAACTGGAGACCAAGAGCGGCCTGAAATCATTTGACACATCCAAAGTTGTTGCGTGGCGAGTAGTACTTACCCCTCGGGGAACTGGAACGCCCGCGTCACAACGCGTCCTCGATATCGAATTAGCGAGTAGTGAACTGTGGAGCGGTCCTGAGCACTTGCAGACGACTCGCTGGCTCTTGCGAGCCGCGGATGGCTACACCCGGCGTGCCAATTCTATGGTGCCGTGTGCACCCCCTTGGGAGAGCACAGTCTGGAATGAGAATTCACTCGACGACGACATTGCCGAAGCGGATCGGTTTTACCAATCCCGATCCTTACCCACCATCATCTCGCTGCCACTACCTCTTTTCGATGGCTTAGCATCTTCCTTGTATGAGCGCGGCTGGAAATCCAATCTCGATCTCTCCGTCATGGTGCGTGTATCACGCGACAAAGTCGTCACAGAAAATACCTTTAGCGAAATCCAAAGTGCGACAACTCCATCCGCTCGGTGGATCACTGCGCATGGTCGAGAATTGGGTAGCCAAGGAGAGCAGGTACTCCTCAGTGGTAATCCACTCTTTCTGAGTTATTCCAAATCAGAAGAAGTAGTAGGGATTGCCCGCGTAGGATTTGCGCAGAGTTGGAGCGCGCTGGGAGCAGTGCGAGTCAATTCCGATTTTAGACGGCAGGGCATCGCCCGAGCCCTCGCTGAATGCGCGATCAACAGTGCCAACGAGCGTGGATATCCCTTTATGTTCCTCCAAGTAGATTGCGATAACCACCCGGCGATTGAGCTCTATAAAAGCTTGGGATTCACTGAGCATCATCGCAATATCTATCTGTCGCGCGAGTAGGCACCTTTAGATACATTAATGACGTGCGACTTTACGACACGAAAGCTCGAGCAGTCGTTTCCGTGGCTCCCGCCGGCGACGTCCTCAAAATTTACGCTTGTGGACCCACAGTTTATCGCTACGCACACGTAGGAAATCTGCGTACTTTTCTCTTGCTAGATCTCATCACCCGACTTGCACATCTCAATGGCTGGAAGACCAGCGTTATTCAAAATATTACAGACGTGGGTCACCTAGTTGACGATACGCAGGTAGATGCGCAGGGAGAAGACAAGATTTTAGAGCAGGCAAAATTGGAGGGCAAAGACCCATTTGCCATCGCACGCTTCTACGAAGAGGCATTTCACAAAGATCTGAAGGCGCTCAACGTGCTACCTGCCGACGTATATCCACGAGCTAGCGAATCTATCCAATTGATCATCGACCTCTGTCAGAAACTTGAGGAAGCGGGTCACGCCTATGTGGGTACTGACGGCTCGCTCTTCTTCGATGCTAGGTCATTCCCCACATACGGTGCCCTTAGCGGAAACTCACTCGATCACTTAAAGCCCGGGCATCGGCTTGAAGGTAAGGGCGGTGAAGCTAAACGCTTCCATGCAGATTGGGCGCTCTGGAAAAACGCTGGCACTGATCGCGCGATGACTTGGCCATCCCCTTGGGGAAATGGTTTCCCGGGATGGCATATCGAGTGCTCGGCCATGTCACTTGAACACTTGGGAGAGTCAATAGACGTACATCTAGGTGGGATAGATCTGCGTTTTCCACATCACGAAGATGAGCGCGCACAAAGCGACTCTGTCGGGGGTCTCGAAGTAGTCAAGCATTGGGTGCATGGCGAGCACCTGCTTTTTGAGGGTCGAAAGATGTCTAAGAGCAGCGGGAATGTGGTGCTTGTAAGTGATCTCATCGCTCGAGGTTTCGACCCACTCGCACTCCGGCTCTCATTTCTAGAATCCCGATATCGCACCCAACTCGATCTTTCGTGGGCCGCGATTGCCGCAGCACATAAGACGATTACACGATGGCGCTTGCAACTCACAACTTGGCGAAACCCGGAAGTTGTGATGACACCTGCGACAAGTCAAGCCATCGAACAAGGTCTGGTGCTGTTGCAAGAAGACCTCAACTCCCCCGCCCTCATTCAACTCCTCAGGAAGATCGAAAAGGATGACGCTCTGCCATTAGACCAGCGGGCGATTCTCTTTGATTACTTTGATCAATTCCTCGGCCTCGATCTCACTCGCCAAGAGGTCAAAGAGGGCTCCACTGAGATCAATGAGCTACTGCGGCTACGAGAGGATGCACGCAGCCGTGGCGAGTGGAAGCGATCCGATGAATTGCGCGAGGCTCTCGCTGATCTGGATGTTGAAGTACGAGATACCGCTACTGGGCAGGCGTGGGAGTGGCGCTCGTAGTAGGTGTGGCAGCGGATGTAGAAGTGGCTGTGGGAGTTGCTGAAGGAGTGGCTGAGGGTGTGGGTTTCGGAGTCGCCTTTATTTTCGGTTTTGGAGGCGTGGGATTTCCGAAGACCGCTTCCGGATTAGTGCAAGTAACTCTGTCCTCTGGAATATAGTGAGTGTTGAACGGCTCGCGTTGCACCTCAAGACCGTTGAGTTTCACAACTCGAGTCACTGTAATATCGAAACCTTGAACTCCATCTTGATGAATGCACGTTGGTGAGTCATCATCGAGAATTTCAAACTCTTTAATATTGCGATATGGGCCAGTGATCGTTTCGACCTCATACTTCTTCTTCCCATAAATGGAGACCGTTAAAGTTGAATTGGTATAAGAGGTATCGACCATGATGGGAGTATCAAAATTATTTCTAAAACGCATATCGACCTTGGGCCAAGCCACTGTTGACTCGCGACCCGCCGGATAGCGCGAAATGTAGAACGAGTGGGCCATGTGAGCTACAAGATCTAACCCAGCGAACCAAGCCGCGTTCCACGTAGTGGTGGCAACCTGTGAAACACCGCCACCGAAGTCTTTTTCAAATCGACCTTGACTAATAATAATGCCTTCAGCAAAGCCATTAGCGGCAGTTCGCTCACCCACAACCTTGTTGAGACTAAATACTTCACCTGGTTTGAGAATGGTGCCGTCAATGAGGTCCGCCGCACGATGAATATTTTGAATGCGATACGCAGCCGGTGGAAACTTCGTTGTGAAAGTTGAAATAACTTCGGTTATTCCAAGACCGCCGGCCATCTCGGTAGTGACCTTCGGCTCGACTAAAGAAGTTTGCACGCTCGCCACGCGACCAGTGCCCGCTGCGCTGATAGCCGGGAGCAATACTGTTGTTAGTTCCTCATCTGAAACCGCATGTCCAGGTGCACTTGGTTGCAACTTGGGAACTCCGCCCACTGCTGAGAATTTTGCATTTAGCGGCGGAGTGACCCATTTGGCCCATTTCAACCCTAAAACTTGGGTGAGCAACTCACTCGAGAATCTTGGTTCCAGTTTTCCAGAACCAATATTTGCGAAATCTAATGCATATGAAATGTCAGAAACTTTGAGTTTAATCTCGTGTCCATCCACGGTGAGGAGAATGGAATCACTGACGGCCTTTTGCGCAAGTAATAGTGAGCCTTGGGCCTCCTCCGTGGTGACTTGTGGAGCAATAGACAGTGACTTGAATTTAAAAATACGCCCTTGATTCCATCCAGCGCGGACTGAATTCACTGCCGCTTGTATGTCGAGTGCATGTCCCGCAGCCGCGTCAACAGTCACCGGTCGAGTCCCAGAGAAGACTACATCTCCCTCCATGGGCGCGAGATCTGTTTGTGCAGCAATATCTGATATCGCTCGCGTTAATGTGCTTTCGCTAAAGGTGTAGACCGGGTCGTAGGTGAGGCCACCAGTAAGCGCCTGGATGATCTTGATGGGGTTCGAGCTTCTTGATTTGATTTGATTGACAGTGGCTTCTGCGTCGAGAAAAATTCCGAGTTCCGAGTATTTCCTCTTGAAGACTCGTCCATCAACATCTACCACCACCCTGGACTTCGCCATCTGAGTGACATCGCGTTTAACTAACTTTGATACTTGCGCGCGCGACATACCACCAACATTCAGATCACCAGATAAGTCGTGGGAACGAACAATGGTGTTCCGAGGAATGTCGCCACCGACTAAGAGCCAACCGCCTAGCCATAGGAGTACCAGTACGCCCACGCCGGCACCTATGAGAATCACAACGCGACGAGACATGTTTATTTGGTGGGTACTTTCTTGATCAGCGGAAATAAGGCAACAAGTGGACCACCCAAGATTAGTAGATACCCCTGGGTATTTCCCTGTATGAGGAACTCAGACGCGCGCGGAGTTGCTGCTAGATAGATGAGCCCCACCACACCCAACAGGTAGCAGACATAAGTACTGCGAGATTTTAAGTACCCCCGCACCACAATCGAGAGCGCAAGGAAACCCAATAAAGTAAGGACTATCCCGATCGGCGGATAGGCATTGTGCGTAAGTATGAGTAAGGCCCCGGCGCCAATTCCAAAAACAAGCCCTACAAGATAGTTTTGAACACGCTTAATCAAGGCTCACGCCCGAGAAAAGATCAGTCTCTCGACCGTTCTCATCGAATGGTTCTGCGGCCACACCAAGTACCAATTGGTAATACTCCTTACCAAAGATGCCTTGCCCCAACAGATTGGAGAGCGCAAAAAATGGGCCATCCACTGTTATTTGGGTCTCGTGCGCTTTAAGAGCATTCATTTTGGCATCGACATAAGCGTCACCATTTACGACGGCCGTCACTAATTCATCCGGCTTAGCAAATGGCACATCTTCAATATTTTCCGCACCAAAGAAATCTGAACCTTGCTCTTTCATTGCGTCCATGGCAACTTTGAGAACAGAACGTGGCATCACGTTCCAGTACACCTTTGAAACTTTCCATCTTGCGAGGCCAACAGCGGCCATAGTGATGCGATGTGCCTGAATATGATCCGGATGACCATATCCGCCAAATTCGTCATACGTAACGACAACCTGTGGACGAATCTCTTCGATGACCGCCACCAGCTCTCCCACTACTTCGTCGAAGTCAGCTTTCCAGAAGTTATCTGAGCGTTCATTGGGAGCGGTCTCCATCATTCCACTATCGCGCCACCGCTTTGCTGGGGCGCCAAGAAATCGATGATCCCGCACTCCCAATTCGGCCATCGCATTGGCCAACTCCACCTCGCGATGCGTTCCTAATTCGTCTCTCTCATGGCTTGCAAGGTGGGAGAGGGCAGGCACGAGGACTTCGCCCTCTTCGCCTCGGGTGCAGGTCACCAGGGTCACCCCGGCCCCAGCCGCTACATAAGCAGCCATGGTCGCTCCATTATTAATGCTCTCGTCATCCGGATGGGCGTGAACCAAGAGAAGTCTTTTCGCAGGCGCCATGATCACAGAGTATGGGTTAGGGAAGAAGAGTCGCTAATCTTCCGGGATGAGCACACCTGCCGATGGCGCAACTTTCCCCCGCCTCTACGCCCGCACTCTTCGCTTCTCGATGGGGGTTCCTCGCTCTTTCGCCATCTCCCCGGACGGCACTCGGCTCACCTTCCTCCGCTCCCCCAGCGGTGATGATCGACGTAACGAGCTTTGGGCATTCGACACCACCACCGGTCTTGCAAGACGAGTGGTTGAGAGCGGAGCGAGTGAAGAACTTTCCATCCAGGAGAAGGCTCGCAGAGAGCGCCTCCGGGAAAGTAGTGGCGGAATCACCTCGTACACCACCGATAGTGATCATCGAATCGCGGTTTACACCGAATCGGGTGAGATACGAGTCGCTGATGTGGTAAGTGGAAAAGTGAAATCAATTACACACCAAGTCGCTGCTATTGATCCAAGACCATCTCCAGACGGGTCGCGTATCGGATACGCCGCTGTCGATGGAAGTTTTCGGATAGCGCACATCAGTGAAGGAAAGGAAACTTTTACTCACGCTGATTCGAGAAAGAGTTGTGGGCAAGCTGAATTTGTGGCCAGCGAAGAGATGAATAGATACCGTGGATTTTGGTGGTCACCAGATTCACAACTGCTTCTGGTGCAGTCAACCGATGAATCCGAAGTTCTCACATGGCACATCAGCGATCCAGCGCATCCTGAGCAAACTCCGCGTGAGATCAAGTACCCCAAAGTAGGAACGGCTAATGCTGTTGTTTCACTCGTTCTCATGACGTGCGATGGCGATATCTCTCGTCACATCTCTCTTCCCACGGGATTTGAATATCTCGTGGAAGTAAATTGGAATCAATACGGTCCACCA
>JAPLBA010000123.1 GCA_026393015.1 Actinomycetota bacterium
GCCGAAGTCCGCGAAGTCTTCCGTTCCAGCAAGTTCGGAAATATTGCCGGATGTATCGTGCGTGATGGCCTCATTCGCCGTAACAACAAGGCGCGGGTCTTGCGCGATGGAGTTGTGGTGGGGGAGAGCCTCGGAATCGAATCACTTCGTCGTTTCAAGGACGATGCCACCGAAGTTCGCGATGGTTTCGAGTGCGGTATCGGACTCGGCACCTTCAACAACATTCAAACGGGCGACATTATCGAAACGTTCGAGATGCGCGAGAAGGCGCGTGCATAGTAATGGCTGCATCTCAACGGTCTCGTAAAGTAGCTGATCGCATCAAAGTAGTAGTTGCAGAACTGCTCGAGGGCAAGATCAAGGATCCTCGTCTTGGTTTTGTGACTATTACTGATGTGCGCATTACTGGTGACTTGCAACATGCATCAATCTTCTACACCGTTCTAGGTGATGAAGACGCTCGAGAGTCCACGGCAGCCGCGTTGGAGAGCGCCAAGGGCGTGATCCGCTCAACGGTGGGTCGCGAGATTGGTGTGCGGGTGACCCCGACTGTTGAGTTCTTCTCAGATGCCATTCCAGAAACGGCAGCTCACATGGAGAAGCTGCTTGCCGAGACCGCCGCCCAGGATGCAGCAATTGCTGCGGCTGCCGCGGGCGCCAAGTTTGCCGGGGAAGAAAATCCTTATAAGCCGGCACGGGAGCAACGCAACGACTTTGACGCCGGATAACGCGTGGCACATAGTCCAGTAGTTCCAGTTACTCCAGTCATTCCGGGAATTGTCCTGGTAGATAAAGAGGGCGGTTGGACGAGCCACGATTTGGTGGCCAAAGCTCGAGGTATTTTCAATACCCGACGCGTGGGCCACGCGGGCACTCTTGATCCCATGGCTACCGGGTTAGTCATACTGGGCGTAGGTGGAGCTACTCGACTCTTGGGTTATGTCTCCGATGCAGGTAAAAGTTACCAAGGCACTATTTTGTTGGGGGCAACAACCAACACTGATGATGCCGATGGCGAGGTGTTCTCGCGGGCAACTAGCGAGGAAGTTGCCAAGGTGGGCGATGAAGAAATAGCGGCTGGTGTTAAAGCATTGACGGGTTCAATAATGCAGCGACCGAGCAACTTTTCGGCAATCAAAGTAAACGGTGTTCGTTCATATGCCAGGGCGCGCGCCGGCGAAGAGTTTGAATTGGCCGCCCGTGAGATTCAAGTCGAGAAGTTTTCGATCTTAGATACTCGGCGCAACGAGGATTCGATCGAGATCGACGTATTTGTGACGTGCTCTTCGGGGACATATATTCGTGCGCTTGCTCGCGACCTGGGGGAGGCACTTGGGGTAGGTGGCCATCTCACCTCGCTTCGACGCACCTCAATCGGGGGGTTCAAAATTGAAGATGCTGTAAAGATTGAAGAGATTGCCGATAGGCGCATTCCACTCGGCGAGGCAGCGGCTCGGATTTTGCCCACTCGAAAAGTCGATCTTGATGAGCAAGTTCTTTTGAGAAATGGTCGAGCAATTTTTGCTGTTGGCAAAGTGGGCGCATATGCCGCGCTTAACACAGGCGGAGATCTTGTAGCTCTATTGCAAGAAGAAGGCGAAAGAGCAAAACCTATTGCGGTTTTTCTGGAGGAAGTATGAGTCGGAAGATATCAACGAGCGCATCACTTCAGCTGCGAATCCTCTACGGCTTGCCACTCACCATCTCACTCTTTGCCATCGCCTACGCGTTTACTCTTGGCAAAGTATTGGTGGCGATCCTGGCGATCGTCGTTGCATTGGCGATTATCTTGGCCGAGGTCTTCTTCGAGAGGCGGCTCTCCCGAGTGGATGAAGCCAAGTGCGAGTCGAATACCATCGCCGGAATGCTTATTGGATCAGGGCTGATGAGTCTGACGGTCGGACTCCTCATCGTGCTGCGGAAATAGTCGCGAGATTCTGGAAGAATGTGCCTATGACCGCCGCCCCTCAGGTATTTGGAACCCGCAAGAGCGCTTCGTGTGTTTTGGCGATCGGGATCTTCGACGGTGTTCACATTGGCCACCGAGTCATTATCGAAAAGGCTGTTGCGCAGGCGAAGGCGCTTGGAATCGATGCTGTTGCACTGACCTTTGAACCGCATCCGGCTGCCGTGTTGGCGCCGGGGCGCGAGCCTGATCAACTCACCACGTTGGAGCACCGAGCACGATTGCTGGAATCACTGGGGGTATCTGCGCTAGTGGCTTGGCCCTTTGACTTAAAGTTCGCCGCGCTCTCTCCGTCGAATTTCGAAAGCGATATTTTGCGGGATTACTTCCATGCTGAGTCTATTTGGGTGGGGGAGAACTTCACCTACGGATTCAAAGCAGCAGGCACTCCCATAACACTTCGCAATTCAGAATTCCTCAAAGGGGTAGAGGTCAATGCGCAAGCGCTCTACTCAACAGGTTCGCAGATTGCTTCCTCTACCGTCATTCGACTCGATATTGAGTCTGGTGATGTGTACCGGGCCTGGCAGTTGCTACAACGTCCGCACATTGTTGAAGGTGTGGTTGTCCACGGGGATGCACGTGGCCGTGAATTAGGTTACCCCACCGCTAATTTTGCATTCTCGTATCAACCATCGATTCCAGCCGATGGTGTTTATGCGGGCTGGCTACATGCAGATGGTGAAACGTGGCCGGCAGCCATTTCAATTGGTACTAATCCCACTTTTAATGGAGTTGATCGACGAGTGGAGGCTTACGCACTTGGGCGCACTGATCTAGAACTTTATGACAAGCCTGCAGCAATTTCATTCGGCTGGCGATTGCGAGATACTCTCAAATTCGATGGGATTGACCCACTGATCATTCAGATGAAGGCAGATTGTGAAAAGGCAGCCGAACTTACGAGAAGTTTTACTCCCACCTTTTACAGCGTAAAGATTTAGATCTCTTCGCGTTTTTTGCGGCGAAGCACCACATACGTCAGCCCAGCACCGAGGACGAAGGCGCCACCGAGGGCAATGATTGCGTCTTCATCATGAAAAATCCCATGCTCTTCGAATTCTTGGTCGCCATTGCGCTGTTTATCGTGAGTAGCTTCGCCCACATGAGGCTTCTCGCCCTTCTCGACTTCATTCTGCGTTTCGACTTCTTGTGCCGGTGCAGGGGCCATGGTGGAAGCTGGGTCAGTAGTTTCGTCTGCGTAGGCTGATGGAGTGAGTCCAAGAATAGGTAATGCAACTAGGGCAAATTTTACGGCAAAGCGCGGAGTCATTCTCTGATAGTGCCATATCTTGGCCAGGGATCGGCGCACCCACCTCGCTGAGAAATTCTTGAGTAAGAGATTAGCCAGCGAGCGTGACGCCTACATACATCGTGGCAAGGGCGCTGAGGCCTGAGATGGCGCCCCACATTGCCATGGCTGCGGGATTCTTTGCCTTGGTATGTACATAGGCAGAGAGGCCAGAGATCACCACGAGAAACATCTTGATACCAATTGTCATTTGATATGCCGAGGTGACTGTCTCTGGTGGGTTTGCCAAGTTCCACATGCCCGTAATCACGAGCAGTGCGTATGCGGGCCACCCAATCTTGTTGAAAGCACGGGCTACCGCTCGGGGAAGTTCTGGATCACGCTTTCGTAGCATCGGCACCAGGAGCGCCAATACGAGCTGGCCACCGACCCATACCGATGCTCCGAGGATATGGAGAAAAATACGGAGCGAGTCTGAGAAGTTTGCGAGCATTACAACACTCTACCTTTCGAATGGGCTATAGATCGGATATTTCTCGAATGGATTCGTGTCGCCGGGCAATTTCGGCGGCGACATCGGTCTCTCCCAGAGCGTTCACAATATCTCGCAAGATCACCTCGTATCGCACGATTTCTTCAATATCTGGTTCATCGCTCGTCTGTTCGATTTCAATAGCCTCGTTAATATTTCGCAACGCCTCGTCGAGTTCGCCTTCGTGGAAAAGCGCTTGAGCTAAGGGGAGGATGGCGAGGGTAGAGTGCAGACGTTTTCCTAAGGTAGTGAAAACATCGAGTGCGCGCTGGGCGTGACGATGTGCTTCTGGGATTCGAGAGAGTGCGATGAATGACTCTGCCAAGCCGGCATCAACGATCGCAAGATCAAAGACGCTCTTGAGGTCTTTGAAGGCCGCGCGCGCTTCGGTCATCTCGATGAGTGCCTCTGCGGGGTTACCGATACTTAAAAGGCTTCGCCCTAGGTAAAAACGATCCTGAGCCGCAATGTGTCGGTCGCCGACTCCATCGCCGGCCTCTGAAGAGGAGTACGAGAGATATTTCGCGGCAGTCTTGAAGTCTTTCGCGTCGTATGCCCAGCGGCCAATCATGCAATCTATCTCTGCCACATCTGGGAGAGATTCGCGATGATAGAGATCACTGACAACCATGAGTTCAGTGAGAGCTTCCTGGTTTTGGCCAATTGCTTTGAGATTATGTGCCACGCCTGAACGCGCCCGTCCGAGAGCTTCGCGATCCTTGGTGTCGATACGTTCCAAAATCTCTACCGACTCTTGTGCGCAAGCGAGGGCCTCGGAGTACTTGTTGCGCGTGTAGAGATGAGCGCTGATTTTGTAGAGGATGTCGGCGCGGTCGTTGCCAGCGCTACCTGGAAGCAAATCCCAGAGATCTTCCTCGGTGATGAGATCGTCGTCGTCGTGCGCCATAGCGATATCTAATCAGTCCTAGGTGACGGATGGGTGACGGATGGGTGAACGCGCCGTCGATGGCGGCTACCAGCGCGCCATTTCGGCAGCAAATGGGTCAAGTCCCATGGGTCCCATGCGGAGCGCGTCAGCGTGGAAAGCCTTGAGGTCGAAGGCTGCCCCATGGCGAGCTCTGGCGGCCTCGCGGACCTGCATCCAGACGCGTTCGCCCACCTTGTAGGAGATGGCTTGCCCGGGGATGCCTAGATATCGATCGACTTCGGAATTTGCGAATTCCGGCTCAAGGAGCGCTCGCTCAATGAGGCATTCGCGGGCAGATTCGGCGTTCCAGACCTTGCCTTGCTCATCTTTGTACCCGAGGTGCATTCCGATATCCACCACGACCCGAGCCGCGCGCAGCCCTTGTCCAGAAAGGAAGCCAAGCTCTGCGCCAGGATCTTCAAATGCGCCGAGTTCATCCATGAGGCGTTCTGCATAGAGCGCCCATCCCTCGCCATATCCACTCGTCCAACCTTCGGTACGTTGAAAACGAGAGAGGCGTTCTTGTTCGAGCACAACAGTGGCGCATTGCAAATGATGTCCAGGTACTGCTTCGTGATACCAAATAGAGTCGTTACGCCACGAAGTGAATTCATGCATTCCCATTGTCGGATACCAGGTGGTGCCGGGACGGGAGAGATCTTCGCTGGGGGGCATGTAGTAGGCAGCCGCTGCAGAACCTTCCGGGGCAAGACGCACATCGCAGAACCTAATTCGATCATCGATATCAAAATGAGATCCGTCCAGGCGTTCGATCGCACTGTCCGTGAAATTGCGCAGATAAGTGAGCAGTTCATCTGTTCCGTGCAGCGCATACTTTGGATCACGATCTAGATGCGTGGCCAAGTCGGCCAGAGATTTAGCTTGGGGCGCTACGCGAGCGGCCACTTTCCACATGCGTTCGTTGATGGCTGCGAGGTCGGCGAGCCCCCATTCGTACGTATCACGAAGATTGAGTGTGGATCCCGTGTAGTACCGCGCCCAGGGGGCGTAGCGCTCTTCTCCGTAGGCGTCGATGGGTGAAGAGAGGGTGGCATATTCATCGTGCAACCA
>JAPLBA010000136.1 GCA_026393015.1 Actinomycetota bacterium
AAACGCCAATCATCTTTGGGGTGGCGACCAATGGGAGCATCCACCGTGCCTCGACTTGGATCAGGATGGCCCTGGACGAGTGCGTGATAAATCTTGGTCACCGTGCGTTGGCGGAAAGCATCCTTGAGGCGGGAGTATCCGATCTCAGATTTTGCGATCACCATCAGACCGCTAGTACCTACATCGAGTCGTTGCACGATTCCTCGGCGTTCTGCAGCCCCAGAAGTGGTGATGGAAACACCTAAGGCTGCCAAGCCACCTAATACATTCGCTCCGCTCCAACCCACACTGGGATGAGCAGCCACACCAGCAGGCTTGTCGACGACGACGAAGTGGTCATCTTGAAAGACGATTGCCAGATCAGGAATTACTTGCGGAGTGATTGAGAGCTCTTGAACAGCTTCCGGTATGAGCACGTCAATCACCATGTCGGTGGAGAGTCGATCTGATTTTCCGAGCCGTGCACCATTTCGAGCTAACGTGATTCCACCTTCGGCAAGCACCTCAGCTGCGCGCGTACGCGAGAGGCCAAGCAGACGAGAAATTCCTGAATCGACCCGCTCGCCATCAAGGCCTGCAGGAATCACTATTCGTCTTTGATCAGGCATCTATTCGCTTTCGTTTGAAGAGTGCAGAAATGACAATGATGCTCGCCGCAATGACCACGGCAGAGTCGGCGATATTAAAGATGGGCCAATGGGGCAACTCAATCCAGTCCACGACGTGACCTTTCATGCCACCGGGCGAGCGAAAAATCCGATCGCCTAGATTGCCAAAGACACCGCCAAGGATGAGCGACATCGGCAACCAAAGTTCTCTACTACGTCCTCCAAAAAGTGCAATCGCCACTCCCACTAAGAGCGAAAAGAGCGCAAAGTAGAGAGTGCTCTCCTGACCCACACTGAATGCAGCACCAGAATTACGCACGTACGTGAAGTGGAGTAGACCAGGAATCGCTTGTACTCGATCTCCGTCGGAGAGAGCAGAGACGGCCCATACTTTGGTCACCTGGTCGAGCAGAAGAATGGCCAACGCAATGAACCAGCCCATACGACGCAATGGAGCAGCGGCGGCATAGATCTTGCGGAACATAGGCTAAGTCTCTCAGGCTTCCCCTGTGTGTCACACCTAAGCCCGATGATTCGGAGATTATGAGTTGTGATCACCGAATAAACGGCATATTCTGAAATTTATGACCGCTTTCAAGCGATTAGCCACCTTGGTAACCCTGCTCGTCATAACGAGCGCCCTCACGGCGCCTACCTCGCACGCGCTCTCCGGGAAGTGCACCAGTGGGGCCGCCATCGTCGAAGGAGTCCGTTATACGTGTGTGGCAAAAAAATGGCAGGTAGTCACATTGCGAGGGACCCTGGTGGTTTTAGCCGCTTCTAGTTTGACCGAAGTGGCGCTAGATCTGGAGAGAGCATTCAAGCGAATCTATCCTCAGGCCGATCTCATCTTCTCTTTCGGTGGATCTGGCACGTTAGCTCAGCAAGCTATCAACGGAGTACCTGCAGATCTCTTTCTCTCAGCAGGACCTGCGCCGATGAAGCTCGTTGCTGAGAAGAATGCGCTGGCAGGTTTCGCGCGCGATTTTGCGACCAACTCACTTGTTATCGCAGTACCAAAGGAGAACCCTTTAAAGATCTCGTCCTTAAGCGATTTCTCTCGATCCAAAATAGCAATCTGCGCACCTGAGGTTCCATGTGGTGTGCTCGCTCAAAATGTAGCAAGGGCCGCAAAAATTACCCTTAAACCGGTCACTCTCGAATTAAACGTCAAGTCTGTCGAAGCAAAAATTTTGTTGGGAGAAGTTGACGCGGGACTTATTTATCGCACAGATGTGATTTCAAGTTCGAAATTGCTCGCAATTGAAATTCCAGAGGCGATGAATTTGAAAACTACTTATAGCATTGCTCCACTGCCCAGCAAGAAATCAAATGTAAATACGAGAGATGCTTTTATTTATTTCCTACTGTCAAGCAAAGGAAAATCACTTCTTTCCAAAGCTGGTTTTGCGCAGCCTTAACGACGTTCTTCTCGCTGCTTGCAGACCATACACATGGTGGCGCGTGGAAATGCCTGAAGGCGAGCCTTGCCAATCGGATTCCCGCAGAGTTCACAGACCCCATACGTACCATCTGTGATACGCGCCAATGCTCTTTCGCATTGCACCACCATGTCACGATTGTTATTCAGCAATGAGAGTTCGTGTTCACGTTCGAATGTCTTCGTACCAGCATCAGCTTGATCATCGCCTGCGCCATCGCCTGAATCTCTGAGGAGATCGTTGATTTCAACTTCGGCGGCCGACAACTCTGCTCGCAGACGTACAAGCTCTCGCTCGAGCTCTTGCTTAAAGTCTTTCAATTCACTCTTCGTCCAAGGGCCTTCGCCCTCACTGACAACTAATGGTTCAGGCGCCCCTTTGAGCGGTTTGAGCGTGGTGCCACCCTTCTTCTTCGCTGGCTTTGCACTGGGGAGCATCACCAAGCGTGGGGCCACAATTCCATGCGGGAGTTCACTCTCACTCTTCGCTGAAGTTTTCTCAGAATCAGATGGTGAAAGAATCTTCTTAGCGGGGAGTTCTTTTTTCGCAGCAGCCTTCGCTGGCGCAGCCTTCTTTACCGGAGCCTTCTTCGCAGGAACCTTCACCGGCGCCTTCTTCACCGGCGCCTTCTTCGCAGGAACCTTCGCTGGCGCAGCATTCTTTACCGGCGCCTTCTTCGCAGGAACCTTCGCTGGCGCAGCCTTCTTTACCGGCGCCTTCTTCGCAGGAACCTTCGCTGGCGCAGCCTTCTTTACCGGAGCCTTCTTTACCGACGCAGCCTTCTTCACCGGCGCAGCCTTCTTCGCAGGGACCTTCGCTGGCGCAGCCTTCTTCGCAGGAGCCTTCTTCGCTGTTGTGGCGACGGGCTTCTTGCTGGGCACCGTAATCTCCTTCACCGCTCATTTTCTGCTGAACTCTTCGGCTAACTGGGGGAAGGGTAGCCGATTACTTGTGAGTGGGGAGGTTCCGCATCGCCCAAATTTTCCTCATGACTTCGCCACGCGCTCCAGGGTCAAGGGAGATCTCTACCACTTTCGAACGAAAAGTAGCTCCTTTCACGATCTGCAAGCGCGATTTGCCTACTCCGAGGGCTGCTGCCAAGGCAGCGATAGTGGCCTTGTTTGCCTCGCCATCATGAGCCTGCGCAGTAATAGCCACCGCGAGTTCCTCCCCTACGAGGCCACCCACCTCGGTCCTGGATGCCCCTGGCTTTACCCGAATAACCAGCCTGATCGAGTCCGCATCGCTCACAAGATGATCCTACGACGGGTAAACTCACCGACGTCTACCCTTGAACGTTGACGGGGACGAGTAACTTGCGCACGATCAGGAGCGATTCGGGGATGGTGAAAGCCCGAAGATTAACCGCAAGCGAAAATCACCCCCCGAGTCACAAGGGCGACAGAAGAGTGGCGCTGCGAGGCGCAAAGTGGGTGGTACCGCGGCGAAAGTCGTCCCTCTGTAGAAATATCGAACTCACATAGTTCGACCGATCAGAGGAGTGCGCATGACGGATACCGCGAGTGAAAAGAACGGACCCACTCAGTGGAAATCCCTCCCTACGCAAATCAACTTGGCCGAGATTGACCGAAGTGTCCTCAGTTTTTGGGAACGCGAAAGAGTTTTTGCCCGTTCGGTAAGTGAACGCGAAGGCGCCGATACCTGGACCTTTTACGAAGGACCACCCACCGCAAATGGCATGCCAGGAACTCACCACGTCGAAGCGCGCGTCTTCAAAGATGTCTTTCCACGGTTTCACACCATGAAAGGTCGCCACGTCATTCGCAAAGCTGGCTGGGATTGTCACGGATTACCCGTGGAGCTTGCTGTTGAGAAGGAACTCGGTTTCACCGGAAAAGGAGATATCGAAAAATACGGTGTAGCACCCTTCAACGATAAGTGTCGCGAATCTGTTCAACGCCACGTGGGCGCCTTCGAAGAGATGACCACGCGCATGGGCTTCTGGGTAGATTTTGATACCGCCTACTGGACGATGTCTCCTGAATATGTCGAAAGTGTCTGGTGGTCACTCCAACAAATTTGGAAAAAAGGTTTGCTCGTACAAGACCATCGTGTGGCACCTTATTGCCCTCGATGCGGCACAGGACTCTCCGATCACGAATTGGCACAAGGGTATGAAACGATCACTGACCCATCGGTATTCGTGCGATTCCCTATCACCGAAGGAAAGTATGAGGGCGTCTCTCTTCTGGTCTGGACCACCACGCCATGGACGCTAGTAAGTAATACGGCCATCGCCGTTAACCCAAAGGTTACTTATGTAGTGGCATCAGATGAATCCGGCGAGAAATTCATTGTGGCACAGCCGCTACTTTCTGTCCTAGGCGATGACGTTACAGTTCTTGAATCCGTGCAAGGTTCCGCGTTGGAGCACACAAAATATTCTCGCCCTATTGATTGGGTGG
Organism: Actinomycetota bacterium; assembly: GCA_026393015.1. Taxonomy (GTDB): domain Bacteria; phylum Actinomycetota; class Actinomycetes; order Nanopelagicales; family Nanopelagicaceae. Next base: position 4,477 of record JAPLBA010000136.1, read on the forward strand.
AAATTCCAGATGCACATTACGTAGTGCTTGCCGAATACGTCACAACAGAAGATGGCACTGGTCTCGTACACCAATCCCCCGCATTTGGCGCGGACGACTTAGCAGTCTGTCGCGCGTACGGCCTACCCGTGGTCAATCCAGTTAGAGCAGACGGCACTTTCGAAACCGAAATTCCGCTAGTGGGTGGAGAATTCTTCAAAACTGCCGACAAAGCCTTGGTGAAGGAGCTCAAGGCTAAAGGGTTACTCTTTCGCCAGCAGCAATACGAACACTCATATCCTCATTGCTGGAGATGCCATACCCCGTTGATGTATTACGCACAACCATCCTGGTATATCCGTACTACGGAAATCAAAGATGCGCTGATCTCCGAAAATGAAAAGACTGACTGGCACCCAGAAACAATTCGCAGCGGTCGCTATGGAGATTGGCTTAACAACAATATTGATTGGGCGGTCTCCAGAAATCGATACTGGGGAACCCCTCTTCCCATCTGGCGTTGCGAAGAGGGTCACTTGGAGTGCTTCGGTTCTCTCGCCGAACTCGGAACTCGTGCCGGCAAAGATCTCTCCGCACTTGACCCCCATCGACCCTTCGTCGATGACGTGAACTTCGTCTGCGCTCAATGCACCGGCGTCATGACTCGAGTACCCGAGGTGATCGACTGTTGGTATGACTCCGGAGCTATGCCGTTTGCACAATGGGGATATCCGCACAAAGAAGGAAGCATTGAAAAGTTTAATGCTGCCTACCCTGCTGATTTCATATGTGAAGCCATCGATCAAACTCGCGGATGGTTTTACACACTCATGGCGATTGGTACCTTGGTTTTCGAGAAGAGTTCTTATAAGACGGTGCTCTGCTTGGGTCATATCCTCGACAAAGATGGCCGCAAGATGAGCAAACACGTCGGAAACGTCTTGGAGCCCATCTCCCTGATGGATGAACATGGAGCCGATGCAGTTCGTTGGTTCATGCTGGCCGCTGGTTCACCGTGGCAATCGCGTCGAGTGGGACATGATGCTATTACCGAAGTGGTGCGCAAAACATTGCTTACCTACTGGAACACAGTCTCCTTCTTGAGCCTCTATGCGCGAATTGCAAAGTTCGATGCCACCAAGCCAATCCCCATCAAAGATAGATCCACCCTCGATCTTTGGATTATTTCTGAACTCAACTCAATGATTCACACCGTCGATGAATCATTAACCAATTTCGATTCACAGGGTGCAGGTCGAGCTATTGCGTCGTTTATCGACAACCTTTCAAACTGGTATGTACGTCGCTCTCGTCGCCGTTTCTGGGATGGCGATCCGGCAGCGCTTGCAACCCTCTTCGAATGCCTCCGCGATCTCACGCTTGTGATGGCTCCCATGGTTCCCTTCATCACCGAACATGTCTGGCAGGAGCTCATCAGGCCAGCAGATTCACATGCTGCGCACTCTGTTCACTTAGCCGATTTTCCCAGAGTACGTCACGACCTCATCGATCAAAGTTTGATCGCGCAGGTAAGTCAAGTACGCCGCCTTGTGGAACTCGGTAGGGCCGCCCGCGCCGAATCGAACATCAAGATCCGCCAACCCCTTGGACGGGCGCTCATCTCCGCTGCGGGATGGCGAGCACTCAGCGAGGAACTTCGTAATGAGATCGCCGACGAACTTAACGTGCTCCATTTAGACGATATTTCAGAGGTTGATGTCGTAGACCTCACGCTCAAGCCAAACTTTCGAACCTTGGGAACGAGATTTGGAAAGGAGACGGCAACCGTCGCCGCAGAAGTGGCAGCCGTGGATGCGACTTCTCTCGTCTTCACCCTGCGCAAAAACGGAAAGACATTAGTGGGCGATCGTGAAATATTCCTTGAAGACGTGGTGATTACCGAGACTCCACGTTCTGGATGGACCTATGCATCTGATTCTGGAGAAAGTGTGGCACTCGACCTCACAATCACCCCCGAACTTCGCTCTGCAGGAATCATGCGTGAAATAGTTCGCAGTGTTCAAGACGCTCGGAAGAGCTCGGGATTTGAGGTAAGTGACCGGATTCTGGTGCGTTGGTCAGGCGAACCCATCCTCGATCAAGTTGTCGAAGCCCATGGTGCAGAGATTATGCATGAGGTACTCGCTCTTGAGCTAACACGTGAAGAGGGAGAGCACCCCTATCAGAACGAGGATATTGGAATGCGTTTCTCGGTAATCAAAGCAAGTTAGAGAAGCGCGAGAATTCGCACACCCGATCTGAGAACGCTCACAATGACAAAAAGTACTAAGAAGGAGAGGTCAAGGCTGATGCCACCTAAGCGAAGTGGCGGTATTCGGCGGCGGAGCAGGTTGAGTGGCTTGTCTGTGACCACATAGATGCCAGAGATGAGAACTAACACGGGACCTTTAGGACGCCAAGAGCGTGCGAACATGCGTACATACTCGAGTATGAGGCGCGCCAAAAGGGAGTAGAGGAATAACCGAAGAACGAGATCAACAAACCCAAGCACAATGAGCACTAGGGCACCTTTAAGACTGGTTAAAGAAGGATGCCTCCGCGGCCGCACTCTTCTCTTCGAACGAGACGCTTACATTTGCAGGCGATAGCAAGAAGACCTTCTGCGTCACGCGTTCAATCGAGCCATGGAGACCGAAAGCTAGGCCAGCTCCAAAATCAACGAGTCGCTTGGCGTCTGCATCCGTCATGTCCGTCACGTTCATGATGACCGGGACGCCTTGTCGGTAATGCTCGCCGATGGTCTTTGCCTCATTGTAATTGCGCGGATGGAGGGTGACTATTTTGTTGAGCGGGCGCTCGATCGGCTCAACATGGGACGTTGCCATCGGTGCCACCGAGCGTACATCGCTCACCGCAGCTGATGCGGAATCGCGGCGAACTCGCGCCATATCAAAAGTAGGGCGACGCATTACCTGCGTCTCTTCGATGACTGCTTCGCCATCGAGCACCTCATCTGCATCAACTAGACCGAGGTACTTAGCCATTTTGCGCATACTGTTTGCCATGGAAGGAGACGTTACCCGAATGTGGGACGTGATCCGAGTATTGAAGAGCCAACCCGTACGTGTGTCGCGCCAAATTCGATGGCGGCTGCGAAATCACCGCTCATACCAGCAGAGCACCACAATGCCTCAGGGAATTCACGGATAAAGTCAGCGCGAATTTCTTGCAGGTTTTGAAAAGCGATCCGAGGGTCCTCGTCGAGCGGGGCGACCGCCATGAGACCCGCGAGATCAACCATCGGTGAGGTAACTAGCAGCGAAGCAATCTCAGAAAGCTCAGACTGGCGCGCCCCTGCGCGACCTTGTGCACCATCGAGGGAAACCTGGACGAGAACGCGTAGCACCTGCTCTCGCCCTACTGCCCGCTTCACAATCTCTTCAGCCAATTCGAGGCGATCAACCGAGTGGATCACAGAAGCCCACTCCAGCACGGACTTAACTTTTTTTCGCTGTAGTTGCCCAATAAAATGCCAATTGATCGGCGCGATCACCTCGGAAGCTTTTGTTGAACCCTCTTGCTCGCGATTCTCCCCCGCATCGAGTACTCCAAGAGCCGCCAAATGTTCAACGTCACTTGCCGGGAACGTCTTCGTAACGACCACCAACGTGATCTCTTCCGGTTGCCGGCCCGCCGCACGTGCCGACGTCGCGATCTCAGCGCGCACTGCATCGAGGCGCATCCCGATTTCCTCACGGCGACCTGTCATAGCAGAACCTTATTGCGTCGAGGGTAGAGCGATAACGCCGGCGAATCGCCCAGTCACGCCATCACGGCGATAGGAGTAAAGGAGCGGGTCTTCAACGGTACATGAATGATGATCAGTGACCCGAACCTTCATTTCAGCTAGATCGCCCCTCAAAGCACCACTGAGATCCAATGTGATCTCTTCGCTTCTCAACACTGCGTTCGGATGCGCAGCGCCGAATTCAGTAGCGATCTCTTCCCCCACGACATAGCAATCGGCACAGATATGAGGACCGATTTCAGCCGATAACGATGCCGAACTTAACAAACGCATCTGACCGACAACGTTTTTAACAATTCCATTGATCGCCCCACGGCGACCCACATGTACAGCGGCCGCGACACTCTGGGATTCATCCCAGATAAGTAGTGGAATGCAATCCGCCACCATGACGGCAAGGCCTAGACCTGGTGTCATCGTGATCAGCGCGTCGACCGTGGGATCGGAGATCACTTCATCGATCTGTTGCACATCCGCTCCGTGCACCTGATTCATGTACTGCATCGGAACACCCAAGTGCTGGCTCAAGCGAGCACGATTCTCGCTGACCGCATCTGGCTCATCACCCACATGCAAGGCAAGATTTAGGGAGTCGAAAGGCGAGTGGCTTTCACCGGTAATAAAACTTCTAGAGGTGAAAGTGCGAATCACCCGAGCATCACTTCAAGAAGTCAGGAACGTCAAGATCGTCAGAGGACTCTTCAAAAATGATTTTCCGACGTGATGAGAGCGGTGCCGGTGATTCATCAAGCCCAGCTGCAAGATCCACTTCAACATCTGTCGATTCCTGAGCATCATCAAGTAACTCATCTTCAACCACTGGAGGAGGTGTCACCACTCGAGTCGGTTCGCCGCCATCAAAGCCAGCCGCGATCACGGTGACTCGAACTTCATCTCCCAAGACATCGTCGATGACAGCGCCGAAGATAATGTTGGCATCGATATGGGCAGCTTTTGCCACCAATTCGGCGGCCTCGTTAATTTCGAATAGCCCAAGGTCTGACCCACCTGCGATGGAGAGTAAAACTCCACGAGCCCCATCGATTGATGCTTCAAGGAGTGGACTTGAAATTGCGCTCTCTGCCGCGCGAATGGCACGACCTTCTCCACGCGCCGAACCAATCCCCATCAGCGCCGAGCCAGCGCCCTGCATGACGCTCTTCACATCTGCGAAGTCGAGGTTGATAAGACCAGGGGTGGTGATCAAATCAGTAATGCCTTGCACGCCAGATAGCAGTACTTGATCCGCACTCTTGAAAGCATCAAGGAAAGTGATGGCCCGATCGGAAATCGAAAGAAGGCGGTCATTAGGAATGACAATCAAAGTATCTACTTCGCTTCGAAGTTTTTCGATCCCCTCTTCAGCTTGTGCGGTGCGACGCTTTGCTTCAAAGCTGAATGGTTTGGTGACAACACCAATGGTGAGCGCACCAAGTTCACGTGCAATACGTGCCACGATAGGAGCTCCGCCGGTTCCGGTGCCGCCACCCTCGCCAGCCGTCACAAAGACCATATCTGCGCCACGCAAAACCTCTTCGATATCTTCCGCATGATCGTTAGCCGCTTGTTCACCAACTGAAGGAGCTGCTCCTGCACCCAGCCCACGCGTCAAATCACGACCGATATCAAGTTTGACGTCAGCATCACTCATGATGAGTTGCTGTGCATCTGTATTGATGGCAATAAATTCCACACCTTTGAGACCAGCTTCGATCATGCGATTGACAGCATTAACGCCACCCCCGCCGATGCCGACTACTTTGATGACGGCGAGATAATTCTGCGGTGCGGCCACTTCGACTCCTCATGCTGATGATTAATGCTTACCGGGCGTGAGCTACATATAGGAAGGCTCAACCTCTAGTTGAGAATGACCCTTTTGTCCTATTTCATCCGTACGTTAGGCCTCCCCCAGGGAAGGCGCAATGACCATAGTGGGTGTGTCGCAGGGAAAAGAATCCAGGACTCGCTACTCAGCGCGTGGTGGGTGAAAGCGGAGCACTCACGTCGATCTTCTTTGCCGATGTTTTCAGCAGCACGCGCAACACTTTGATCTTAGTTGCACTGTCATCACTACTTCCCCACGTAATTCGCGTCTTACCGATCGTAAATTCAATCAAGTCATTAGTGCGAGCAGTCAGAGTGACTACCTGACTAGCTAAATCTGCAGGCAAAGATCGATAAATTGAAACTGCAGCCTTGATACCTGCTGTTTCGCGTCCTGTGATCACAGGAAGATCACTTGGCGGCGAAGCTACACGTGCGAAGGGCAATCCATCTTCACCATAAAGTTGATAGGTACCATTGAAATAGACAGCAGCAATGGCATTCTTCTCTTTCACAACTATCGTGATAGTTGAAGGCCACCTCCGCTTCAACGTTATTGATTCAATCTTGGGATATTTCGCTTTGAGCTCCGAAAGGGACGATACGTGTGCCCTCGCCATCTTCTCGCCAACTCGAATGCCCGACTCGGTGATGAGTTGCTTCCCCTTCAGAGCACTATTGGCAGCGATGCCCTCTACATGAATAGTGCGTACTGTTAATAGAGATGACCAACCGAGGATCCACGCAAGGAGCACGAAGGTGACAGACAAGACGATGAGTACCCGAAACCTTCTCAACTCTGAGCCACCACTGCGAGTTGTTCGAGAATCGCAGGACCTAACAAGGTGACGTCTCCAGCACCTAATGTATAAATATAATCTCCAGGTTGTGAAATTTTCGCGGCCCACTCACTGACATCAAGAAAACTAGGAAGGAACGTAGCTCCTGGGATAAGCGCGGCTAGTCTCATGCCGCTTACTCCAGGCAGCGCACTTTCGCCGGCACCATACACGTCCATGATGGCTACTTCATCAGCCGCCGTAAGGGCTGCCGCAAATTCGCTCATAAAAGCTTGCAATCTTGTAAAACGGTGCGGTTGAAAGATTGCAATAATCCGGCCTCGAGGCGCAACTTCGCGTGCGGCTTTTAAGGTCGCAATGATCTCGGTGGGGTGATGCGCGTAATCGTCTACAACTGTTACCTTGGATACCGTTCCTCGAATATCAAAACGACGACGAGCACCAGCAAATTCTGCCAACCCTTTTCGCACTCCCTCTATGGACAGGCCGTACTCGGCCGAGATGGCAATCACTGCCGCTGCGTTCAAAACATTGTGAAAGCCCGGAACTTGAAGCGTGAATGACCCCAACTTTCGGCCGCGCAAATTGGCGATAAATATGGATCCAGCATTGACAGGATGAACTTCGGAGACGACCAAATCATTTGTAGCAGCATTGCCGTATGAAACAACTTTTCGATCTAACTTCTTTAACAATCTTTGCACACCGGCATCGTCGCCACAGAGAACAAGCGATTCAGATACTGAATGCGCAAATTCGAGGAATGAATTGTCAATCTCTGCCAGTGAGGTGAACTGGTCCATATGATCGGCTTCAATATTGGTGATTATGGCCGAATCGGGCGAATACGCAAGAAAAGATTTGTCCGATTCATCTGCCTCAATTACGAAGAAATCACCATTGCCGTGATGCGCGTTACTGCCAGCACTCCCCAATCCAGCGCCAATCGCATATGAGGGATCAAGGCCAAGAGATTGCAGAGTCACGGCCGTCATCGACGTAGTCGTGGTCTTTCCATGCGTGCCAGCTACCGCCAAGCTCTTTCGGCCCACCAGCAGACTCGCCAGAGCTTCGGAGCGATGAATAACTTCACAGAGCATTGTGTGGGCTTCGGCTAATTCTGGATTATCGAGCGCAATTGCAGTCGAAGTGATGACGACTGCCACAGGTATACCAAATTGCAAGAGGTTCGTCGCAGCATGGCCTATGGCTACTCGTGCCCCCAAAGCACGTAAGGCATGAATTTCCTGAGTTTCTCGAGTATCAGAGCCACTGACTTGGAATCCGCGGGCAAGAAGGATGCGAGCGATTCCACTCATACCAGAGCCACCGATTCCTACTAGATGAACCGGGCCAAGAGATGAATCGAGTTCCGTTCTCATCGGACCTGCGCTCGAACCTGCGCAATAATTTCGGCTGTCATCTCGTGCGCCCCAGTGCACGAATGTAGCGATGCCGGAAGTTTTGCGTAGGCAGACTTCATTTGAGAAAGCTCTGTTGAATTACCGATGAGTCGATTGACCTCTGTAAGGAGGCGACTTTCAAGGGCGTCATCTTCGTTGAGCACAAGGGCAGCGCCCAGCCCCGCAGCAGGTGCAGCATTAGCCCCTTGTTCGCCATTGCCATGCCAGAGTGGAATAAAGATTGCCGGAACCTCAAAACGTGAAATCTGAGCAACAGCTCCGGCGCCAGCACGAGAAATAACCAAGTCCGCCGCCGAAAGTGCCACGTCCATCCGCTCAATATATGGCAGGGGTCGGTATCGCGATGACGCTTCTGGGAGGTCTGCATCGTGGCCGAGAGAATGAATGATCGAATAAGGCAGTGATCCCCCATCAGTGACCATTTTGCTCACCATTGCGTTCAGTCTTCGTGCGCCGAGCGATCCACCGACGATCAACACAGTCGGCAGATCTACGGGTACGTCAAAGAATTGCTTAGCTTCTGACTGATCCATAGGGGCAGCTTGCATACTCTTGCGAAGTGGAAGAGCCATCAAACGGGCGTCCTTCATCTGCTTCTCCGCACGTGGATAACTCACAAAGGCCACAGCGCCCAATCGTGCAGCCAAACGGTTTGCCATTCCTGGAAGCGCATTCGCTTCATGAACGATGCGCGGCACTCGCTGAAGATAAGCCGCAAGAATGCCGAACGCCGAAACGTATCCACCAAAACCGACAACGACATCGAAATCTCGAACAATGCGTCGGGCTCTTTGAAGATTACTAAACGCACGCATTGGCCACACCAAGGATGAAATCGATAATCGACGCGGAAATGGAAGTTTTTCGATGGTCAATAACGGAAAGCCCGCCGAGGGCACCAACTTAGACTCGATTCCGGCGTTGGTTCCCATGAAGGTAATACTCGCCGTGGGAGAGAGATCCTTGAGAGCCTCCGCAGTAGCAAGCGCTGGGTCAACATGGCCAGCGCTTCCACCGGCAGCAAAGAGCACCTTCATGGCCGCGCTCGATCATGAGCAATTCTGAGGAGAATTGCAATGGCCGCTAAAGTAGAAATCAACGATGACCCGCCGTATGAAACAAATGGCAATGGCACCCCAATAACTGGAAAGACACCTGTTGCAGAACCCATGTTCGTAAGGGCTTGGAAAACTATCCAGGTAGTAACACCTACTGCGATAAGTCGAGAAAAATTATCCTTCACGCGCAAGGCAAGTGAACAGCCACACCAGAGGACAACTCCAAAAATCGCTACCACCATGAGAGTGCCAAAGAGGCCTACCTCTTCACCAATAACAGCAAAGATGAAGTCTGTGTGTGCTTCCGGACCAAGGTTGCCCCACTTTTGGCTGCCCGCCCCTAACCCCACTCCAAAGAGCCCTCCAGAAGCCAACGCCATAATTCCGTGAGCCGGTTGCCAGCCAGCAGATTTGTAGTTTGCCACCGAAAATGGATCAAGGAGAGCGGTAAATCTCTTCAAGCGATGGGATTGACTCACCACAAGAGCTGAAGTGCCCAACAATGCGAGCATTCCAAAGAGCGAGAGTGTGCGACTAGAAATCCCAGCGGCAAAGAGCATTACGAAGAGCGTCACAAAAACGATGATTGCCGTACCCAAATCTTTGCCGGCGAGCACAAGTATAAGTATCGGTGCAGCACCCAAGAGCGCCCGAACCAATCGATCAAAGAGCGGAATTCCGTTTCGGGTCAAGGCTTCCGCAACCCAAAGCACTAAAGCGAGTTTTCCAAACTCGCTTGGCTGGAATCGTATAGGGCCAAATTCGAGCCAATTGCGATTTCCATTTATATTGACACCTAGCGGTGTGAAAATAAGGAGTTCCAATGCGCAGGATCCGACGACTGCTA
>JAPLBA010000088.1 GCA_026393015.1 Actinomycetota bacterium
CATATGTGGATGTATTTCTCTCGCATGGGGAGTTACCACGAGGGCGCTTCAGTTCCGATCATCGTGCGCGGCGAAGGTGCGTACATTTTTGATGATCGTGGCCGACGCTACCTCGATGGTCTCTCTGGACTCTTCACCGTGCAGATGGGACATGGCCGCGAGGAAATCGCTGCTGCTGCATACAAACAAATGATGAAGCTCGCACACTTCCCTATTTGGGGTTACGGCAATCCACCAGCGATCGAACTCGCCGAGAAACTAGCAAGCCTGACACCTCAAGGTTTAGACCGCGTCTTCTTCACGACCGCTGGCGGCGAAGCAGTGGAGAGTGCCTTCAAACTTGTAAAGCAATATTTCAAGATGACCGGCAAACCCCTTAAGCACAAAGTCATCTCTCGTTCTATTGCCTACCACGGCACCACACAAGGAGCGCTCTCGATTACCGGTATCCCGGCAGCTAAGCAATGGTTTGAACCACTCGTACCCGGCGCCCACAAAGTTCCCAACACGAACTTCTACCGTGCACCTGAATACTTACAAAACGATATTCACGCGTTTAGCGAATGGGCATCTTCACGGATAGAAGAAGCCATTCTCATGGAAGGCGCCGATACGGTCGCGGCAGTATTCGTAGAGCCGGTACAAAACTCCGGTGGTTGTTTCCCGCCTCCCCCCGGGTACCTCAAACGCGTTCGCGAGATTTGCGACAAGTACGACGTCATCATGGTCTGCGACGAAGTCATCACCGGCTTTGGTCGTATCGGTGATTGGTTTGCCAGCAACCGCTACGGCATCGTGCCCGACATCATCACCTGCGCCAAAGGAATGACTTCAGGCTATGCACCTATGGGCGCCATGATTGTCAATGAACGTCTATATGAACCTTTTAGTCAGGGAACAAACTCTTTCCTCCACGGCTTCACCTGGGGTGGACACCCCATGGGTGCGGCAGTTGCCCTTGCCAACATCGATCTCATGGAGAGAGAAAACATCAACGAGCACGTACTGAGCAATGAAAACGCTTTCAAGAAGACTCTCGAGAAGCTCTACGACCTCGATATCGTCGGCGAAGTTCGCGGCGCAGGATACTTCTACGGAATCGAGTTGGTGCGCGACAAAAAGACACGTGAGACCTTCACCGCGGAGGAGAGTGAGCGCTTACTTCGCGGCTTCCTCTCGACTGCACTCTACGACGGCGGGCTCTACTGCCGCACCGATGATCGTGGCGACCCAGTTATTCAGCTCGCTCCCCCACTCATCTGCGATCAATCTCATTTCGATGAGATCGAACAGATTTTGCGTGGGGCACTCGTTGAAGCAATGAAGGTCATTTGAGCAAGCGCACCCAGATTCGCCGCCTTCCCAAGAAGGCGGTCAACGATCGCGAGATCATGAACCAGATTCTTGATACGGGCTTCGTAGCGCATGTGGCGATTGTTGATGACAAGCAGCCATACGCGTTGCCCGTAGGCTTCGCACGTGACGGTGACCGACTTTTGCTTCACGGTTCGGCTGCTTCTCGTCTCTTTAAGAAGCTAGCGGATGGTAAACCATGCTGTGCCACCATCACCATCATGGACGGTTTAGTAATGTCCCGCTCCGTATTTGAATCATCGATGCACTACCGGTGCGTAATGGTGCTCGGCGAAGCTGTAGAGCTGCACGGCGACGAAAAAATGGCAGCCTTCGATCTCATCGTCAAAGCATTTATGCCTGGTCGCGAACTTGAAGTTCGAAAGAGCACCAAGAAGGAGTTGAAGGCCACGACATTAGTGGCCCTCTCGCTCGATGAAGCAAGTGTCAAGGTCTCTAATTTAGATCCAGGTGATCTTCCGGAGGATATGGATTCACCACTGTGGGCTGGTGTCATTCCCATTCAACACACCTTCGGAACCCCACGCGACGCGGCAGACCTCAAGCCAGGAATTCCGGTGCCCGGTTACATCGCGGAGTGGACACACGGGCGCACCTGATGAACCTCTGGCTCGAAACTCTTGATGCTCCGCTACAACATCGAGCTGGCATTACTGACGATCTCGATGTGGACATCGCGATCGTGGGTGGCGGATTCACTGGGCTCTGGGCCGCGCACTTTCTCCGCCAAGAGATGCCGGGCGCCAAAATCGTGGTGCTGGAAAAAGAGTTCGTAGGTTTTGGTGCCAGCGGCCGCAATGGTGGTTGGGCATCAGCTCTTTATCCGGTGGCCTTTGACCGCCTAGTGACGGAAGTAGGCGAAGAACGCGCACGCAATGTGCGTGAAGTCTGGCGACGAAGCGTGCCTGAATTAGGCGCAGAGCTTGCTCGTCACGGTATCGATGCGGGTTATTCATACGGTGGAAATATCACGGTGGCGCGCACCAAAGTACAAATGAAGCGTGTGGAAGCAGAATTTCTGGCCGCCGAACATGCTGGCGAAGGCGCAGTTCGCCTCTCGCGAGATCAGGTGAAGGACCGGATAAACATCTCTGGCGCCGTAGGTGGACTCTTTATTCGCGAGTGCGCGCGCATTCATCCAGCAAAGGCTGTACGTGGTCTTGCATCAGCAGTGGAACGTGCTGGTGTAAAAATCTATGAAGAGAGCGAAGTTCTCTCCTTGCGCCCAGGAGCATCTTCAGTGGCCAAGAAGGGCATTGTGAAGGTGCGACACCTGGGCACCATCCGCCGAGTACATGCCACACATATCGTAGAAGCCACCGAGGGATTCTTGCCCTCTATTAATTCACCAACGCGATCCAACCGCAGCGTTGTACCGGTCTACTCATTAATGACCGCAACTGAACCACTCTCACCAGAAATATGGAAGGAGATTGGTTGGAGCGGAAACGAAACACTTGCAGAAGCGTGTCATCTCATTACCTATGCGCAACGCACTGCCGACGATCGCATTGCAATCGGCGGCCGCGGCGCTCCGTATTTCTTCAACTCAAAGATTTCCCCAGAACAAGATCGAGATCCACAGGTACACGGACAACTTCGTGAATTAGCACGCTCGTGGTTCCCGATACTGCGTGACGTAATTTCACGCACGCATGGGGCGGACCTTTGGGGATTGCTCGTGATTGGCACCCCAACGTTTCTTACAATGAAACAAATGGTTACGCGCGCGCAGGTGGCTACGTGGGCGATGGCGTCACGAGTTCATACGTAGCCGGGCGCACCCTTGCAGATTTACTATCAGGCAAGGCGAGCGAGTTCACCAAACTCCCCTGGGTGAATCATCAGAGCCCCCCATGGGAGGGTGAACCCGTGCGATGGCTGGCGATCAACGCTGGTCTCAAAGCCATGACATGGGCCGATCGTGAGGAGCATCTCACCCATAGAGAGAGCCTCATCGCGCGTGCGATGGCATCACTTCTAGGGCATTAGTAGACTTATGCCATGGATTCGATAAAGAGCGCTCTGGACCTACTCTCCATTGATCATCTCCTGAGCGAGGAAGAACGCGATATCCGCGACACCGTCCGCAAAGTGGTAGATGACAAAGTGCGCCCCTTCGTGGCCGACTGGTACGAGAAGGGCGATCTACCTGCTCGAGAGCTCGCCAAAGAATTCGGAAAGCTGGGCTTACTCGGTATGCACCTCGAGGGTTACGGATGCGCCGGCACCTCAGCAACCGCATACGGCCTTGCCTGCATGGAATTAGAAGCTGCCGACTCTGGACTCCGATCACTGGTCAGCGTGCAAGGTTCACTCGCCATGTTTGCCATCTGGAAGTTTGGTTTAGAAGAGCAGAAGCAAGAATGGCTCCCGGGAATGGCGAGCGGCGAATTAATCGGTTGCTTCGGTCTTTCTGAAGCCGATTACGGTTCAAACCCTGCTGGAATGATCACTCATGCAAAACGTGATGGTAATGATTGGGTGCTTAACGGTTCGAAGATGTGGATCACCAACGGACCCATCGCAGACGTGGCAGTTGTGTGGGCGCAAACCGAAGATGGAATTCGCGGTTTCGTGGTGCCTACAAAGACGAAGGGCTTCCAAGCCAATGTCATTCACAAGAAACTTTCGCTCCGCGCATCTGTTACCGGTGAATTAGTATTCACCGACCTTCGTCTCCCAGAAGATGCCGTACTCCCTGGTGTAGTTGGGCTCAAGGGCCCCATGTCATCGCTCAACGAAGCGCGATTCGGAATTCTTTTTGGAACTGTGGGCGCGGCCCGCGACTGCCTCCAAGTGGCTACCGATTACGCGCTCTCTCGCATTCAATTCGATCGCCCCATCGCTGCTTTCCAACTCACCCAAGAGAAACTTGCAAATATGGCACTCGAAGTTCAAAAGGGTTTCTTACTCGCCATGCACCTTGGTCGGTTGAAAGACGAAGAGAAGTTACATCCTGATCAGGTCAGCCTCGGCAAACTCAATAACGTGCGCATGGCACTTGAAGTGGCACGTACGTCGCGCACCATTTTGGCCGCTAACGGCGTCACTTTCGAGTACCCCGTCATGCGTCACGCAAACAACTTGGAATCAGTGCTTACCTATGAAGGGACGAGCGAGGTTCACTTGCTCACCATCGGCCGCGCCCTCACCGGCATTCAAGCCTTCAAGTAAACGGGGTTACCCCCGCTTTCTTTCGAGCGCCAAGCAGTCGTCTAGGTTTCGCCACCTTCTCAAGTTAGAATACCCACATGAAGTTGCTTCGCAGGGTCGCACTTACGGCACTTCTCAGTAGCGCCTTGGTCGCTACATCAGCGCTTCCGTCAGACGCCTACGACGTGGTACCACCGAGCGTTCCCTCATTTGGCCTCTTGGTTGATGAACCACTTACTGGCGGGTTTCAAACGATCTCCTCAACAGTTGGCGGCGTTCCGCCTTTCTATAATGGCAAGTTATTAGATAGCGAAAATCGTGTCTGCGCCTCAGTGTCAGACCCACATTGTGAAGGCATGTACTCGTTCATCGCAGAACTCATGCTCCCGCCATGCGCAGATACCGCGAGTCGCATGTGTGTTCAAGGCGTAGAAGTGAGTGCGAAGGACGGTCCTTTCGTGAAAGCCAGTGTGGACCATGTGATCAACACTGCCCCTACCTTGGCGGATCCTTCAACTGGATTGCCTGCTGGTGGAGCTGTTGCCCTTTGGAAAGCACCATCGGTCACACATGCGGGCGGGAGTGACACATACGGCGTCGTGGTCCATGCTCAGTATCAACAAATGCTCAAAGTCCCGGGAATTCAAGAGGCGAACAAACTGCGACTTGTAAGTTTTAGCGCCAGCGTCGTACCGGTGGTGATGACCCCGGGGTATGGAAATGTGCTCGAAGTTCGCGAAGTCCCACAAACCGTGGGACCGCATATGGGAAAGTACAACTATCAAATTGCCCAAAAGAGTGGCGCCTCTGGGCCCTACATACAGAATCAGAAATGTCTCTGGCATGAATTAGCGCTTTGCGCACAGATCTCCTCGTTTGCAGAGAATTCAAAGGCAGCTGTCACTCTTCGCATGAACAATGACCTCACGGGCTGGCTCTTTGGACGAATGAAAGAAGTGAATGTGTCGGTCACGCCTATCGATACTTCTAACAATACGATCCGTATCGAGGGACGACCCGTAGATGTACCAGCCGCTTTAGGTTTTGTTCCCAAAGCCGACGTCTCTAAATATCCACTTGTTGAGGCTTGGCAGAAATTAAATTATGCCCCGGGAGATGGATACTACGAAAAGTCTTTAGTAGATCCCAATAGCAGCTGGGGAAGCGAAAGCAGCGCTGGCGGTTTTCGAGGATTTACGACGTACGAACAATTTCTCAAACCCATCCCAAGCCAAGGAGCGCGGTGGCTCATTTCATCTGGTGCTACCGGGAACGGCTTGGTGAGTACCGGCGGTGGATGCTTTGCTAGCACGACTCAACTCCTTGGGATTGTGACGACTAATTCCATGATTTACTCTCCCGGCCCACCGGAACTGAAAGATGGTGCTCTCATTTACAAGGTGGCCGGATTACACACCACCGCGAATGGTGATCTCTTCAATGGGACCTACGATCTTGCAATGCGATCAGAGACTGCTCGTTGTCTCTATAACTTCACGAAAGCACCTATTCGTGCTGAAGTAGAAGTGGTATCAAGCGATGGTTCTAATCAAAATATTACGACAGTAATTCAAAATGAGAAGGACGGCTGGTTCACGCTCGGCGCCTATAACTTCACCTTCTCGCAACCCACGATTCGCATCAAGCTTACTCAAGAGAAAGCAGTGGTCCCCACTTCAGTCACTCCTGCTTCAATCACTCCCGCACCAAAAGCAAGTACGCCTGCAGCACCTGCGAACCCAAACAAGTCGAAGACGATCATCATCACTTGCGTCAAAGGAAAGACCACTAAGAAAGTTGTGGGAGCTAATCCCACCTGCCCAGCCGGGTACAAGAAGAAGTAGGCTAGATATATGAATCCGTTTCGTGCCACCTTCGCAATTTTGTTTGCCATTGGCTCCCTCACTTGCCCATCACAAACTGCTTCCGCTGCCACCACCGTGAGCAAACTAAAGATTGTCTACCAAGAGTCGCCCGATTCCCCCAAGGTCACCTGGACTCTCAATTGCAAACCAAATAGTGGAACCTTTCCGGGAGTTGCTGTGGCTTGCAAGAAGTTAACTTCGCTAAAGAATCCCTTTGCTAAGCCACCAGCAGACCAGATGTGTAGCGAAATCTACGGAGGCGATCAAACCGCAGTCATTACTGGTACATGGATCGGCAAGAAAGTAAGCCGTAAGTTTTCACGAGTCAACGGTTGCGAAATTGATACCTGGGAAAGCCTTTACCCCGTACTTCCTCACGTCGAAGGCGTTACTCAGTAAGCCGACCCTCGCGAATGGTGAGTTCGTGAGCATGAAGTGCGTTCATCAATCGATTGTCATGTTCAGAGATAATGATTGTCGCCCCCGCACTTGCCTTTAATGCGAGCTTTGAAGCAAGAAATGCCACCATTGCATCATCAAGCCCAGCAGCAGGTTCATCTAAGAGAATGTGCGCAGACTCCCTTGCGAGCACGCTAGTGAGGAGAATACGTGTGCGCTCGCCGCGGCTGAGTTTCCTCCATTGTCGATCAAGCAAATCTTCGGCGCGCAATTCATCAGCCATGCCGACGCTCCAACCACCCCAGCCAAGTACATCTGTAGCGGTGAAGTTAAAAGCGATTTCTTGATCTTCGTACCAAGAGTAGGTGTCGCTGCGCTCCTGCTCAGAGAGCCCACTCAGTTCGCGCCCATCAATTAAAGTACTTCCAGCACCAAGTGGAACTTCCCCTAAGAGAGAAAGCAAAAACGTACTCTTCCCCGACCCATTCGCACCTTTGATTACATAAATGCCAGCCGAGAATTCATACGTGAAGTCGTCAATGAGCGTGCGCCCACCACGGGTGATTGAAAGTGCGCTGCACTTGATCATGAGGAAGCCTTCTCCCTCAATAAAATAAGCACTAAGACTGGACTGCCGATAATTGCCAGCAGAAGCGTGAGGGAAACTTCACCCGAGGAGAGCATCGAACGCGAGAGCGTATCGGCGGCCAACAGTAGGAGCGCACCACCAAGAGCGGATGCCGGCATAAGTACGCGAAGGCGCGAACCCACCAGTGGTCTGAGTACGTTAGGCACCACGAGACCCACGAAGGTCATCACTCCAGAGAGTGCGGCGCTACTTCCCACCAAGAGTGCACCTGCTACTAGTCCAAGCCACTTTACGCGCCCCGTCCGCACTCCCATGAAAGTTGCTATTCGATTTCCGAGCGCCAAGCGATCTACGTTGCCAGAGATCACCCACGCAAGAATCGTGCCTAGAACGAGGAACGGGAGAAGACGAAGCAGGGCTGGCCACGTCATCAGCGAAAGTGAACCCATCGCCCAGAGAGATGTTCCTGGACCGCTCGTGCGTCCCTGCATCGCGGAAATCAGTGAACTCGAGGCGCTCCACAATGATCCAAGACCGAAGCCCACCAAAATAAATGGCAGTGGCGCCAGTCGCTTCGGAATAAGCCGAGCAGCCGCTAAAGCACCGAGAGTTGCTATCGCAATATTCGGGAGTGACCCATACGAAGCAACACCCATTGCGGTAGAAATAATGGAGAGCAGGACGCCGCCTGCAGATATACCAACAAATGCTGGGTCCGCCAAAGGATTGATGAAGAGCCCCTGCATTAACGAACCCGCGATTCCGAGCGCTGCGCCAATCACAATGGCGCCCACCACTCGTGGAAGGCGGATCTGACCAATGATCTTTAATGCATCTTGCTCTTGCGTAGTGGCATTGCCGGAAAAGATCCCATGTAGAAAATCGCCAAGTGCGAGCTGCACGCTGCCAGAGAGCAGCGCTACGAGAGTGAGGCCCACGAGTGCAAAAGAGAGCGCCAGCAGGATAGTGGCGCGCCTCATTTCAGTACCTTAATCATCGCAGCATTGAGCTGAGAGATTAAATCTGGAAGACGTGGTCCAAATGAGAGCAGAAGCGAATCATCGACAGCAACAACACGTCGGTTCTTTCCCGCATTTGTCTGTGCTACTCCAGGTAAGGAAACTAATCCTTTGACGCCATCGACGGAAGCTAATCCTTTAGTCATGACCAAGATGAGGTCAGGATTAGCTTGCGCAATGATTTCAGCAGTAATTGGGGAGAAGGGTTTATTTGAAATTGCGGCGCCAGCGTCTACTCCCCCAGCAAGTGAAATGATTTCATCGGCGCCCGAGCCTTTACCACCGAGCAGATAAATTGAAGAGGGTCCACGAAGGTAGAGGAAAATCACCCGAGGCTTGGGAGACACTTTGAGCGTTGGGATCTCAACTACCAGACCACGCGCCGCAGCTTCGGCACCCACCGCACGCCCAAGAGTTAAAACTCTCTCCTTCGCAGAAGCGACCGTCCACGCTTCTGGAATCACCACCACCGATACCCCTGCAGTAGCGATTTGTTGCAGAGCACTCTTTGGACCTGTTGATGCATCAACAATTACTTCCGTAGGTGAGGTCGCCAGCACTTTCTCGGCTGACACCTGATGTCCCATTGCGACCACTGGCACGTTCGCAATTTCGGGCAGAGTGCTCGCAATATCTCTCCCCACTAGGTGGTCGCCCAGACCCATCGCCACCAGCGACTCAGCTGCGCCGTTTGCCAACGACACAATGCGAGTGGAATCCAATTTGCTCAATTGAGCACCCGAAAGGTCTTCTCCTAGACCGTTTTGGTTGGCAGAGATTTTGGGGCCGATCGGCAGTATGGCTTTGGAAATAGTGACAAGTCGTTCCGCTGATGGCGTTGAAGTGCTGCAACCCACTAAGAGGAGGCTCACAAGTACTGCCATCCGCTTCATGGGGCAATCCTCCCACCTGGCCCACGCCCACTCCCCGACAGGGTGTCGGAAAACACGCACCGACACCCTGTCGAAACTTCGCGTTGAAGCACCCGATAACTTCTCTGTATGCGCCGCGTACTTCTACCGCTTGGAATAATGGGACTGCTGGTCGCCATTCCGCTCTCCCCTGCATCTGCCGTTACCGGGCAACATAACGAGACTTTTACCGCGAGCAAGAGCCTCAAACTTAAACCAAGCGGCCAAACAATTACCGTCACCGGTGAAGGGTTCGATACCTCAGTTGGCATCTATGTCGCCCTGTGTGTTATCAACAAGAATGTACTTGCACATAATTCAAAACCCACACCTTGTGGCGGTGGCGTAGACCAGGGTGGAACTAGCGGTGCATCACTGTGGATCTCATCAAATCCACCTACTTATGCAACCGGATTAGCAACGCCTTTCTCCGAAACAGGTGGCTTTACGGAGAAACTCAAAGTGGGTGCAATGATCGGCAAGGTCGACTGTCGCAAGAAGAGTTGTGCCATCGCGGTTCGCGCCGACCATACCCGTGGAGATGATCGTTCCTTCGACATCTTTATTCCAGTCACATTTCTTGCAAAATAATTCAATCGCAACTCACCAAGGAGCAACATGAAGTTGAAAACCATCACCACCGGATTAATCGCAGTAGCGCTAGTAGCCGCTACCGCGCTCCCTTCCTCGGCAGCCACTAGTAAGGTGCAAATCGTCGGCGGACCCCTGAAAACACTCACCTTCGCGGGCGACAATATCCGCCTTACCGTAAAGGGCCTCCCTAAGAAGACGGGCGTCTATGTCCGTGAGTGCGTAGCCACCGCCAAGCGCCCCACCGCAGCTCAATGCAACGGTAACGGCGTCTGGATTACCCCCTCGTTCCCCGGTGGCGTCTACCCCACCGACGGCACTGTTGGTAAGCCAAATACAGACTTTTCGCTACCCGTGGTCGGCGCCTTTGGTACCAACGACTGCTCGATATCCAAGTGTGTAATCTTTGTGCAACGTGATCACCTCGGCCCCACAGATAAGAGCCTCGATACCAGTGTGAAGATTTCTTTTGCCGCGAAAGTTGCGACACCGGAAGCCACAGGTGCAGCTGCGACCACCCCAGTAGCCATCGGACCTGACGTGCTCACCAGCACGATTGGCACCGCCACTCTCGGCGATGCGCCAACAGCAATCAACGCAAGTGTGGATCAAACCATTGTCGTGAAGACCCTCTCTGGGGTTACACCGACCATCGTGGCTCTGCCAGGTGGAAATTGCGTGATCACTGGCACCACCATCGCAGCGGGTTGGAGCGGTTACTGCGTCGTTCAGGCTACTTCGGCAGGAAACGCCTCTTACACCAAGGTGTCGAAGGTCTATCCGCTCTCTGTCGCTAAGTAGATCTGAGCGTTTATCGAATTTGCGCGCGCACTCCGGCGAGTGCAAATTCGATAGCGGCTTTCACTTCGGCTTCAGGATTCGCACCGCCGGAATCTACTCGCCGGGTAGT
>JAPLBA010000003.1 GCA_026393015.1 Actinomycetota bacterium
TCGTAATACCCCATCCGGTAAGCCGAGACATAAAAGGTTCCTTTGGGGCAGGTGATATAGAGATCGACCGTGTCACCTGGGAGTACTGAATTTGGAGAAGCAAAGCCGGCCGTGTCAGTAGAAACGTTCTTACTATTAATCTTCCAAGAGTCCGTGGACGCAGAGGCTCCGGACGGGGACATCAAGGTCTGAGCAAAGAGCGCCATAATGACTAATAAACCCAAGCGGCGCATGGTGCGAAAGTATAGTGAACATTTGTCATTCTTCGGAATCAATAATTCTGTAGCATCCGGTGCAACGAGATGGTGAAAGGGGAGTGGGCACATGGCTAGTTCTTCCCGTATTGAACAGAATGGCATCAACATCATCCATGAGGAAGAGCGACGCGGAAGTGCTCGCAGCCTCTTCTGGCCATGGTGTGCGGCTAATGTCTCGCTGCTGGCGCTCTCGTACGGCTCCTTTCTCTTGGGATTTGGCATCTCCTTCTGGCAAGCCACCTTCGCTGGGCTGGTGGGAACAGTGCTTTCATTCGCTCTTGTGGGCGTCAGTTCACTAGCAGGGAAAAGATCATCAGCGCCAACCATGACTTTATCAAGAGCATCTTTTGGAGTCCGAGGAAATATCGTGCCCGGGATTCTCTCTTACTTAATATTTCTCGGCTGGGAAACCGTCCTGGTAGCTCTCGCGACATTGGCTACAAAAACAGTCCTCACACGCTTTGCTGATATCAACGAAAACTTTGCATACATCCTTGGATTCATTATCGCTGCATCACTCACCATCTTTGGTGGCGTTCTCGGCTTCAAGGTAATCATGAAAATGCAGGTATGGATCACATCTGCTACCGCCCTACTTACTATTGGATACATAGCGTTCACCATTGATCATGTGGACTGGAACGCGATTGTCACCATGAAGAGTGGAAGTATTCAAGGCTTTGTCGGTGCCATAATCTTTGCCATCACCGGAATCGGTCTTGGCTGGGTGAATAGCGCGGCCGATTACTCTCGATATTTACCACGCACTGTCTCTGGACGTAGCGTGATCGGCTGGACGGTATTTGGCGCATCACTCGTTCCAGTAATCCTGGTTACTTATGGCTCACTCTTAGCAGGTAGCAGCGCCGAACTAGGGAGTGCGATCGCGGCAGACCCGATTGGTGCACTCACTACGCTCTTACCTTCTTGGTATCTCATTCCCTTTGCGACTGTTGCCATCCTTGGTCTCATCGGGGGCGCAATCTTGAATCTCTACTCTTCTGGAATCACGTTGGTCTCACTCGGAGTGTCGATCAAGCGCCACCAAGCAGCTTCCATCGACGGTGTCGTGATGCTACTCGGCACCATTTACATCGTCTGGTTCGCGCCCAACTTCTTTGGTCCATTCCAGGGGTTCCTTATCACTCTTGGAGTTCCGATCGCCGTATGGTCAGCCATCTTCGTGGCAGATGTCATGATGCGAAAACGCGACTATCACGAAGCCGACCTCTTTGATCCTGAAGGGCGCTATGGCTCTTGGAATCCTACGAGCGTCGCGCTCATGTTTGCTGGCACAGTAGTGGGTTGGGGATTGGTCACCAACACTTTTGCGAGCTGGCTCAGCTGGCAGGGTTATCTACTCTGGATTGTTGGCGGCAAGAACGGTCCATGGGCTTATGCAAATCTTGGAATCTTGGCAGCGCTACTCATCGGCTTTGTTGGTCACATGATCTTTGGAAAGAAAACCATCAAAGAACAAGAAAGTTACTAAGCTGCCCTAATTTCGTCTCTCTGATAGCTCGGTGCTGCAAAGAGTTCTTGGCTTTCCAGGGTTGTGATTTCCACTCTCTTCTTGCGGAAAACTAATTTAGAGATTCGGTACTTGATGCCAAGCCAGATCAACGTGGGGATGAGATCAACGCTGCGCTTGACAAACCACATCGTGGCCGCTGAAGCAAACCACTTCATCGATTCTTTCTGGGTCACCACCTGATCGGCCGACAGGCTTACACGTAGCCGATCCTTATTTAACGCCCTCAGAGTCAGGTCGGATAAAAGTTGATGCCCTAACGCACTGGGGTGCATACGGTCTATATGCCAAATCTCGCGTCGAGCCATTGCTTCGCTATCGGAGACTTGCACGACGGAGGCCCTGGTATTGACCGCCACCCGAAGAATCAAACCAGCTAATTCACGGCGGCGGGCGCCCAATGCTTCGCGTAACATTCGTGGACCCGGCGCTGTCTTCCGAGGGTCGGGGATTTGTAGCAGTACCACTTCACATTGGATCCGACGAAGTGCAATCACTACTCGCTCAAGGTGACACTCCATCTCCACCGGATCAAAGGTGGAGCGCAATAAGTCATTCCCGCCGATACTGATGATCGCAATTGTTGGGCGAAAGGCGAGCGCGGCAGGGAGCTGTTCCTCGGAAAGATGGCGCACTCGCGCTCCGAGATTTGAGAGGTTGAGGAATCGTTTAGCATTCAACTCGTGCGCTACCCGAGCGCCCCATCCTGGTCCCACAAAATTCTTGCCAATATCTCCGACGCCAAAAGTCACCGAATCACCCAAGGCTATGACTCTTTCATGTGAATATTTTTCATGCGACATCTTTAGCCTCCTGTTTGATTTCATAGATGTGAGTGAGC
Organism: Actinomycetota bacterium; assembly: GCA_026393015.1. Taxonomy (GTDB): domain Bacteria; phylum Actinomycetota; class Actinomycetes; order Nanopelagicales; family Nanopelagicaceae. Next base: position 2,630 of record JAPLBA010000003.1, read on the forward strand.
CGATCAACGGTATTGCGCCAACTAAATTGCTCTGCTCGACTGCGGGCTTCTGCTCGACGAGTGCCTTCACGCCTACTGAGAATTTCCAGCACCGCTTCGCTCCATGAATCGACACCGCCCTGAACTGCCACACCAGCACCACCAATAATCTCTTTGATTGCACCACTTCCAGAGGAAATAACCGGGGTACCACAAGCCAATGACTCAAGTGCTGCTAGACCAAACGTTTCAATGGGTCCGGGGGAGATCACTAAGTCAACCGAAGCCATAATGCGAGCCACCACTTTTCGATCAGAAATGAATCCAAGAAATGTCACCGGAAGGTCACGAGAAGCATTCTCCATGTCGCGACGCATAGGACCATCTCCAATAACTACAAGGTGACCTTTGATCCCGCGGCTTTGAAGATTTCTCAAGACTTCAATCGCTTTCAATGGATCTTTCTCACGAGAGAGCCTGCTACAAAGCAAGATGAGAGGGGTGTGCGAGAAATTCTCGCGCCAGAGATCATCGCGCTTCCAAGGGGCAAAGAGTCCCAAGTCGACACCAAGCGGAACCAGGTGCGGTGTGATGGAAATTCGGCGAAATTCTGCTCCTGCATAGTCCGTTGTAGAAATCACGTGATCCACTAACCCGGCACATCGTTTATTCCACTTATCCGCTAATTTTTCCCACACTTTGGCTGAGCCCGGCAAGAAGGCTGACAAGACTCCATCAACACGTTCATGAGCCCACATCGAGACAATTCCGCCTTCTTTCCTATGATTCTTGGCAAGAGCTACCAGGGAAGTTCGATCTGAAATCTCTAACACGTCAGGCGCAAATGCAGTGATGAGTTCTTGGACTCGGCGCCTGCGCACAATGAAACGATACCCACCGCTGAAAGGGAGTATGGGTGAAGCAATCTCGTAGATGTGCCCGTAATCAGTCTTGGTACATGAATCATTGGAACCTGGGACTATCAACGTCACATCGTGACCGAGCCTTGAATATTCGATTGCAATGGAGTTCATCGCAGTGCGAAGCCCGCCACTCTTGGGGCCGTAAAAATTTGCGACATGAACGATGCTAGCCATCAGGCGACCGCCCGGCTCTTGACAAGCTTCCTCATAATGGCATCGCTGTAATGATCGATCAGTTCTGAATTGACACTCGACCAAGTGCGATTCCGAACCGTATGGATACCAGCTTCAATCACCTCACTGGCCAAATCTCGTTCCACAAGAAGAGACTCGATCGCTCCGAGCAGATGTGCATCACTACCTGGGGTGTAGAGCACACCATTCACCCGATGATCTATGAGATCGCGAGGTCCGCCTACGTTGGGCGCTACTACTGGTACACCACTTGCCATACCTTCCTGCACTACTTGGCAGAACGTTTCCTTCTCCCCTGGAGCGACCAACACATCCAACGAAGCCATGGCAGTACCTAATTCGCGACCCTGGAGCGCACCAGTAAAGATCGCATAAGGAAGTACCCGTTCCAACCTCTGTCGCTCCGAGCCATCGCCGATAATGACTATTTGGATATCGCTTCGATCATTGAGTAGCGCCAACTTCTCAATCTTCTTTTCGGGAGCAAGTCGGCCGACGAAGCCGACGGCTTTCTTATCTGATGTGCAGCCCCAACTCGCGCGAAGTCCGGGAGATCGAAATTCTGGTGAGAAAGTGGAGTGATCCACACCCCGACCCCAATGGCGCACTTCTAGAACTCCCAAATTCAAAAGATACGTAGCCATATCCGAGCAAGGAGCAAGGGTAATATCGGCGGCCCGGTGGATTCGGCCAACCCAAGCATCTGCGGCCCTCATGGCGAAAGCTAATCCGTAATGAACGGCAAAGCCGGCAACATCTGTTTGGAAGACGGCAACAGTAGGTACATTCTCGGACGCCGCCGCCTTGAGAGCGCGCTCGCCCAGAATGAAGGGTGAGGCGAGGTGAATCACGTCTGGTTTGAACTTGCGAATTTCTCTCACGATTTGGGCAGTGCTGACAAAGGCCAAGTCAGTCTCGGGAATGCCAGGAATGACGACCGATGCGGTGCGGACAATAGGAACACCTTCATAGGAGCGTGAGGCGTTGAGCCCAGGAGCCAGAATGAGGACTTCATGCCCAGCGCCCCGAAGGTACTTTGCCACTCGCATGACCGTATTAACTACGCCATTTGTCCGCGGCAGGAATGACTCGGCAACAATCATGATTCGCACGAATTAAAGAAACCAAACCTAATGGCATTAATACCAAGCAGGAGATGGAGATTTCTTGAACAGAAAGTTAACAAATAGCATTTGCGGGAATAATCTCTATTTTTGAGATGCACACACCTTACCCTGGTTGAATGACCATCGCAGCCTTCTTCGATTTAGATAACACTGTGATCCGTGGGTCTTCCCTCTTTCACTTTGCGCGCCGAATGGTGGGCGAAGGTTTTTTGACTCGACGAGATCTTGCAAGGTTTGCGTTTCGAGAATTCAAATATGTGTGGAGTAAGACTGAGTCAAAATCCACCACAAGATTCGTTTCAGATCGAGGGCTCTCCATTGTCACGGGCCTGGACGCATCAGAGATGGAATCATTGTGCAACAGAGTCGTTGGTGAATTTCTAGAGGAAGCCTTGATCCCTGAAACAAGGGATCGCATACGGCAGCATCAAGAGCAAGGCCACAAGACTTGGCTGGTTACCGCAAGCCCGATTGAAATGGCTCTTCCTATTTCGCAATACCTTGGAATGAATGGCGCGCTTGCGACAATCCCGGAGGTTCGAGAAGGTCGATATTCGGGGTACCTGCACGGAACAATTATGCGAGGGCCGGCCAAAGGAGAAGCAATTAGATCGCTTGCGGAGCGAGATAGCATCGATTTAGATAAAAGTTATGCATATTCCGATTCGATAAATGATCTGCCCATGCTCTCAATTGCAGGAAGTGCTTGGGTGGTTAACGCTAACAAGGATTTATTGCGGATCGCAAAGAAGAATTCCTGGGGAGTAATAACTACGAATTCTCCTGATGCCTCCCACTCTTTGCCGAGAGTGATTTCAGAAGTGATGAATCACGAGGCGCACCCATGGTCACGGAGTACCATCAAAGCCAACGCAGATTTCTTAGGAATTAATCGATACAATCTTTAGTAGCAATCATAAAAGTTTTCTAGCTTCGTGGATCCAAAAAGCGCTTGTTGGATCGATAACCTCAAAATGCCCAATGCCAACATGCTCCTGATATTTCACTTGTGGATGATGCAGTGCAAATTTACGATTCATCTCAACCGGGACTCGAATATCGCAATCACCTTGCACAACTATCACCTCAACATCTCCATACTCAAGATGCATCGGATCTAGATCGGGTCTCGTACTCGCTGCGCATCCAAGGAAGTCAGATGCTGCACCTTCATCAAGATGGAGTTCCTCCGTCATTTGAAGATCAGAAACCGGAGCCAGAGCTACTACCTTCTTCACCTTCGAGATGTTGGTAGCTGCCCACAGTGCCAAGTGACCCCCAGCCGAATGGCCAATGAGAGTCACCGCTTCTGCGGGTATGGCCGCAATGGCCGCCGCCACATCCGCCACCATGGCATTGGGGTCACCCGGGATCCGTCGATATTCAAGTGAGATGACAGCGTGCCCGGCGTCTGCGAGTGCGCCCGCCAACGGCCGCAGCGAAGTTCTATCCCATAGCGGGCGCCAATAACCACCGTGAAGCAATACGAGTGGGTGCGAATTTAAGGTGCCGAAGATATCGGCAACTTGATCTGGATCGCTTCCATACGCCCAGGTGTGATCTGGGATGCGGGTGGGTAAATCAAATACAGAGCGATCCTCGCTCACGATTTGAGCCTGAATCGTTGAAGTTTTCCAGTCGTGGTTTTTGGGAGAGCTTCTACAAACTCAAGTACCCGCGGATACTTGAAGGGCACAATCGTCTCCTTGACGTGATCTTGTAGTTCCTTTCGAAGTTGGTCACTGCCAACAAACCCATTCATGAGCACGACGTATGCGGCGACCACCATGCCGCGCTCTTCGTCGGGCAAACCGATCACCGCACACTCCGCCACTAGAGGGTGCAGAAGTAACGCGTTTTCCACTTCCGGAGCCGCCACGTTGTAACCGCTGGAAATGATCATGTCGTCAGAGCGAGATTGATATTGGAAGTAGCCATTCGCGTGTTTGATGTAAAGGTCACCCGTAAGATTCCATCCGCCTTCTACATACTTTCGCTGACGATCATCATTTAGGTAACGACATCCAGTGGGTCCCTTGACTGCCAGGCGCCCGACCTCACCATCGGCTACTAAGCGGCCCTCCTCATCGACCACTATCGCCTCGTAACCAGGCACGACTTTTCCAGTCATACCCGGAATAATCTCGTCACCTGATGCCGAAATAAAAATGTGCAACATTTCTGTAGCACCGATGCCATCAATAATGCGAATACCTGTTGCGCTATTCCACGCCTCCCATGTGCTCTTTGGCAGGTGCTCTCCCGCTGATACACAAGTGCGCAGCGATGGAAGCGGCGTCTCTTCTAGATGGGGGAGCATGGCTCGATACGCAGTCGGCGCCGTAAAGAGAGTGGTGACGTGGTGTTTTGCGATTTCCTTGAGCAAAACTGGCGGGGGCGCACCCTCCAAGAGCAAGGTGGTGGCACCTACTCGAAACGGAAAGATGACGAGCGCTCCAAGCCCAAAGGTGAAAGCAAGTGGCGGTGACCCGGCAAAGATGTCACTGCTCTTTGGCTTTAAGACGTGCTTCGAGAAAGTATCTGCGATAGTCAAGATATCACGATGAAAGTGCATGGTCGCTTTGGGAAGTCCAGTTGATCCTGAAGTAAAAGCCAGCAAACTTACGTCATCTGATGCGGTATCACAGGGCTTATGGTCACCTGAAAATAATGCGCACCTTTGGAGGAGATCGTCATCAATTCCTGATCCGTAAACAAATGTTTCTCCGTGGAAGCCCGTAACTGCACTCCACTCCTCAACGTACCGATGGTCTACACAAGCAAATTGCACTGAAGCGATATCCATAATCTTTTCTAACTCGCCTGTGCGCTGAAGATGAATCGTGGTCACTACAACTGCACCGATGCGGAGCAGAGCAAACCAGAGCGCAACCACCGATGCGTTATTTGGTCCTCGAAGGAGCACTCGATTTCCTGGAAGTACTCCCGATGCCTCGAAAAAGTGTGCAAGTGATTTAACTTGGTCAAGCAATGCACCGTAAGTAATTTCGCCCTCAGGTGCCATCAGAGCGATCTTTTCACGACCCACCAAATCAATGGTGCGATCAAGCAACTCAACACTGGCGTTAAGTCGCTCAGGATATGCCGGAATGTTGATGAGTTCTGGCCAGAGATCATTGGGTGGCAAATTATCGCGCGTGAATGGGTCAGTGTGAGCAGAGCGAATCATGGGTCTAGAGAACCTTCGCTCCGGTGGTACTTACCTTCTTGTACTCCCCGCTGATGACCAGATCACGCAATCGAGCAAAGCCATCCCACACCTCGACATACGAGGTAGGTAATGGGGAGATAGCCAATCGGATGGCATTTGGATTTCGAAAATCGGGAATGACCTTAGCCAAGCTCCGCATCGCGACTGATATTTGGAAAGCATCAGCATGGAGTAGCGAAACGTGCCCACCTCTCTCTGCTGGATTTCGTGGGGTCCCTAATTCAAATCCAAGTTCTTTCAACCAACCTTCATGGAGCGCAATCATCAGCTCTGTACCTCGGGCGCACTTCTCTTCGATTGTATTAATCCCTGCTTCCTCGATCATGGCAAAAGAAGATTGAATACTTCGTAGCCCAAAGATTGGCGGAGTACCAATTTGAAATCCTTTCATCCCTGGTGCGCGCTCAAAGCGAGCGTCCATGCCGAATTGGTTTGCTTGCGCAAACCACCCTTGGATAGGAACTTTCAATTCTGATTGCATTTTTTTGCTGACATAGAGCCAACCTGGCGCTCCAGGCCCAGCGTTCCCGTACTTATAGGTGCAACCAACGGCAGCATCCACACCATCGGTGTCAAAATTCATGGCGACCGATCCAGTAGCGTGCGAAGCATCCCAAAGTGCAATGGCACCACTCTGCTGGATGAGTTTGGTAAGCAGAGGAACGTTGTTTCGAGCGCCTGATCGATATTGAATAACTTGAAGCGTGACAAGCGCGACGTCGTCGTTGAGTAGAGGGGCCAAAATCTCAGCCGTAATCTGCTCATTCTCTGAATGAGGAATCATCACTAACTTCATTCCAAATTCTTCTGCTAGACCTTGGAGAATATAACGATCAGTTGGAAAGTTGGATTCATCCGTGATGATCGTCTTGCGACTCGGGCGTGCCTTTATTGCGGCTGTAGCTATTTGGTAAAAGTTCACCGAAGTAGTGTCAGTTGCAAGTACCTGACCGACACCAGCGCCAAGTGTCGAACGACCAATCAGATCTCCAGTGGATTGTGATTCATCGAGCCAGTGATGCCACCCATCAACTACCTCGGTCCCCCACTCTTTCAACATCAGATCATTGATTACTTCAATAGTGCGAAGCGGGAGCCTGCCGAGGGAATTGCCGTCGAGGTAGCAGACTTCAGGATCTGCAAAATAGAAGCCCTGACGAAAGTGAGCCAGTGGATCGTCGCGATCTAATTGCTCCGCGTAGCTTCGATCTAAGGCAGACATGTGCGCAAGCGTATCCGAGGGAGTTGGCTACTCATATGGCAAGAATGCAAGAAAGTGGGGCCGACCAGGGGACTCGAACCCCTAACCCCCGCATTACAAGTGCGGTGCGCTACCAATTGCGCCAGGTCGGCTTGGAACCGTGCTTTGATCAGGGCAAGTATGTCATCGGATCATGACGGCGAGAAATCTGGCTATCGGCGGAGTGTCTCCGAAGGCAATTCCCCAAAACGATCGTGATATGTCTTAGCAAAACGCCCTAGATGAGTGAACCCCCACGAGAAGGCAATATCTGCGATTGAGGTGCTTAGGGCGCGCTCTGAGAGCAAGTCCTCACGCACTCGGTTAAGACGTACATCCCGCAAATACTCAGTAGGGCTCATGCCTACATATCGCTTGAAGCCATCTTGCAAACTTCGAATGCTTACGCCAGCAGCTCGCGCCATATCCGTCACCGTCAATGGTTCTTGCGGTGAAGCTTCACAAGCTTGAATCGCTATTCGCACACTGCGAGGCGCAGCCGGTTCTACCCTACTTCCGATTGAGTCGCTGTAGTTGTGGCGCTGCGACAGCAACAATCCACTAATGATCAGATCCTGGAATTGGTCGCGAACACCGGCGTGCATCGTCAGACCACCACGATCGACATCAGTGACGAGAGTATCAACGAGCGTGCGCCAACTGCGCGCTTGTGGAGTAGTGAGATCCATTCCTAAATCAAAACGCACTGGCGCTTGCAGCTCTCGCCCAATCAAATCTTCCAGCCGCTCTTCCAAGGTAATTCTGCTGATGTATACAAGTAATTGCGGATTCCCAGCATGCCAGACCATATCGAGCTTCTCGAGTGGGTTTGGAATAGAAGCCATCGAACTATCCGAATGGATGCTCTCTTTACCTGAGTGGATTTCGGCACTACCAGCGAGTGGCATTTGAATTAAGTAGAAAGAGTGCAACTCCCCCGGAGTGATATGAACGTCTGCACCATAATCCAAGTAATTGAGGGTCACGTCACCGAGAGTTACGCGGTTATGCACTGTATCTAGCTTTTCATCAGCAGACGTCGTGGTCAGTCCATGCGGGCAGAAAACTCGCGCTACCTGCTCACGCGCTTCATCCAGGTTTTGGGTTCGGAAGAGATTATGTTCACGTAGCAACTCAGTGACTACAGCCATCTCCCAACTCCTTCTTAGGTAGGTGCTCCAGTTTGCCCTGCCCAGGGTGGCTGTCAAGGGGTTAGGCTGGCAAAGAGTGCGCTAGATGGATAGCCCCTGCGTGAGAAGGACAGCGATATGGGTCCCTACTATCTACCGTCTGACTGTTCCCAGAGCGAAGGAGTCCCATGAGTTCGCAAGCACATGCACTTTCTGGAAAGACCGCCATAGTTACCGGTGGTGGCACCCTCTTTGGAGAAGCGGTAGCCCGCACATTGGTGGCCGATGGCGCCAAGGTGCTTATCGTAGAAATCAACGAAGAGACCGGCGCAGCTGCGGCAAAGAAGAGTGGTGCGACCTTTGTACACGCTGACATTACCGATGACGCCGCAATCGACAAGGTTGTGAGCGATGCCGCAAAGAGCTGGGGCCGCATTGACATCCTGGTAAACCTGGCATGTTCATACGACGACGCTGGCGCAGATAGTACTCGCGCGCAGTGGCTCAATACTCTCAACGTCAATGTGGCTAGTACTGCTTTGCTTAGCGCTGCCGTACGACCTCACATGGCCAAGCAAGGTGGCGGTGCAATCGTTAACCTCACCAGTATTTCATCAAGCGTTGCCCAGATTGGTCGCTGGACCTACCCAGTGAGTAAAGCTGCGATCGTGCAACTCACCAAAAACATGGCGATGGATTATGCACCTGACAAAATTCGCGTTAATTCTGTCTCGCCAGGTTGGACTTGGTCAGCGATCATGGACATGCTCTCCAAGGGCGATCGCGCAAAAACAGATCGAGTTGCTGCCCCTTTCCATCTCACCGGACGCGTGGGAGATCCCGAGGAAGTAGCGAATGTGATCTCCTTCCTCTGCAGCGATAAAGCTTCTGTGGTCACTGGCGCTGATTGGGCTGCCGATGGCGGCTATTCAGCAATGGGTCCCGAGCAAGCGGTACCAGCGATTCCACTCCTGATGGAGTAATCAGTAAAAGTAAGAAGAGGGGCTCTCAGATGAGAGCCCCTCTTCTTTTCCTCCTTGAAAATCGCTTACTTGATTCCTAAACGCTTGCGAAGCTGCGGACCAATCTTCGCGTAGTTCTTGGGATTGATGGGGAATGACCACTCGTTGAAACGCTTCATCGCACCAATGCTCAAATTCATATCGTCGAGCAGTTCGTCAACGTTATGAACCGAGAATGGAATGATGTTAGTTCCACGAGCGTGCTTATTTTCCGTACGCTTCTCCATCCACGCAAGGCGCTTATCAATGTGCTTGAGCATCACATCATGTGGAGGAAGTTTGATGGCACCTGCAAGGTAGCCACCAATCCAGACAGCGCCTATCTCGGCATTTAATTGGCTAAAGAAAGATGAGTTATAGCCATTAAACGCGAGGTTTGGAACATCAAGTGGAAGTAGCTGGCGATAAAGACGGAAGTTCCCGCGCTCATCGTTGATCCGTGCCATCACAGAATCTTCTAGGAATTGCACGCGTTGATGGAAACCGGTACCACAAATGATGTAATCGGCATCAATGGTCTTACCGTTAGCAAGGTGGACTTTGCCAGCTTCCATGCGCACGATCTCAGTGTCGCGTTCAACCTTCAGAGTTCCTGCTTCGACCTTGTCGAAGAATCCATCTGAAGCAAGGGAGACGGTGCTTCGCACGATGGTGTCGAGGCCATTATGTGGATGGAGATCGAGCTTCTCCAACTTAAACTGCCCCTCGATAACACCTTGGACGCTGCCGAGCATGCCACCGCTGACCTTCTTGCCCTTTCCGTGCAAGAACTTTTCGAACCCTTTCAACTCAATGTAGGGGAAGAGCGCCTCGCCCATGCGTGTCAGTAGGAGCATCTTGTAATTGAGTACGTTCTTAAATTTCTTAGGTACCTTCCAAATGATGTGCCGCGCAACAATCGTGGTGTTCTTTGCGACACCGACAGTTTCATTAGCCACATCGCAAGATGACTTTCCATAACCGACCACAACTACGTTCTTACCACGCACATCTTCAAGATTGTGAAAACCTACTGTGTGCATGATTTTTCCACCAGCTGCCTTAAAGGCGTCCGCGCCTTCCCAAGTGGGTACCAAGGGATCGCAGAAGATGCCATTAGCGACGATGAGGTAGTCGAAGTTCTGGGTATTATCTACGCCATTTGTGGAAGTATTCAGAGTCCAGGAGCCATCGGCACTCTGCTTCGCGCTCTTTACTTCAGTATTGAGCGAGATCTTGTTGCCAAATTTAAAGTTATTGACATAGCCAGCCATGTACTTCTGTACTTGCGCACCGGTTGGCCACTCGGGAGTGCCCTTTGGATAGGGATAATCACTCAGCGCATACGTACTGCGCACATTCTGCGTTCCCAAACCGGGATAACGACGCGAAGTCGTCCACACGCCACCTACTTCGGAGTCTTTCTCAAAAACGTGAACATCATGACCAAACTCGGTCAGTACTTTGGCTGATGCAAGGCCAGCAAAGCCGGCACCCACAATTGCGATCTTCTTACCCATCAAGGACCTCCAAGTAGTCCGCTCACGCGGTTCGGGAATCTGCTTAGAGTGAGGGTAGGAAAATTACCTTAGAGTTCTTATCCGCCAGGCGCAGAGGCTATCCATCCCACGCGCGTAATCCCCGCCCTACAATCAAATCATGCGTAAGTGGTGGGCTCGAACCCGAAAATCTCTGGTCACATTGGTGGCCTCTCGACGCCCATGGGTCCAAAAGACTCTTGTGACGGCAGTGGCAGCTGGCGTGGCTTGGGAGGTAGGCGATCTAGTAGTTACTAATGGCGGATTAGTTGCTGCCATTGCCGCCGCGCTCTCGGTTCGAATCTCACTTCATAAATCCGTACGAGAAGGATTCGGACAAATTTTTGGTACTGCAATTGGCGCAGGTGCTGCGTTGCTTTCGACCACACTTCTAGGTTTTGGATTCTTTACCATTGTTGGCACTATCGTGCTCTGCGCAATCATCTCGCGCGCTATTCATCTTGGCGAAGTTGCAAGCTTCAACGTACCCATCACCGCGCTTATCGTCATTGGCCCAGGCCTCAGCGAGAGTAATGCCGTGAGAAGAATGTCGTGCACACTTATTGGAGTTGGTATCGCAATCGTCTTCTCCTACTTCGCACACCCCAAATCTCCAGCAGGTCGGACCGTTGATCAAATCGGTCGCGTTGGAAAGCGATCTGTTGAGTTACTCGATCAAATGTCTCTTGGTGTCGCACAAGGGTACACACAGCAAGAGGCCGGGGATTGGCTCGCCAAGGCTCGATTGCTCGTAGAAGAAATTCCAGGAGTGCGGGCGCAAGCGCAAGAGGCCAGATCATATGCAAAGTGGTTCCCCACCGCAGAAGTAGATGAGGCTGAAGATCTTTACTCACGTGGTGTGGCCGCCGAACACACGGTGGTACAGATTCGCTCTATTGCACGCACTCTTTTTGACTCATCTTTAGACAATGCTGGAATGAGCGAGTCAACTTCGAAACAAATCTCTAAGGCGCTCGCCAGCGCCAGCGCCGCGATAAAAGATCGTATGAAATCTTTGACTGGCGATGATTCAGCCCGCGAGAAGGAAGATATCGCTGAAGAACTCCGGGCAGCTGGAACAATTTTTGTTGATGAAGTAATAGATCAGGTGGATGAGACAGATCCTGATCAACTAGCGCGCACGATCTCACTCAAAGCGAATATAGACATTATCGCCGACTCGCTTGATCTCTCTTCTCCCGCCATTCGCCACGTTGCCTCGCCGATATCCGCAGACGGAATCCTGGCACTTTCCCCGGCAGCACAAGGGCGCAGGTTCCGTAGCAAGATAAAGAATTTGATGCCGACCTCTTTGAAGAAGTACTTCTAGTTCGAGGCTCTCTGTTGGCTGATTGCATAGAGCACGACACTGGAGGCAATTCCGGCGTTCAAAGACTCAGTAGCTGCTGACATCGGGATCGAGAGGATGTAGTCGCAGGTTTCGCTCACTAAGCGGCCCAGACCCTTTCCTTCGCTTCCCACCACAACCACGAGTGGATCACTTCCGTTATCGAACTTAGGAAGTGAGACGTCGCCATCTGCATCAAGCCCGACTACGAAGCATCCCGCTTCCTTTGCCTCTTCGAGCCAGCGCACCATGTTGGTCACCCGAGCAACAGGTACGCGAGCGGCGGCTCCGGCCGAAGATTTCCACGCAGATGCAGTCAGTCCCGCCGAGCGACGTTCGGTGATGACTACTCCGTGCGCGCCAAAGGCGCCTGCACTTCGCAGGATTGCTCCCAGGTTTCTTGGGTCCGTAATGCCATCGAGTGCCAGGAGAAGTGGTTTTTTCCCATGCTCCTTCAGTGCCTTTACCAACACGCTGGCGTCGTAGTACTCGTACTCCGGAAGCCTCAGGGCGACGCCTTGGTGAATCCCGTACTCGGTCAGCGCGTCGATATCTTCCCGAGTTGCTTCACGAATAGTGATCTTCTGTTCCAAAGCTAA
>JAPLBA010000035.1 GCA_026393015.1 Actinomycetota bacterium
GAATTTGAAGATGAATGCTAATAATCAGATGCCCTGTGATTTCTGCGGTCAACCCTATGACCCAGTCTCTACACGTTGGCTCTGCCCGCATTGCCATATGAAGACCAATTGTTGTGATGGCGCTCCAGGCGAAATCCCAACAGTTTCAAATAATGAGCAACACGCATGAAGACAGCTGACGTCGTTGTCATTGGCGCAGGTGTGGTGGGAAGTAGCTGTGCATTGATTATGGCGGAGGCTGGTCTCAAAGTGATTGTTGTTGATCGCGGTCCGATCGCTGGCGGTACCACTGGAGCGGGTGAAGGCAACATTATGGTTTCCGATAAGGAAATCGTTCCCGAGATAGAACTTGCTGTGCGCTCGCGAGACGCCTGGTTTGAAATTGCAGACCGAATCGGAAATAACTTTGAATTGCACGCTAAAGGTGGCATCGCGCTCTCTCGCACTGATGTCGGCATGGCAGGCCTTCGAAAACTTGCCGCCCATCAGAGTGCACATGGAATTGAAACCATCGAAGTAGATGGCGCACGTTTGCGCGAATTAGAGCCACACATGAACCCGGAAATTGAAACTGCAATTCACTACCCCGGTGACGGCCAGTGCCAACCGATGCTTTCAGCTGCGTATTTTTTGCGTACGGTGCGCCATCTCAAAGGTGAAGTATGGCAACGCACAGAGGTGCTGGGTTTTTCGAAAGATAAAGATGGAGCGATAACAGGTGTGCGTACTGCGCGCGAAGAGATCTCCACGCGATACGTAGTAAACGCCACTGGAACATGGGCAGGAGATATCGCCCGCCTTGCTGGCAGCGAACTCTCCATCATGCCAAGGCGCGGATTCATTCTGGTAACTACGCCAGCACCCAAACTGATTCATCACAAGGTATACGACGCTGATTATGTGGCGAATGTGGCGAGTGATTCACCCGAGTTGCAATCAAGTGCAGTGGTTGAGGGTACCGAGAGTGGCACCATTTTGATTGGTGCATCACGTGAGCGCATCGGCTTTGATTCGCGTATGAATATGGCCGCTCTTGAGCGATTAGCCAAGCAAGCCATCTCGGTCTTTCCGGTGCTTTCAAAATTAGAGTTGCTTCGCGTCTATCACGGATTTCGTCCATACTCACCAGACCACCTTCCGGTTATAGGTGAGGACGCGAATGTGAAAGGACTATTCCACTGTGCCGGCCACGAAGGCGCGGGCATTGGCACCGCGCCTGGTTCGGGAGAGCTACTTACTGCGATGATCCTTGGGAAGCCGACGTTTATGGATGCCACCCCATTTCTGCCGTCACGATTCCAAGGTGTGGCATGAAAGTATTTGTGAATGGGGCGGAAATTGAAGCCACCGAGAGTGAAAACGTGGGCACGTTCTTACTTAAGCGTCGGCAACAGGTACTTCGGAAGACGCGCTTTGAAGGTAATCCTCGTGGAATGTTTTGTGGCATCGGTGTCTGTTTCGATTGCATCGTGACAATAGATGGAATAGCTAACCAGCGCGCATGTATTACCCAGTTGCGTGACGGTATGCGCATTGAGGTCACCTCATGAGTCGCACAATTATCATCGGTGGTGGCCCCGCAGGCATGAGCGCTGCCGTCGAGATTGCCCGTGCCGGTGGAGATGCCATCATCATCGATTCCAACCCCAGACTTGGTGGCCGTCTGGCGCGCTTCTTATCAAGATGGAGTCGCCAGTGTCTGGCTCAATGACGGCACTTCGTTGACGAGTGAAACGCTCCTGATAGCCACTGGCGCGTATGACCGCTCATTACCCTTTCCTGGTTGGGATCTTCCGGGTTCCATGACCGCCGGCGGCGCGCAGGCCCTCCTTAAAGCATCAGGTGCATTACTCGGGCGTGCGGTATTTGTAGCTGGCACTGGACCATTCTTACTTCCAGTCGCTGCATCGCTAGTGGAAGCGGGCGTGAAGGTACTCGGCGTATTGGAAGCAAACCGGGTGAATGGTTGGATCAACCATCTCGGAGCGGTCGACTTCAGCAAAATGAAAGACGCGGTGCGCTACTTCAAGATTCTCGCTGCCGCCAAAGTTCCCATCCGAATCGGCTACGCAATTATCGAAGCTCGTGGAGACGGTCGCGTAGAAGAAGTTGTCATCGCAAAAGTCGATCGCAACTTTGCTGTGAAACCTGGAAGTGTAGAAGTACATAAATGCGATGCAATCGCTACTGGATGGGGATTCACTCCTGATCTCACTCTTGCGCATTCACTCGGAGTTACCACCGATATTGATGCAATCGATAGATCTGTCGTGGTGCACGTTGATGCATTTCAGGAGACTTCACAACATGGTGTTTTTGCAGCGGGTGAATCCACTGGCGTGGGCGGCGTTGACCTTGCGCTCATCGAGGGCCGTGTTGCGGGAATTGCTATTGCAGTGCAACGCGCTTTAATTTCTACGGTGGATGCAAAGAATAGAAGTGTGGGGTTAGCCCAAGAGCGTTCTAGGATCCGCAAGTTTGCGCAGGCGTTACTCAGCGTCTACAAGATTCGTGAGGGTTGGCGTTCTTGGCTTCACCCCGAAACAATTATCTGCAGGTGCGAAGAAGTTACGTTCG
>JAPLBA010000132.1 GCA_026393015.1 Actinomycetota bacterium
GTCGATGCATCGGTCTTTCCGTACGTCACCAATGGAAATATTTACGCGCCAGTGATGATGGTTGCGGAGAAGGCAGCGGATCTCATTCTTGGAAATCCTCCGCTAGCTCCTGAATCGATTCCTTTCTATCGTCACACCAAGGCTTAACGTGTCCGAAGAGAGTTCGTCAGTACCCAGCGCCATCGCTCGCGTATCTGCAATTCGAAGTGATCGAGGTAAGACTCTCGAGAGCGTTATCGTGGAGGAACCGTTAGAAATTCGCGTCGCGCAGGGTGAGGAAGAATCACGGATAGCAATAACCATGCGAACTCCCGGTAATGATTTAGAACTTGCTGTCGGCTTTCTACTCAGTGAGGGCTTAATCTCCGGTAAGAATGATGTAATCAAGGCCCGGATCTGTGGAGATCATTCGCTCACTCCGAGGCAACGAGCGAATGTGGTGATCGTGGAGGTCTCTCCTGATCTCCCGCCACCTGCGCGTGTGCTTGACCGTCGACTGCGGAAGTACTTCTCTCAGTGATTTACACGAACGCGGGATTGCACGGGTCGTCGTATCGCCTCGCACCTTCGAGGAAGAAGTTGCCCTCATCGAATCCCTCAAGCCGCATCAAAGGCTCTTTGCGAAAACTGGTGCACTCCATGGAGTTGCTCTGGTGGATGAGAGGGCTCTGCTGAGATTCGTTCGAGAAGATGTCGGGCGCCATAACGCAGTCGACAAGGCGATTGGTGCTGCGCTCCTGGAAGGAATTTATCCGGCTGGCTGGAGCCTCTTACTCTCTGGGCGGGTGGGTTTTGAGATCGTGCAGAAGGCGGTGGTCGCGGGTATCTCCACAATTGTTGCGGTTTCGGCTCCTACTTCGCTAGCGATTGAGTTGGCTAGTGAGTTTGGAGTGCGTGTTATCGGCTTTGCTCGAGAGGGGCGTGGCACACAGTATTGCTAACTTGCATGACAAGATAAAAATATTATGCCTGCTCACGTGGGATAAATTTCTTGGTATCATCCGGCGCTCTGGGCTCATAGTAGGAGTATGGTCAATTCCGGAGTGTGAAACTATGAATTACGAAACACCCGCTGCGACTCGAGAGGCCATTCTCGTCGCAGCCACCCACATGATGAATGAAGTTGGCCCAAGTGGCTTGCGCGTGGCTGAGGTTGCCCGTGTGGCCGGCATGACTACTGGAGCGATTTATGCGCACTTTGTGGATCGGCAAGATTTGATTTCAGCTGTGCGAGCCGCACAGGTGCGCGTAAGTCACGCAGAGATGAAAGATCACTCGAGCGATCGACTTCAGTGCATGAGTGATGCGATCACCTCAGCTGAGCCACTCTCGACTTCAAAGAATTATCACGACTTCTTAATGCGCACCATCGTGGGCGAAGATAAAGTACCGGCATGGATTTGGGTAAAGAATGCAGTAGCTGCGGAGTTTGACGAAACTCTTTCTCATCTCATGAAAGGTATTTGGCGCGATCGTGCGGAAGAAATTAGCAAGATGCTAGAGAGTGCAAAATCTTCAGGAAAACTTCGTGGTGATACCGATGTCTTTGCCATGAAGGAGATAGCGCTTGCCTTCTACTACGGTATGGCCGTGATAACCCACACGCGAGATATCGACGAAGCAGCAGCCGAACGCATCGTTGCTAGTTGGCAAGAAATGTGGAGTACTTTCGAAAGCAAGAATTAACTATTTTAATGCTCTGAAATGGACGCTGCTTTATCCATCACTAATCGCTTATCGGCAATGTAATCCATGATCGCAAAGATCAGACCAGAAACCACAAATGTGAGATGGATGGCTATTCGATAACGTATCTGTTGTGGGTGGAGGTCATGTGCAGCTTCCACGAAGTCCTTGAGAAGTTCGATGACTGAAATGGCAACGAGAGAACCGATCAGCTTCATCTTGAGGCCGGAGTAGTCAACTTTGCCCATCCACGAGGGACGATCTTCGGCGTTCTTAGCGACGGCGATCTTAGAAACAAAGTTCTCATACCCGGCAAAGATCATCAGCACGATCAGGTTTCCGAGGAGGGTGGTGTCCAGGAGCCCCAGAACCCCCAGCGCGATATTTTGTGAAGATTCACTCCAGATAGTGCTTGCAAGGTCGATGAAATCGTGCACGAAGCGGACCAGCAAGACTGCCAGGCTGAGAAGCAAGCCTAGATACATGGGCGCCATCAGCCATCGGCCTCCAAAGAGGACGCGTTCGAGAAGGTCTTCCATGGGCGCGAGACGGTTCTTAGAAGTCCTTGAATTCATGGAAAAAAAGTACCCTATCGTCGGTCTTTTTGCCGGACTTTGAGGGAGTTTCGCCATCGCACAGAGGCGGTAGAATGGTTGAAAACTACATAGTGACGGAAATAAGCTTTCCGTCCCCAAGAACGGGTGACGGAAATAAGCTTTCCGTCCCCAAGGCTTTCGATGCCTACTCCAACTGTGGAGAAGGCAGAGAGCCTTTTGTATTGGGGGTGAACGGTCTCGACTACGGATGTTGAGGCAGGGGAAGCGGGCCGAGGAAGCCGGGATGATCTCGTAAACCAATAACCCGTGCAAAAAAATAAGTGCCAATAAAACGGCCACTGATTTCGCCCTCGCTGCATAAGCGAGCCTTCGAAATCCGTTAGCCCAGGGTCGCTCTCGACCTGGAATCTAGCGTCGCTAGAGAGCTCTACCTGCCAGGGGTGCATCGAACTCTGTTGGGGAAATCTTTTCGATGATGAGTCCGGCGATCACTTGTACGCGTGTGGATCGGGACTGAGAAACCGCTTAGCGTAATACGCCCGTAGAAGACCTGGTTTAATGCCGAAGGACGCGGGTTCGATTCCCGCCACCTCCACTCACACGTGAGCCGCATTGTTCCACTTAGAGGAATTCTTCGTTCCTTTGAGTGGAACTTTCTGGTTTGTGGGCTCATGAGTTTCAGGCGTAGCACGATTGCGTCACAATTCCCCACTTCGCCCGGCTCCCTGTGCTTGAATTCCACTCATGATTTCACCGTGCAGGTGGAGATCGATAGGGGAGGGCTCATGTCTACTGCTCAGGTCGAGGTAATTGAAGCTGATATTGCCATCGTAGGTGGCGGAGTGGCTGGATCAGCATTGGCAGCTGCTTTGCGCAACTCTGAATACAAAATCGTGGTGATCGATAAGCGGACTGCGCCACTCGACTCGTCTCGTGGGGATAATTTCACTCCCGCCAACGCTGAGATTTTCTCACAGTGGGGTATTTTGGATGAGTTCATCAAACGCGGGGCTACCAAGCGCGTGGGCGCTGAATTTCGCACCTCTGCAGGCGAAGTCCTTCTTACCTCTTCATATAGCGAAATAGATATTCCAGAGCCATACTTCTTGGTCTATCACCACGATTTAATGGCTGAGACTTTTCAAGAGATTGCATCTGAAAATCCAAATTACCAACTCTTGCAGCCTTACTCGGTAAAGGGATTTGAGATTGAAGCTGGAAGCATCAAGAGTATTACCGCGACTTCAAATGAAGGTAAGCAGATCGAGGTGCGCGCTCCACTCGTCATTGCTTCTGATGGATCATCTTCAAACGTTCGTACTGCATTAGGGTTTCCAACCTTCGAGCATCCCTATCAGCACAATCTAGTTTCTATTTTCGCTCCATATCCAAAAGAGCTCACGCCGCAGAATTATTTCTATAGATACTCAGATCCTTCAGGCCACGTCATCATTCAGCATCGAAATAATGGCACGGCTAAAGTAATTCTTGCGGTTGGCGAAGAAGGTATGTCTTGGTGGAAGAGCGCAACTCCGGAACAACGTGCCGAATTCTTGGCGCGCCGCGCACCGATCCTTGAAGGAATTGAAACAGAGATGGCTGGTTTCTACCCTGCACGCATGATTCATGCACTCCAGTATGTGTCGGGTAATACGGTTCTCATTGGAGATGCCGCGCACACCATTCATCCAGCTCGCGGCCAAGGGCTCAATATGGGCATTTCCGCGCTTCCAAACTTGTTGGCGAAATTACCAACTGCCGCCGAGTTGAAAGACCCCAATAAGGTTCGAGAAGCGCTACTTGCCTTTGAAGCAATTCAAAAGCCTTTGTATGAGCGGTCGATTGCCCGTAACCATGTCGCTGCTATGGATATGGAGGCGGCTGCCGGGGAGAACCATGAGTTCGTCATCAAGCGTCAGGATGAGGCGCTTCGAAAAGTAGCTGCGACACCAGCGATTAGACGCCGTTACTTGCACGACAGCACCGGGTACCCGCTACCCGGAGCGCCGGTAACAAACGCTGCTTACCAAGTCTAAGACGAC
>JAPLBA010000063.1 GCA_026393015.1 Actinomycetota bacterium
CGAAACCGACGTGGGCAAGTTGCAAGGTAGGAATGAGATCTCCGACGGCGAAGACGCCGGCCACGTTGGTGCGGCACTTCTCGTCGGCTAGCACGTATCCACGGTCCATGGCGATGCCCGCTTCTTCGTAACCTAGGTTTTGCGAAACTGGTGCGCGACCTACCGCGACGAGGAGCAGATCTGCTGTGATTTCCTTGCCGTTTTCCAATGTGACAGTCACGTTGTCGGCGCTGACCTTGTGACTGGCGTACTTCACGCCAATTTCAAAGTTGATCCCACGCTTACGGAAAGCACGTTCAAGTAATTTGCTACTTGATTCGTCTTCTGCGGGAACAAGATGGGGGAGTCCTTCAACGATCGTGACGTCGGCGCCAAATGATTTCCAGACGCTAGCGAATTCGCAGCCAATGACGCCTCCGCCAAGAATGATGACGCTGCGAGGAACTGAATCCATCTTGAGCGCGTGATCACTGGTGATAACTCGCTTGCCGTCGATCTCAAGACCAGGCAAAGACTTGGGGACTGAGCCGGTTGCCAGAACCACATTCTTGCCGGTGTACTTCACGCCATTTACTTCGACCGTGTCTTTTGCGACGAGTTTGCCGGCGCCTTCGACGTAGGTGATGTTGCGGCTCTTGACGAGACCTTGCAAACCTTTGTGGAGTTTGGTGATGACGCCATCTTTGTAAGCATTGACGCCCAGCATGTCGATTGAATGGAATTCTGCTTTGACGCCAAAGTGTGCAGCGTCTCGGGTGTTGTCAGCGATTTCGGCGGCGTGCAGAAGTGCTTTAGTGGGGATGCATCCGCGATGCAGGCAGGTTCCGCCGAGTAGGTCCTTCTCAATGAGGACCACATTCATGCCGAGTTGGGCTGATCGGAGGGCGCATGCGTACCCGCCACTGCCGCCACCCAAGATGACTACATCAAATTGCTCGGCCACGTGTTACTCCCAGATCTCTCGCATCTCCACTCACGGGGTAATCCTGCCACCTATTTCAGCGCCCGCTGGACGCTTCCGCCAGCCGAATGAGGGTGCGAACGGCCACACCGGTCCCGCCGATCGGGGTGTACCCGTGTGGAGCGGCGGTGTTGAAGGCTGGACCTGCAATATCTAGGTGGGCCCAGGGCTGGTCTTCTTGGACGAACTCCTTGAGGAAGAGGCCTGCCGTGAGCATGCCACCGAAGCGATCTCCGATATTGGCGATGTCGGCGACGGGCGAGTCAAGCGAGGCGCGGAGCTCCTCAGGAAGGGGCATCGGCCAGAAAGCCTCGCCGGCCTCCTCGGCGGCGGCCAAGAAAGCCTCCGTCAGTACTTCGTCGTTACCCATAATCGCGCTGGTGCGCTTTCCGAGGGCGACTTCTTGAGCACCGGTCAACGTGGCTACGTCGACCATTGCATCGAGCCGCTTCGTGCCCTTATTGCCGAGTTCTTGGGCGCGCATCATGGCATCGCACCAGGCGGCCTTCAGCGTCGGGATTGAGTACTTCAACTGTGCGCCCACCGTATGTGGTGAGGACATCACTTGGCCGTGTGGCAGTGTCGCTGGGCATGTTCTCGGCTAGTGCGGCCCACGCGTCAATGGTGATGGGAAGTTTGAGTTGGGCAATCGCGATGATCGCTGCACAGACAGCAGCAGCGCCACTCATATCGGATTTCATCGCTTCCATTCCAGCTGCTGGCTTCAAAGCAATTCCACCAGTATCGAATGTGATGCCTTTGCCGATATAGGCATGGTGAGCCTTTGATCGCGTAGGTGTGTAAGTGAGACGGAGGAGGCGTGGAGGATTAGCACTTCCTTGCCCTACGCCAATAATTCCGCCGTAACCGCCTTTGCGAAGCGCTACTTCATCGAGCACTTCGACCTTGACTCCAGCTTTCTTGGCAAGCGGGCGGATGTGATCAACGAATGAGATAGGTGTGAGATGGCTTGGAGGCATATTGATCAAGTTGCGAGTGAGGTGGACGGCATCTGCGATTGCACTCGCGCGAGCAATTACTTTGCGCGCAGGGGCCGTGCCGGCAAGTGGTGAAAGGATCGTTACTGATGCGAGTGAGGCTTTGCGATCTTTCTTAGTGGATCCGCGGAAGTCATCGAAGGTGTAGGCGCCGAGGAGTGCTCCTTCGGCGATCGCGGCAACCGCCGGTAATTTTGCGCAGGGCAGTGCAAAGGCGGCGCTCTCAATTCCTGCAAGTGCGCGGGCGGCTGCTCCAGCAGCGCGGCGCAAGACTTCATGCGGATAGTCACCGCGGACATGTTGCTTTCCGAGACCAGTGATTACGAGCAATTTAGAAGTGGTGCCAGGCAACTTAATGACTTCATCGCTCTTTCCGGTGGCGCCAAGATCGTGGAGGGCTTCAAGGAGGTCGGCCTCATCGATCTGAGCGGTGCCCGTCTCAAGAACGAGACCCTTTTCGTTCTGAGCTAGACCGATAACGAGGGCCTGGCTACTTCCTGAGCCGGCAATAGAACCTTTAGGTGCAAGAGTGATCGTTGTCATGAGGAGAGCCTAACCCGACAACCCTCTAGGCTGGAACTCATGAGCGAATCGCCCCTTCCACTCCTCCACTCACCTTTGCATTCAGTGCACCTCGCCCTCGGCGCAAAGATGGCCGATTTCGGTGGTTGGGAGATGCCTATCGAGTACCCAGCTGCCATCGGAGGCGGTGTGCTTGCTGAACATCAGGCAGTTCGAAATGCGGTGGGCCTTTTTGACGTCTCGCACTTAGGCAAAGCCCTGGTGGCCGGAATTGGCGCACGAGCGTTTATTAATTCATGCTTCACCAATGATTTAGATCGCATTTCGACCGGAGAGGCGCAGTACACACTCTGCTGCGATGAGAGTGGGGGCGTGGTCGATGACCTCATCCAATATGTGCGCAGTGACGAGGAAATCTTTTTGATTCCCAACGCGTCCAATACCACCGAAGTTGTTCGTCGTCTTCAGGCTGCTGCGCCTGCCGGGATCACGGTCACTAATCAACATCGAGATTTTGCAGTGATCGCGGTGCAAGGTCCGCGTGCTGTTGATGTGATGAAAGATCTCTGTCTCCCGAGTCAACTGGAGTACATGGCATTTGTGGATACGACGTGGAGCGCGCCAAACGGTGATTCGATTCCGTTGATTGTCTGCCGTACCGGGTACACCGGCGAATATGGATTTGAACTCTTGCCGGCTTCTGATGGCGCATTAACTTTATGGAACTCTCTCAGCGAAAGTGCAGCTAAGTTCGGCGGAAGAGCGTGTGGCTTAGGCGCTCGCGATACCTTGCGTACTGAAATGGGTTACCCACTACATGGACACGAGCTATCACTTGATATATCTCCCGTACAGGCAAGTGCAAATTGGGCTGTGGGTTGGAAGAAAGAGAACTTTTGGGGGCGTACTGCGCTGCTTGCGCAACGTGAAGCTGGTGCAAAGCGTGTTCTCAGGGCCATCACATCGCAGGATCGAGGAATTCCACGTGCCGGTATGGAGCTTAAAAGTTCACATGGCAAAGTAGTGGGTGTGCTTACGAGCGGAACATATTCTCCGACACTTAAGATTGGAATCGGATTAGCACTGGTCGATGCAGACTTATTGGTGGGCGATCATCTCTCACTTGATGTACGAGGGCGCGTGAGTGATGTTGTTATCACAAAATTTCCGCTCGTTGAAAGTCACGTTCGCTAGGGATAAAGGCCGCACGACGATTCACACGCTTCAGGGCGCGCATGATGGGTGTGCCGAGGGTGAGAATGAGGAATGCGGTAAAGATCGCTCGAGGTATATCCCAAGCTAATCCGGTAGTGGCATGAAAGACCAAGAAGTGGCGCGCGTTCTCAGCGAGAGAGCCACCTGCGACATATGCAATGGCGGTATCTCCTCCCAGCCACGGCCAGAATTGCAGATCCATCAAGACTCCATAAGCAAGTGAGGCGACTATCGCGTACCCGGCTAGTACAAAAATTTCTACTCGGCCGCCGCACCTCGGCAGGGAGGCGGCGCCTAAAGCAACCGCTGCGGCGGCCAGCATTTGATAGGGCAACCACGGTCCCACACCACCGGTAATAAGTGCGGAGGCAAAGAGTGAGAGAGTGCCCAAGAGGAAAGCAAATTCGCGTCTGAAAACACGTGCACCCAAAATGATCGGCAACCAGATGGGTTCGATACCCGCCTGCCCAGCGCCGACAGTCCTAAGCGCCGTGGCAAAAGCTATGAGTACTCCAAGGAGTGCAACTGCGCGTACGTCGATGCGGTCATGTGTGATCGCTGATATGCCGACAGCAAGCACCAACGGCAGTAAAACTAGAAAGAGCCAGTGCCCACTGTTTTGAACTTGGCTGGATGAAGCGACAAATAATGGCCAAGTGAAGGCGCCCGCGCCGATAAGGCCAACTAGTAGAAGTGCGAGATTGCTTCGTTTCACGCCAATGGCTGTTCTGCGTGTGCGACGTCGCGCACTGTCATGAATCTGCTCGGGGCTAAAATCTTTTGAATCTGTGGAGCAAATGCCGGTGATGCGGTGAGAACTTCCTCAGTGTCGCCATCAGCCACGAGTTCACCCTCTGCCAGAACCATCACGCGATCCGCAATCTCAGCCACAAGTTCGACGTCATGGGTTGCCAACACGATGGCATGACCTTCATTCGCCAATTTTCGCAAAATGCTTCCAAGGCGAGCTTTGGCTCGGTAATCCAAACCGCGGGTGGGCTCATCGAGTAATAGCAACGGTGGCTCAGCCGCAGCCACTACGGCGAGGGCGAGGGCGAGCCGTTGCCCTTCGGACAGATCCCTGGGATGCAAGCGGTGATCAATCTCGGGAGTAATGAGGTTGAGCAAATTAGCTGTAGTGCCGGCAATGAGCCCGCGATCTTTATCGTTTGCCTCGCACTCTGCAGTCACCGACTCGCTGAAGAGTAAATCACCTGGCTCCTGAGGAACAAAACCCACCAAGCGCGAGAGCGATTGGCTGGAGAGTTCGCTCGGTTTATGGCCACCTAACGTAAGTGCGCCTTTGTCGGGTGACTTAAGTCCTACGAAAGTGGCGAGCAAGGTGGACTTTCCCGCACCATTTCGCCCCATCACAGCAGAAATTGTTCCGCGGTTAAAAGAGAGCGAGATATCTCGCAGCGCAACACGTTTTCCGTAAGTGACGGTGATGCTGTCGCAGAGGGCGAAGGTCTCAGCGGGCAAAAAGGTGTTGTGGCGTTTTCCTGGTGGCGAGGCAGTCGCAAGTCGCTCGCGAAGCGATTCGGCAAGACGCCGTGCATCTCTGATAGTCAGTGGAAGGGGATCCCAGGATTCCAGGCGAGCTAATTCAATGAGGGGAGGTACGAATTCGCTCTCCCTAAGTGCAGTAACCGGGTCACTGATTGTTACGCGACCATCTCCATGCACATGAATAATGCGATCAACGTACTGCACTACACGTTCAAGCCGATGTTCGGCAATGATGATCGTCATGCCCACGTCGTGAACGAGGCGTTGGAGTAGTGCCAGCACTTCATCGGCAGCAGTGGGGTCAAGAGCACTGGTGGGTTCATCGAGTAACAAGATTTTGGGGTGAGCTGTCAAGGCTGCACCGATTGCCACGCGCTGTTGTTCGCCTGCAGAGAGAGTGGCCATAGATCGAGCGCGCAAGGCATTGAGGCCGAGTAAGTCCAGCGTCTCTTCCACGCGTTTGCGCATCACTTCGGGGGAGAGTCCCAGGGACTCCATAGTGAAGGCGAGTTCGTCCTCTACACGATCTGAAACAAATCCAGCTAACGGATCTTGGCCGATATAACCAATCGACGCTGCTAAGTCTCGTGGACGTAGATTCCGGATTGAGCGGTCGTTGACGTGCACGTCCCCAGTGAGTTCCCCACCGGTCAAGTGTGGAGTGAGTCCATTCATGACTCGCAAGAGTGAGGACTTGCCCGAGCCAGTAGCTCCCATCAGCAAGACGAATTCTCCAGCTAAAATTTCTAGGTTGACATCGGCAAATACTGAATCTCCCTGATAACGAAGCGAGGTATTCGTGAGTGAAATCATGATTGACGACCTAGGTAGAGGACCGGTGCACACACAAGAAGCAGGATGAATAACAATGTTGCATTGGTGTGCAGCAATGTGCCTGCAGTGGCTGCGACACTGACTCCCAAGATCGGCAGTGCGATGGCTTCCAAATTCCATTTGATGGGTCGGTAAACGGTGAGACGCAAATTCTTTCCACTGAGCCATAGGCCAATAATCGAGATTGCCGCAGCTACCGCAAGGACTGCCCAAGGGAAGTTGATAAATGAGGTGGGTATCAAAAGGAGGTATACGCCAGCCACCATTCCGAGTAGCCCCAAGAGCAGCATTGAGGCGCTTACTCGCCGACCGTGCTTTTCCTGAGTCCGCCCGTAGCCACGGCTCTCCATGGCTGCTGCTAGATCTAGCGACTTAGTCAGTGCATCTTCAATGACGGGTATGAGCACGCGAGTAAGTGAAAGTCCACGACTTCCACGACTTCCACGCAATCTTTGTGCCGTCCTGATTCTCTTGATGCTCGCCACGATCTGTGGCAAGAAAGTTGTGGAAACCACCACGATGACGCCGGCCTCGTGCAGCGCTCGGGGGAGTGACTTCAGCAATTCCTTCGGTTGGGTGAGCGAAGAAGCTGCGCCGAAAATGATCACCAGCGTGGCTAACTTCGCTCCTTCGCGGAGGATGAGCAAGATTTTTTCAGATGTTACCGGCCCGCCCAGGCTAATTCCGGAGAGCCATTGGGGAAGGTGAGTACTAGGCATAGTGAAGAGCACGTGCCCAGGAATTTTGGCGCCAAAGAGAATTGCAATAACAAGACGGATGACGAGCAGGGTGGCCGCTAGATAAATCGCATAGTTTATTGAATGGCGCCAAGGGCCATCACTTCGACAGGTGAGCGAAACGACCACCACTCCAGCAGCGATCGCCACTAGTGTCCAGGTGTTGGCGGCCGCGGACGCGGCAAAGGTGAGGGCGATTGCCCAACCCCACCAAGCCAGTGGGTGGATACGCGTACTCCTTCGTGCGGTTGCAGGCTTCATGTCAGGGTTGTTCTCTCCGCCGGGCTGCGATACGCCGGTAGACGAGCAACAACAAGATCACGCTCAAACCAAAGTTGAGAATTCGGATCCCCCAATTTGGTCCTTCGGTTGCTGGTGATGGAGTGAATTTCTCGCCGCATCCCACTTTCGGATACGAGTTGATCCCGCAGATGAAGCCCACGGAGTCCGTGCGAATCTTGGCGACCTTATTTAGTACGTCATATCCATTCGCATTCACCGGCACGAGGGCGCAATCCACGATGGGCTTTGCAGGGGATTGGCCCGCAGGTGCGTAACTCTCTTTCCCGAAATCAACGACGACGGCTACGCGCTTCATTCCGCCTACCGTTTTAGTCTCTTTGCAGTATTCAGGAAAATTTGCCCGAATGGTGATTGCTTCTGCTGCTTGTGGGCTCGTGTTCGTTACCGAGAAGTACCACCCCTCAACACTTCCGTCTGCGGGAATGCGAGTGGCGCCTTGGTTTGAATAGGACCAGGAAATTGAATCTTGGCTATTCCAGTAGGACCAATAGCGATAACGATCGCCTGATGCCTGCACGCTTGTCGCCGTAGTCAGAGTCACAATGGCGACTGAAAGTACGACGACAAGCGAGAGGTACTTTTTCATCAGCTTCTTAAGCTCCCCACTATGGTTTTGGTCAGGTCGATGCCACCGAAATGGTGGACATCTAGTTTCAATGCCGTTGCAACGAGAAGCATCATCGCTAGGGCTCCCGGTTTAGCGGCATTAGTTTTGGCTTCCAAACCCCAAGAGATCGCGCCATCTGCCATGGCGGCAACTGCTGTGGAGATGGCCGGATATCTATAACCACTTCCCACCAGTGCAAGAGTCGCCCACGCGGTGGTGTTCCAATCTGTCCCGGGACCGAAGGCGCTTGGAATGCCTCGAGGATTACTCGTGAGGCGAGCGGCAAGATAGAACATGGCGCCATCGGCGACCTTTGTGGTGCTAGTACTTTTTTCTGAGCATGGATTGATGGGCGTATTTGTCGATTTTGTGATGACAAGTGGTAACGCAACTCCAGTAAATGCAAACGCTGCTTGCGCGGTGGCGTAATCATTTGCCGTGAGCGCATCGCTTCTCTGGTAATCGAGTGCACCGCTTTTTCCAGAACCATCACTGCAGCCCACCTGGTACTTACCAAGAACGCTAGTGGCCGCACTTTTGTACTTCTTTGGATAAATAGTGTTGAGAGCGAAGAACATGAGCCCTGTCGAGTTGGCATCACTGGCTGTCGGGTCGTATTCAGCGGTGGCAGGAGCCAGTGGATTAAACCCAATTCCACCATCCTTATTGCGGTGGGCAAGTAGCCATTCAGCGCTCTTGTTGGCAATTGTTTTCTTCCCCACTACCTGTAAGGCGGCGGCGGCGATGGCAGTCGAGTTCGAATCTTCTTGAGTGGTGTCACAGGGCGTGGAGAGGTCAGCACGAAATGACATGTATCCACCATCGGCACATTGTTGACTCACGAGCCACTCAATTGCACTTGTTGCAGGTTTTACTTTGGCCCCCACGAGGGCAAGTAGAGAGAGTGATTGCCGGTAGGCGCCGTCGTACAACGGGTCGGTGGAACCGTAGAGACCAGAACTATTTGGTGCCGCTTGCGCAGTGGCAGGAAGAATCAAACCAACAGAGAGAGCTAATGCGACCCCTCGGGCAAACTTGCGTGAGATAGGCATTCAGGTAGAGCCTTTCAAGAGTTGATCGGTAGAGCTCTTCCAGCGTCATCACAACAAAAAACCCGTCATCTCTTTGCAGAGATAACGGGAGAGCGAGGGTGGTGACCCGGGCGTCGCCCCGCAGACCTCGGCGGGTGTTGACCAAAAACCTTGATTATGGGTAATCCGACTTGTCGATGTACGACTCACGGTTGCGGGTCAGCGCCGGAATTTCACCGGACTTCCCCCATAAGCAGGGCTATTAAGTTGTGGGCAAAGCAGACCACGCTGGGGCCTGGCTCGTCAACTCCCCTCGCCGTACCGCTCATCTGGGAAGGGGGGCTATTCTGCTCTTATGGAACATCGTCGACTCGGCCGCTCAGGCATGTATGTATCCGAAATTTCTTACGGCAACTGGATCACTCACGGCAGTCAGGTAGAAGCCGAAGCGGCCGTTGCTTGTGTGAAGGAAGCACTCAACCTTGGTATCACCACATTTGATACAGCTGATGTGTATGCCGGCACTAGGGCCGAAGTGGTGCTGGCGACAGCGCTTAAAGGCGTGAAGCGGGAATCCTATGAACTCTTTACGAAAACTTACTGGCCGATTGGCACTGGAAAGAACGACCGTGGCCTTTCGCGTAAACACATTATGGAAGCATGCGACGGATCTCTTCGACGTTTGAAGACAGATCACATTGACCTCTACCAAGCCCATCGCTTCGATTACGAAACGCCTTTGGAAGAAACCTTGCGCGCCTTTGATGATCTGATTCGTCAAGGAAAAGTCATTTACATCGGATTTAGCGAATGGAGTGCTTCTCAGATCAGCGATGCACTCACGATTGCACGCGATATGGGCTTCGACCGATTTGTTTCATCGCAGCCGCAGTACTCCATGCTCTGGCGAGTTCCAGAAAGTGAAGTAATTCCGCTTTGTATTGAAGAGGGGATTGGGCAAATCGTATGGTCTCCCATAGCCCAGGGCGTCTTGAGTGGAAAATATTTGCCAGGTAAGAAGGCGCCGGCTGGGTCGCGCGCCACCGACAAGAAGGGCGGCGCGAATATGATTTCGCGTTGGATGACCGACGAAGTGCTTACTGCGGTTCAAAATCTTGCGCCAATCGCGAAAGAGTCTGGTTTAACTATGTCGCAACTCGCGATTGCTTGGGTATTGCAGAACCCCAATGTTTCAAGTGCGATCGTCGGGGCATCAAGGCCAAAGCAATTGAGAGAGAATGTGAAAGCCGCAGGAGTAGTGCTTGAACCCGCTGTGATGAGGGCGATCGACCTCGCACTCGGCACTCTTCCTACTCGGGATGCCGCTTTGACGGTCAGCCCAAATCCCCGTCCTTAGATCGATCAGATGATCGATCGTTAGATCATTTGTTAGATCTTGGTACCCCTGGCGATCATTGCTGGTGGGGTGCGCAGTCGTCGAAGTTGCGTGGAGCGTAACCAGGCGTAAAGCGTGATGCCTTTGAGGGATGCGTCAGGGAAGCGTTCACTCGCTATTTTTTTGATCCGTCTGGCAAGTAGCGCGCCATCAACGATGACCCCTAGGAGTACCGCGTAGAGGAAGAGGCTGGCGTAGACCTGCATTGCACGAAACGATGAGAGCGCAAGCACAATCAAAACTACGGGTAAAAAGTATTCGCCCACGGAGCGGCGTGCATCGACCATGTCGCGGGCTAACTTACGGACAGGACCTTTATCTCTCGGTGGCATGGCGCGCTCATCGCCGCGCAGGTATGCCGCGCGCTGTGCCATACGCTCGATCTTCGTTTGATCGCGGGCAGCTTTGCGCGCTTCCTTCGAGTTGGCAGGAGCAATTGAGCTCTTCTTGCGTTTGGCCTCGACTTCACTCCGCTTTGGCGTAGGGCGACCTTTGCCAGTGGGCATCTCTTCAGTCATGTGGACCTTTCTTCGTCGCAGCGTGTGGGTGATTAGGCAAGTGAGAGCATACGGTCAAGAGCAGTACGGGCCTCTTTCGAAGTGATGGGGTCTACCGTGATTTGATTGACGACGCGTCCCAGCACGAGTGCTTCCATCGCCCCTACGAGGTGGGGGAGATCGATCCGATTCATGGTGGAGCAGTAACACACGCTCTTGTCGAGAAAATGGATGTTCTTATCTGGATTCGCATGAGCGAGGCGCTTCACCAAGTTGAGTTCGGTGCCAATGGCCCATGAAGATCCTGAGGGAGCACCTTCGATAATTTTGATAATGCGTTCGGTAGAGCCCACGTAATCGGCGGCTTCGGCGACTTCGTATGGACATTCGGGATGTACCAAAATATTCACGTCCGGTATGCGGTCTCGTATTTCATTGACACTTGCCAATGTGAACCGGCCATGAACAGAGCAGTGACCCTTCCAAAGCAACATCTTTGCTGCAGTAATCTCTGCGTCAGTTAAGCCACCCTGTGGTTTCCACGGATCAAATATTGCGCAGTCGTCGAGTGAGAATCCCATTTCGCGCACTGCAGTATTGCGGCCCAAATGTTGATCCGGTAAAAAGAGTACTTTTTCGCCTCCATCAAAAGCCCACTTCAGTGCAGTCTTCGCATTTGATGAAGTGCAGACAGTGCCGCCATTGCGACCAGTAAATGCCTTGATAGCGGCTGAAGAATTCATGTAGGTAACGGGAATGGTTTTCTCTGCAACATTTAATGCTTTCAGCGAATCCCACGCGTCTTCGACTTGTGCGTGTGTTGCCATATCTGCCATCGAACAACCTGCGGCCAGGTCGGGCAAAATCACTTTTTGCGAATCGCTCGTGAGAATGTCTGCGCTCTCTGCCATGAAGTGCACGCCGCAGAAAATAATGAATTCACTCTCGGGGCGTCCGGCGGCGGCTTGCGCAAGTTTGAATGAGTCTCCGGTGACATCTGCAAAGGCGATGACTTCGTCACGCTGATAGTGATGTCCCAAGATGTAAGCGCGCTCTCCAAGCGCTGCTCGCGCAATGTGAGCTCGCTCGACTAGTTCGGCATCGCTTACTGGCGGCAAGTCGCCAGGGCAAGAAACGCCTCGTTCGCTTCTGAGGTCGATGCCGGCGCCGAGAAAGAGCAGATCTGCCATTTGCTCATCATGGCAGAAAATTGCAGGCATGCCAGAGTTGCATCGCAGCCAGGTCGCTGTGATGGTGGTGGCGTGAAGATTTTGGTGGCACCGGATTCGTATGGAACCACAATGAGCGCTGGGGATGCGGCGGCGATCATCGCCTCGACGTGGGCGGCCGAAGCTCCCGGCGATGAAGTGCGTACCTTGCCGCTTTCTGATGGCGGACCTGGTTTTCTTGATGTGCTTGCGGGTAGTGATGGCGTATGTGAACCCCTTGTTGTTCGCGATGCCAGGGGCAGCTCGCAACCGGTTCGGGTGCTCTTTCGGGATGGCAGCGCTTACGTGGAGAGCGCCGAAATTATAGGGCGCGGAAGTTACCCCGAGTCTTCTGATCTTGTGCGCACTGGAAGTAGTTACGGTGTCGGGGAAGCGATCCGCTTTGCGCTCTCACAATCACGTCGAGTAGTTCTCGGACTGGGTGGCACCGCGATTAATGATGGGGGCGCTGGTCTGCTGGCGGCGCTGGGGGCGACCGCCAATGTGCCGCTCGATCAGGGCGGAATGGGGCTATTAGGAATTGCTGGGCTCGATATTTCGCGGGCACTTGATGTGGTGGCTGGGTGCGAAATTGTGATAGCCACCGACGTCGATAACCCACTCACCGGTCCACAAGGCGCTACTGAAATGTATGGACCCCAAAAAGGCGCCACTCCAGCGGATGTGCGTGAGTTGGAAGCATCTTTGTTGGCCTACCAGTCAGTGCTCATTGCAGCGGCAAGCCAAGAGTGCGTGGGTGCTGGTGCCGGCGCTGCAGGTGGGCTAGGCGCGGCCCTCATGGCCCTCGGCGGTCGACGGGTCTCCGGCATAGAAGAGGTAGCGCGCCACGTAAATCTCGCTGGCGCCGTGGAGTGGGCTGACCTAGTGGTGACGGGCGAAGGCTCTTTCGACTGGCAATCGCTCCGCGGGAAGGTCGTTTCAGGTGTGGCCTTTCATGCCATGAGGCTGGGAAAGCCCACCATCGTGTTGGCTGGGCAGGTCCACTGTGGTCGGCGCGAGTACACCGGTATCGGAATTGAATCGGCATATGCGATGGCTGAGACGCCGGTGGAGATCGCCGATTCGATGGCCAACCCTCAGATTTCCCTTGCCGCCCTGACGAAGCGGGTTTCGAGGACTTGGAGTAGTTAAGTAGCAGGTAGTATGGAATTGAATCTTCAAGATAATTGTTGAATGAGACGTAGGGAAATGACGAGTAAGGGAGAGAGATATGTCCGAGGCAACGACTACTGATGTGAACCCTGATTTGGGCACTGAATCAACCACTGAGTTGTTAGGTATCTTGCTCACGGATCACGCGGCCAGCAAAGTGGCTGGACTCCTTGAGCAAGAAGGCCGTACCGACCTTAGCCTTCGAATCTCCGTTCAACCTGGTGGATGTTCTGGCATGCGCTACCAACTCTATTTCGATGATCGCACGCTCGATGGCGATGTGGTCCGCGAATTTGGCGCTGTCAAGGTGGTTACTGACCGCATGAGCGCCCCTTACTTGATGGGTGCCTCTATCGATCATGTCGACACCATTGAGAAGCAAGGCTTCACAATTGATAATCCAAACGCTCAAGGCAGTTGCGCCTGCGGAGATTCCTTCCACTAATGGAGTAACTTCCTGCTGGTGAAGATTGCGGTTGCAGGATCAGTAGCAACTGACCACCTCATGACCTTTCCGGGTCGTTTTCGTGACTCCTTTGTTGAAGGCTCACTCGATAGCATCTCCCTCTCTTTCCTGGTCGATGGTCTGGTAGTGCGACGAGGTGGATGTGCCGCCAATATTGCGTTTGGGCTAGGAGCCCTCGGCCTTGAGCCCATCTTGGTGGCGGCAGTTGGAATTGATTTCGCTGATTACAACTCTTGGCTCACCAGA
The DNA here is from genome assembly GCA_026393015.1 of Actinomycetota bacterium. Classification (GTDB taxonomy): domain Bacteria; phylum Actinomycetota; class Actinomycetes; order Nanopelagicales; family Nanopelagicaceae. The sequence goes on from JAPLBA010000063.1 coordinate 13,704, forward strand.
CATAACGTCAATACCGAACACGTACTTACCTCCCAGGAAGCGCACACTGCGCGTTTTCTCTGCACCACTGATGTGGAGTTAAATCAGATCGCCTCGTTCTATCCGGGTGCGATGAGCGAAGCACGGATGATTGAACTTGGAGTCGTTCATGCAGCGGCAGGTGGTTTGGATATGGTGATCATTACGCCAGATGACCCGGACGCCATGCTTAATCACACGGCCGCCGCTCGCAGCCTAGGAATTCCATTTGCCGCTGACCCTTCGCAACAGATGGCCCGCATGGATGGCGAACAAATTAAACGATTGATTGATGGTGCGGAGTACCTCTTCACGAACGAATATGAAAAGGCGTTGACGGAGCAAAAGACTGGGTGGAGTAGCGACGAAGTACTAGAACGAGTAAAGGTGCGGATCACCACGCACGGAGCTAAAGGTTGCGTTATTGAGCGTAGAGGGACTCCCGCGCTTACGGTTCCAGTTGCAAAAGAGCATTCTAAAATTGATCCCACCGGCGTGGGGGATGCCTTCCGATCAGGATTCTTGGCAGCTCTAGCCTGGGGCTTGGGTGATGAACGTTGCGCACAAGTCGGCGCAATGATCGCCACATACGTTCTCGAGTATCAAGGAACACAGGAATATCGATTCACTGATCGTGAATTTATTTTGCGGCTTCGCGATTCATTTGGAGATGCTGCAGCTGATGAAATTGCTCCACATTTGCACTCGCCGTTTGGCAACTAATTCAAAACCCTTCCGGTAATCCGTTCGTTAAGTCTTGAGTTGTTTCTCTGCGCACCAAGAAACGTTTCCCATTCCCACTCTCTTCTTCGGTGAGAAAAGTGTGTCCCGTCATGCGCGCCCAGGCATGTACATCGGGCCCGGCTGCCGGATCATCAGATGTCATGGCAATCGTTTCTCCGATGGGGATCTCCAAAATTCGGCGAGCTAGTGCGAGTACGGGAAGCGGACAACGCAGCCCGGAAGTATCAATTTCTAGCGCAGGGATACTCATGCTTGTCGTACTCCTTCAACGATGCGGGGCAGGACTTCCATAAAGCGAGCCAAGGAATCGGCGGGTTCGTCGTAGGGGATTATTAGCCGGACGTTTCCATGGGTGAGGCGACCTGTTGCCACCAACACGTGACTTGGTTCAAGATTCGTTGACATGCAGGCTGAGCCCGATGCCACTTCAAAGCCTTCTTTGGCAAAAGCGCGCACAAGTTCCTCCCCTTGTGCATAAAGCACAGAAAAAGTAATGATGTGGGCGATGCCCGCTGGATCGCCAGCCACATCGATATGAGCGACCTCTGCACATTTGGCGCGTAGATCACGATTGAATGTGGAGATTCTTTCGTAATGCTTCTTGGCCAAAGACTCATAGGTTTTCAGAGCGGCTGCTGCTTCCACAATTAATCGCTCATCAACATGTACCTGTCCGTAGCGAGGCGAGAGCGTGGGAAGCGGGTCACTCCAACGTGTGCGCGATTTGATCGCCAGTATCCCCAACGTGGGACCGCCAAAGGCGCGCGCATCGATCGAGGCGATGTCCCACCCTGTGGGAGTCGGCAAGACTCCAAGGCCATAGCTCAAGTCACTATGAAGCAGGCCTTCGCTCTGGTGAATGCGGGCCGCCCAGGAATCAATCTCCTGGATACTCCCGATCTCGCCGTTGACCCAGCCAAGAGAGTAGGTACTCGCCACAATGGCACGTTCCAGTAGGTGCCCGCTGGGGGAGACGGACAAGGTTTCGCTCGCCTGGGCCAGGAGTTCAGCGCGCTCAATAGCGCTCACTTGCCGGGGGCCGGTGGGCAGACCAGCTATGGCGAGAGTATGGGCGAGCGGCCCATCTCCCACAAAGTAGAGCTCTTGCGGGGATATGCCGAGGTGGGTGGCGATTTCCTGGCAGGCCAGTCCCAGCGAGGGAGTCGCTGTGGAGAGGCTCTGCGCATTCGCGAGATTCCCGCCTAACGTAAAACGACCTGGCGTGGCATTCATGTGAGCCACGCTACTCCGAACCACCGCGCCATGTGTACGCGTGAACCACTATCATTTGAGCGTGAGAAACCATCCGCGCTTGGTTGCAATATTCCTTGCCGCCCCACTCTTGGTCTTCGTAGCTGGATGCTCGGCCTCTAAGCTCCCTCGCCTCGGTTTACCCGAGCCAGTGACGGATAACGGTCATCGCACATTGGCTTTATGGCAAGGCTCCTGGGTAGCGGCTTTGATCGTGGGTGCTTTTGTATGGGGGCTTATCGTCTGGGCGGTCATTTTCCACCGTCGTCGAGGAAACCGTATTCCTGCGCAGACCAAGTACAACTTACCCATTGAAATTCTCTATACGATTGTTCCTTTTTTGATTGTTGCAGTGCTCTTCTACTTCACAGCTCGTGATGAATCTGTGATCACCAAGATTTCGCCAAAAGGCAGTGCTGTACATGTGATTCACGTCAACGGAATCCGTTGGTCGTGGCAATTCACCTACGAAGATTTGCCGGCAAATACCGTGGTCACCGGAACGCCAGAGCATGCACCCACCCTCTACTTGCCGCAAGGTGAGCGCGTCCGTTTCGATCTCACCACAACAGACGTTAACCACTCTTTCTGGGTCCCTGCATTTATGATGAAAATGGATTTGATCGCAGGACGTACGAACCAATTCGAAGTCACTCCAGAAAAATTAGGAACGTATGCTGGAAAGTGCGCTGAACTTTGTGGACGCGATCACTCGCTGATGCTTTTCAAGGTGAAAGTTGTGCCAGCTGCGGAGTACAAGCAAATCGTTAACACGTTGAAGGGGAGTGCGGCATGACCACATTCGCAGAGCCTACAGTCCGCTCAGAGTCTAGGACGGCCCCTCCGCGGCGCGAGCCTCGTGGGCGCACCATCATGAAGTTACTTACGACTACGGATCATAAAGTCATCGGCTACATGTACCTCACCACGTCCTTTGCCTGGTTCCTCTTCGCTGGCGTCTTAGCACTCTTGCTCCGCGCTGAACTCGCGCAGCCTGGTTTGCAATTTCTCTCTAATGAGCAGTACAACCAGATTTTTACGATGCACGGAACCATCATGTTGCTGATGTTTGCCACACCACTTTTCGTGGGATTTGCTAACGTCATTATGCCGTTGCAAATCGGCACTGCAGACGTGGCCTTTCCGCGATTGAACATGCTCAGCTATTGGTTTTATCTCTTTGGCGGCCTCATGGCGGCGGCTGGATTCTTTACACCAGGTGGTTCGGCGTCATTTGGTTGGACGGCTTACGCACCACTTTCTAGTGTCGAGTATTCACCCGGATTGGGCAGTGATCTGTGGATCGTGGGATTGGCCATCGGTGGTGTGGGGACCATTCTTGGTGGCGTCAACTTCGTCACCACCATCTTCGTGATGCGCGCTCCTGGCATGACCATGTTCCGCATGTCGATCTTCTCGTGGAACATCTTGCTCACCTCGATCCTGGTACTTCTTGCATTCCCACCATTGGCCGCCGCACTCTTCGCCCTAGAAGCGGATCGTAGATTCGGTACGCATATCTTTGACCCGGCAAACGGCGGAGCTATGCTCTGGCAACACGTCTTCTGGTTCTTCGGTCACCCAGAGGTATACATTCTCGCGCTTCCATTTTTTGGTATTGCTACTGAAATCCTTCCGGTATTTAGCCGTAAACCGCTCTTTGGTTACAAAGGTTTAGTCGCTGCCACCATTTCCATTGCGGCACTTTCAGTTGCAGTGTGGGCGCACCATATGTACGTGACTGGTGCGGTCTTGCTTCCGTTCTTCTCGTTTATGACTTTCCTTATCGGCGTTCCCACCGGTGTGAAGTTCTTTAACTGGGTCGGAACTATGTGGCGGGGGTCTATTTCATTTGAGACCCCGATGCTCTGGACGATCGGTTTCTTAGTTACTTTCCTCTTCGGCGGTTTAACAGGCATTATCTTGGCGAGCCCACCACTTGATTTCCCTGTCTCAGATTCCTACTTTGTTGTTGCCCACTTCCATTACGTACTCTTTGGCACAGTCGTCTTCGCGATGTTTGGCGGGTTCTACTTTTGGTGGCCAAAGATGACTGGGCGCATGCTCAACGAACGACTAGGCAAGATTCACTTTTGGACGCTCTTTGTTGGATTCCACACCACATTCTTAATTCAGCACTGGCTGGGCACTGTGGGTATGCCTCGCAGATACGCAGATTATTTACAGACGGACGGTTTCACGGGGATGAATATGGTTTCCACCGTGGGCGCATTCATCCTTGGACTATCCATGATTCCATTCTTCATGAATGTGTGGATGACACGCAATGCACCTTTCGTCACGGAAGACGATCCATGGGGATATGGCGCCTCTCTCGAGTGGGCTACCTCGTGCCCGCCACCGCGCCACAACTTCCACAGCTTGCCTCGAATCCGCTCTGAACGTCCGGCCTTTGATCTCCACTATCCGCATCTCGCGGCGCTGGGGGCCCATGATGATACGGACGTTGCAGTTAATAATGCGAAGGGAGAGAACCACTCGTGAAGTTCGCTTGGAAACTCTTCTTGGGGATCACGGTTTTTTATGGTGCTCTTACACTCGTGTATTGGCTCTTATCCCATGAAGTGGTAGGTACCACCGCCCTGGCTCTCAGTACAGGCCTTGCGTTGATCATTGGTTTTTACTTCTGGTTCACTGACCGGCGCCTCGGTGCACAGCCGCAAGATCGCTTGCAAGCAGAAATTTACGAGGGCGCTGGTGAACTGGGCTTCTTTAGCCCAGGTTCGTGGTGGCCCCTCCCGGTGGCTGGTTCCACCATCGTGGTAGGTCTCGGGCTGATTCTAGGTTGGTGGCTGACCATGATCGGTGTGGGTCTGCTCCTCATCACGGTTGTGGGATTTACCATGGAGTACTCACGCCCCGGTCATGGGCCTCATTAATCTTTGAATTAGTTCAAGATTGATTTGATCTGCGCCAAGTGATCGAGTGGATGGGCTAAATAATTTGTGAGCCACTGAGAGACGGTGTACTTGCCGTACTCTGAGTGTGTTCCTTCATTTTTCAGGTCTTCTTCTGTAAGTCGTTGGATGAGTGAGTAAGAAGAAGCTCGCACTGCTCGAAATATTGCTAGCGACTCCTCAGTGTCAAGAGTTGCATATGCAAGCGTCGAATCATGAGCCCAGATGCCCTCGTCGTAGCCTTGAATAAGAGTTCCAGGTTCGGCCACCAACCGGCGGAGCCGCAAGTACGAGTTGGTCTCGCTATCCGTTACATGGTGAATGACCATTCGAGGAGTCCACGGGTCTACGCCACTCTTTTTGTCAAGATCTGATACCGAGAGAGAGACGGCGACATGAGAAAAAGCGAGCGTTGCCTGGCGGTAGGACTCTGCAATTTCGTTGGCAGTTTCGTTGGTCATAACGAACGCAAGTCTGCCGGAACGTCCACGCTGTGTGCGGTAAGCGCCTCAAGGGTGGTGTGCTCCAGAGCGCCTTCACTAGTGGCGGCAAGTACTACGCCGCACGCACGCCCTGCGAGGAATGCTTGGTGCCAACGAGGCGCACACACCGCCCAGCGATCTCCGGGAACGAGGCCAGGGAAACCATATTGGGGGAGTGGAGTAGAGAGATCGTTGCCTACCTCGCGTTGGTGTTCCAGAAAATCTCGCGAGAGAACTGCGGCTACCGTGTGCGACCCAGGATCATCTGATGATGCCCGAGCATAGCCATCACGAAACCATCCAGTAAGTGGTTCGAGCGAGCAGAGCTCAAGTGCTCCACCTAAGACATTGCGTTCGGAGCTCATACGAGGTTAGTGGTGACCATCTTCGAGCTCGAGAAGATCTTTCTCGGTGGGCTTCTGTACTTGTTCGCCGTACATGCCACGTGAGAGGCGGGCGCGGATCTTCTCTTTCACAGATCCGGGCCGTGCGACGCCATGGGCATCTTCGAGTTGCAGTTCTACAACTGCTGGTTGCTCATGGTTGGTGAGTGAATAGCGTGCGTATTGATCGATGGGCTCGTGTACCTCGATGAACTCGCCGCTAGGAAGCATCACTAGTCGACCACTCTCGCGACCATGAAGGACGGTATCGCGATCCTTATGTTGCAGGCCGAGGCAGATTCGCTTAGTCACAAAATATGCGATCGGAGGTAACACGAATACTCCGATACGTGAGAACCACATAATTTGATTGATGGAAAGACCAAAGTGGGTGGCCAGAAGATCGTTTCCACCGTTGATCAAGGTGACCATGGTGAAAGTGAGTGCCATGGCGCCGACCGCGGTGCGAGTGGGGGCGTTACGAGGGCGTTCAAGGAGATGGTGTTCCCGCTTGTCGCCGGTGACCCAGGATTCTATGAATGGCCAGAGCGCAAGCCCAGTGAACATAATCCCAGGAACAATTAGACCTGGAATCAGAATGTTCCAGGAGACGGTATGACCGAAGGCGTGTGTCTCCCAGTTAGGAGCCATCCGAACCAAACCATCAAGCCAACCCATGTACCAGTCTGGTTGTGAACCAGCAGAGATCTGAGACGGGTTGTAGGGACCGTAGAGCCAGATCGGGTTGATGGAAGCAACTGCACCTAAGAAAGTGGTGATTCCAAAGACAATGAAGAAGAAGCCACCAGCTTTGGCCATGTATACAGGGAGCAGTGGAAAGCCCACGACGTTCTTTTCTGTGCGACCGGGGCCAGGGTATTGGGTGTGCTTCTGGAACCAGACCAGAAGCACGTGAGCGGTGATAAGAGCAAGAATAATTCCAGGCACAAGTAACACATGGATGGTGTAAATACGGGAGATGAAAATTGTTCCAGGAAATCCTCCGCCAAAGAGGAAAAACGCTACATAGGTGCCGATCAGCGGAATGGCCTGAATGATGGCTTCTGCGATGCGTATACCAGTGCCGGAGAGTAAATCGTCGGGAAGGGAATAACCCAAGAAACCTTCCACGATTCCAAGGGTGAGCAGTCCTACACCAAGAACCCAGTTAAGTTCTCGCGGTTTTCGATAGGCGCCAGTAAAGAAGACGCGCATCATGTGTACCACCATGGCTGCAAGAAAAATAAGTGCTGACCAGTGGTGAATTTGGCGCATCAACATGCCACCGCGCACGTCAAATGACATATCTACAGTCGAGGCATACGCCTGCGACATCGAAAGTCCGCTCAGGGGTGCGTAGTTTCCTTTGTAGATGATCTCTTCTTGCGAAGGAACAAAAAAGAAGGTGAGGAATGTTCCGGAGAGCAACAAAATGACGAAGGAGTACATCGCCACCTCTCCGAGCATAAATGACCAATGGTCGGGGAATACCTTGCCGAGGTTTTTCTTCAAGGCGCGTCCGGCCCCAGTTCGTTCGTCTACGAAGTTAGCTACGTTCCCACCGATGCGCTTGCCTGTTGTCATGATGAACGCTCCCAAAAGCTAGGTCCGACAGGTTGTGTAAAGCCTTGCTTAGCGATCAGATATCCCTCTGAATCGACGGTAATTGCCAATTGCGGAAGTGGGCGGGCGGCTGGTCCGAAGATTACTTGGGCACCGGTTTCAACATCAAAAGTTGATTGGTGGCAAGGACAGAGCAAATGATGAGTTTGTTGCTCGTAGAGTCCCACGGCGCACCCCATGTGTGAACAAATCTTCGAGAACGCGATGATGCCTTCATGAACCCAGTCTTTACGGTCCGCCGGAAGATTGAGATCCTCTGGACGAAGGCGCACGACAATGACAGCATCCTTCACTAAATCGTTGAGCGTGAGCTCGCTACCCTCGGGCATTTCGGGAAGTATGTGTGCCACAGCGCCAACTTGTAAGTCACTGGCTTTCAGCGGCTTACCGTCTGGATCAGTGACGAGTCTTCGACCCGCTGCCCAGTTAGTAGTTTCTAATTGCTTGCGGGGGAGCGGTCCCATATCTCGCAACAAAAGAATCGGGGTGAGAGTAACCAGGCCCACTGATCCAAGAAGCGTTCGCTTGATGAGAGAGCGACGTCCCAGACCGGCAGCCTCGGCTCCTTCGTGGAAGACATCAATGACGCCCTGACGGTCTTCATCACTTGAACGAAGCTCATGACGGTCCTGAATAACTTCGTGATCTGGCATCAATGTTTTAGCCCAATGCACAGCGCCCGCCCCGATGAGGAAGAGCGAGAGCGCTAGCGTGATTCCGAGAGCGAGTTGTTGAGCCTGTGTCGACCCAAATAGTGGCACAAAGACGAAAACGTCTTTCTTGATACCCACAAAAGAAGCGATAAATGCGATCGTGCTAGCTGCAGAAAGACCAAAGAGGATTGCTACCTGCTGTTCAGCTTTCTTTGCAGCACGCGGTTCAGTGTCGGCACGGCGATAAACGTGGGGAGGTAGACCTGGATCGGCGAGAGGGGAGAGCGCTGTTGAACTCTGTTGTCCTGAATTCTCGTGTCCGCTATGTGTATCGCTCATTTAGATTTCGCTCCTAGCCAGACAGAAACTCCAATAAGTAACCCGAGCCCTAAGACCCAGCCAACTAGACCTTCAGTAACGGGTCCTACTTTGCCTAGCGAGAATCCGCCTTGACCCTTTTCCGCATCGATGCCCTTAAGGAACTTAATCATGGAAAGTTTTTGTTGTGGTGAGATGGCGCGATCGCCAAAGACTGGCATTGATTGTGGCCCAGTAAGCATCGCTTCGTACATCTTTTTCACTTCCACACCCATTAAGGAAGGCGCATACTTTCCTTGAGTAAGTGCTCCGCCTTGGCCGGCGTAGTTGTGACACATGGCGCAGTTAGTGCGGAAAAGCTGCCCACCTTCGGCAATGTTTCCATCGCGTTCGTAATTCAACTGTGCCGCATTAGGTATTGCTGGTCCTGGTGAAAGGCTCGCAACATAGGCGGCCAACGCGGCGGTCTCTTCTGCGTTATAGACCGGCTTCTTGCGCATAGCCTGCACGCCGTTATTTGCCAACGGCATGCGACCTGTTCCTACCTGAAAGTCAACAGAAGCTGCGCCGACGCCGAGCAAGGTGGGTACTTGGGTGGAACCTTCCGCGTTGAGTCCGTGGCATGAGGAACAGCCCTTAAGAAAGATCTGACGACCCTCTTCTACCGCTTGGCTGCGCGCATTTGTAGCGATCGCTGCATTCGATGGTGAGAGCAGGGTGTATCCAAACCCGATAGCGAGAAGGGCAATGCCGAGCACTAGGAAGTGCGCGATGGGATGCCTGCGATGACGCAAAATCTTTTTCACTCGTAGCCTTACTTGATGAGGTAGATAGTGGCGAACAGTCCGATCCATACAATGTCAACGAAGTGCCAGTAGTAGGAGACCACGATTGCCGAGGTAGCTTGTGAATGGCCGAATCGTCGAGCTTTGAAGGTGCGTGCAAGAAGAATCAGAAAGCCGATAAGTCCACCCGTTACATGGAGGCCGTGGAAGCCAGTTGTTAGGTAAAAGACCGAGCTATACGCGTTCGTGGAGAATGAGAGACCCTCTGAGACCAAGTTTGCATACTCGTAAATCTGTCCACCGACGAAGAAGGCACCCATCAGGAAGGTGAGTGCAAACCACTCGGATAAACCCCATTTACGAAAATCTAAGGCGCTGCCTGTACGCCGTAATTGGAAGCGTTCCGCAGCGAAAACACCGAATTGGCAAGTCACTGAAGAGAGCACCAAGACGGTGGTGTTGAGAGTGGAAAAGGGGATATTTAGCATTCCGTTCGACTCATGCCAGACCTTCGGGCCTTGAACTGAACGCGCGGTGAAGTACATCGCGAAGAGCGCTGCAAAGAACATTAATTCACTCGAGAGCCAGACGATCGTTCCCACGGCAACGAGGTTGGGACGGTTGGCCGGAGCGGCGCTGGTCTCTGAGTCTTCAAGGGTGCTAGTCACACGTAAATTATGGTGGATAAAGCCGCAAAAAGCGCGCTGCGGGAGTGCACTTGGTGAGGTGAACCAGGTCACTACATATTGGCCTTAAATCCGCATTGCGCAGGGATAAGATAGGCGGGTGTCTCACACTCAATCAGATGTGCTCGCTGGCACTACTTCGACGGCGCCTTCAGGCGTTACTCGAGTGCTGATCTACAGCGATGATTCCACCGTTCGCGCCCAGATCATTGCCGGTCTAGGTCGGCGAATATCCGTTGCTTTGCCGCCCGTTGAAACCTTCGAAGTAGCTACCGGGCCGGCTTTGCTGACCACCATGGAAGAGGCCACCAAGGCCACGCTGAAGGGCAAAAAAGGCTTTGACCTGCTCATTTTAGATGGGGAAGCGGTCCCCGAGGGTGGCATGGGTCTTGCCCGGCAGATTAAGGACGAATTCTTTAATTCTCCACCCATTCTTCTGGTGGTGGGACGCCCTGACGATGCCTGGCTGGCTACCTGGTCGCGCGCTGAGGGCTATCTGGCTCATCCGATAGATCCCTTTGCCTTGGTTGCGCTGGCAGCCAAAATCCTGGCTTAACTCCCCGGCTCTCCTAAAGATATTCGACTCCGACGGGGGATGGGACGCCCATCGTGGCCACCGCCCGTGGGCTTAACCGTAGGAATGGCCAACTCGAGGGCCTCCAGAGCATGTCGGTGGGCTTGTGCGCCTCGCGCCGGAGCAGACCATTGGCCCAGAACTTCAACGAGCCGAAGTCCAGGGGTCTCCACATAACGCAGAAGTCTCTCCACTTCCTCGTGCGATGAGGCCGGCAAGATGCGCTCGCGGGGGGCGACGGGCTCGCTGAGCAGTAAGAGCGAATCGATGGTCAGTTGCGGTGCATATCCCGGATCCCCGATGAGTGCGCCGGCAAAACGTCCGTATCTGATGCAGGTGAATTCCCATCCGCCTTCAGGAGTAGGTAGCGCGGTGATGATTTGAGGCAACTGAACGAAAGCTCGAAGTCTTTCGGCCCTTGAAGATGCGCGCAGGAATGAGGTGAGTCGGTTACGAACTTCGATGGCCTCCTCGAATCTTTCCTCAATGGCTAATTCGCGCATTCGAATATTTGCGCGATCTACCACTAGAGAGGCGTCGAGCGTGAAGAGGTGGCGAGCGACATCAACGATAGCTTCGTAATCTTCAGCAGATTGATCGTCGATGCATGGGGCGCCACATTTGCCCATGCCGGCCAGTGCGCACGCGCTCGACTTTTTCTGGCTAGCAATAGTGATACGAGGAGTGCATTGTCGAATAGGAAGAACTTCATACACACATTCAATAGCCAACTGTGCGTCGCCTCTAGAGGAGAAGGGGCCAATCCACTCGTCGTCAATCTTTTCAATTCCTCGAGCGATCGTAAGGCGAGGAAAGCGCTCGCGAGTCAAATGGACCCAATGAGATTTACTCTGATGCTTGGAACGCCGATTGATGCGCGGTTGGAACTCTTCGATGAGACGAAGCTCCAAGACGCTCGCTTCGAGGGGTGTGCGACAGATAATCGTTTCGACGCTCTCAGTAATGGCAATCATGTCGATAATGCGCCGCCGTTGCTCTGATGCGGTGAAGTAAGAGCGCACCCTGTTACGTAAATTGTTTGAAACTCCCACGTACAGAGGAACTCCCTTAATGTCCTTGAAGATATAGACGCCACACGTTGAAGGGATGTTTTCTGCCAGATATTTCTTCTTTTTTTGTGCAGGTGTAATGCGATGGGAAAAGGCGCGTAAGTCAGGCAAGGTAGAAACGCCGAGATTGCCTAATCTTGAAATGAGTCCATGCAGAACATCGACAGTTGCTCGCGCATCATCGAGCGCTCGATGATTTGGCGTAGTAGTAGCTCCGAAGAACGGGGCGAGAGTGCCGAGCTTGCAATCCTTCACTTCGTCTTTGCTCAGAATGGTGCGGGCTAACTTTGCCGTATCTAGAGTTTCGTAATTTGGCCACTCGATTTTTAACTGCGCTGACGCAGCTTTAAGAAATCCGATATCAAAGGGCGCGTTATGTGCCACGAGTACAGCATTGTCGGCGTTGTCACAGAATTCGAGAAAAGCTGGTAGCGCACTTTCAATCCCTGGCGCTAAGGCAACCATTGAGTCAGTAATACCAGTTAGGACAGTGATGAAGACCGGAATGGGTCCACCTGGATTAACAAAAGTGCGGAATTCGCCGAGAACCTCACCCGATCGAACTTTTACTGCACCAATTTCGGTAATCGCTGAAGTGGCTGGCGACCCGCCAGTGGTCTCCAAGTCAACGACAATAAACGTGGTATCACGAAGTGGCCGACCTAGATCTTGAAGTGAAAGTTGATCACTCACTGCGCGCTCTGCGTCCATTACGAATTTTTACGAAGAGCGAAACAATCGCTGAGAGCGCTAGTAACGAAACGATTGCGATGATGATGGCATACACCTCGGTGGGTACGCGTCTTGCAACGGCCAAGATATAAATATCAGGAATGAGGAAAGTGACCGCGGCCAGGACGCCCCACGATCTGGCTCGAGAGAATTCTCGATCGATCACTGACGTCACCAAACGAGCAGTCGCGACCGCGTAAGGCCATGATGAGGTGACATCTAGCGCTAGGTAGAGCCACGGATTGACGCCATATCGGCCAAGGGCTTTCCAGACCACAAAGGCACGACCGGCTCCATAAGCGATAACCAATACGACCCAGAGTCGTTCAAGGAGGCGGCGCTTGGCCGTTCGCGCCGGGGATGAACTCATGGCCTGAGCCTACGGCGAGCCACCGACTCTCCGGGATAAGGTGGGCCTTATGGCGCTGTCAAAGACCCATCACCTCCGCAGAGCTGGCCTAGCTATTCATGCTCTCACCGCTAGTGGAGCTGCCGCGGGGCTGCTGGCCTTGCAGGCGACCATAGATGGTCACATCCGATCTGCACTGCTCTGGTTAATTGTTTGTCAGGTGCTAGACGGCATCGATGGTCCCATTGCTCGCAAGTTGGCTGTCGTGGAGCATGCGCCGCAGTTTGATGGGCACGTTCTCGATCTTGTCGTTGATTACGTGACTTGCGTGGTGGTTCCCGTGGCTTTCATGGTCCGCATGGAGCTGTTGCCAAGCGGTTGGCAGATGGGCGTAGCTGCGTTGATTGTTTTCAGCTCGGCGCTCTGGTTTGCACGTACAGATCTGGAAACTGAAGATGCGTGGTTTAACGGCTTTCCTGCAGCCTGGAATGTGGTGGTTCCCACTTTTCTCATCCTCCATATAGGTCGCTCGTGGGCGACGATCATTTCGATTGCTCTCTGCATCCTGCAACTCACGACGGTAAAGTTTCCACATTTGATGCGGGTTAAGGCGATGCGCTCTTTCACGATTCCCATGATGCTCATCTATCTCTTAGCCCTCACTGTGCTCTCCGCTACCTATGAGAGCACTGATCTACTCAATGGACCCAAGTGGGCCTATTGGATGCTCACAATCACCCCGCTCTATCTCATCCTGATTGTGGTCTGGCGGACCTGGTTTTCTGGGCGCCGGCTCTTCGGGGTCTCAATCACCTCAGGATCTCCATCAGAAAACTCTTGATGGTTGATGTCAGTGGTTGGTTCTAATCTAAAAGCATGATTATTGATTGTGATACCTGCATCATCCCCGCTCTGGGTCGAGCGCATGAATGTGCTGAGTGTGTAGTCACCCACCTCTTATCTATCACCGGAGTTTCGCCCTCACCGGGAACTCGCCGGGAGCCAAGTCCGGAACACCTAGCCGCAGTAGAGGTGCTGGTGGAATCTGGTCTGGTGCCGCCTTCGAAACATCTGAGCGCAACTGGCTAATTTTTCGCTCTTTTGAGCGTAAACCTGGGTTTTCCCCGGGACGAGAAGTTGATGTGAGGCGAAGTGGGTGGTTAGCCTGCCTAAATGGCAGGTACTCGAATGAGCCGGCGTCAGACCTCCAGGTCTGCGATCGTAGCCATCTGTGCGCTCGCGTTAAGTCTGCCGGAAGGTGCGTTCGCCACACCTTCCTCCATCACCGCAGTGGCTAGGCAAGTAGCGCAATTGCAGAGCGAAGCTGGCGACGCTGCCGAGAATGCGAACGGTGCGAAAGTCAAGCTTGCAAAATTGCAACAAAAACTCTCGGGTGTCAAAGGCCAGCAAGCCACTCAGCGCGAGAATGTTGATGTTCTTAAGAAGAGCCTTGGCAAGATCGCTCTCCAGGCTTACATGGATGGCGGCATGGGTCAGGGAATGCAATTGCTCTTTGCAAAAGATCCGGCTGCCTATTTAGCGAGTGCGGGTTCACTTGAGGTGTTAACGCGCACTCAAAGTATTGAACTTCGGCGTTATTCCACAGCGGCGCAGCGTCTGCAACAGACCTCGCTCTTAGTGAAGGACCAGTTGAAACAAATCCAGGCGACGCAGAAGGAATTCAGCGCCGAAGCAGCTGCAGCGCAAACGAAGTTGCGCAAGGCCGAGGGACTCCTCTCATCATTAAAGAGTGCGGAACGGGTGCGCTTATTGAAACAGCAAGCGGATGAAGACGCCTCGTCACAACAGAGCTCACTCATCTCGGCGAAGTTGGCCAATAAAGTCTCGGGGCGCAGTGGTATTGCGTTGAGATACGCACTTAAGCAAATAGGTGATCGCTACGTCTTTGGCGCCGCGGGTACCAAAGAATGGGATTGCTCTGGGCTGACCATGGTCGCCTTTTCGCAGGCAGGGATTTCACTGCCACATTCTTCGTCGGCGCAGTATGGATACGGAAGAAGAATTTCGCGTGGGTCCCTCAGGCCTGGAGATTTAGTCTTCTTTTATAGCCGAATTAGTCACGTGGGCATCTACTTGGGGAATGGTTTGATGGTGCACGCACCACGTCCGGGCAAACGTGTGCAGGTCTCTTCCATTTCTACCATGCCATTTCGCGGTGGGGTCCGTCTCTAATCGGATGCGCCCAACTCTGGTTGTTACTAACGATTTTGGCCCTCGTGCCGGTGGGATCGAATCCTTCGTCAACGCACTAGTCGAGCGCCTGCCGCGTGGAAGTGTCGTGGTCCATACAAGTGATCAAGATGGCGCCCGTGAATATGACGATCTCTTGCTCCGGGATTTCGACATCGAAGTGGTGCGCGATCCCATGAAGATGTTGGTGCCCACGCTTAATGCAACTAAACGCGTGGTGGCCACCGCGAAGAAATATGGATGTACCCAGGTGTGGTTTGGCGCTGCTGCGCCGCTAGGTCTGATGGCGCCCGCGCTCAAGCGTGCTGGAATTGTAAGGTCAATTGCTACCACCCATGGGCACGAGCTCTGGTGGGCAAAGACCCCTGGGAGTCGCCAACTTCTTCGCAGAATCGGAGAGAGCGTTGACTCAGTTACTTATCTTGGTGAGTACACGCGTTCGCGAATCGCAGACGCGCTCTCTGATCGCGCGACCTCTGCCATGCGCCAACTCACCCCTGGCGTAGACGAGAAACACTTTCATCCTCAAATTGATGCCACCGATTTGAGGGAAAAATTGGGGATCGGTGATCGTCCAGTCATTGTTGTTGTAGGGCGCTTGGTCCATCGAAAGGGACAGGATCGGTTAATTGATGCGCTCCCACTGATTCACAAGGTTCTTCCTCGAACCGCACTCTTGATTTGCGGTGAAGGACCGCTGCGTCGTGATTTTGAAAGACAAGCCGCCAATCTTCATCTCACAGACGACGTTTTCTTCGCTGGTCGCGTCTCTTGGGAAGACCTGCCGCGCTATCTCTCCGTAGGCGATCTCTTTGCGATGCCTTCCCGCAATCGACTCGGTGGTCTTGAGGTAGAAGGTTTAGGGATTGTGTATCTCGAGGCAAGCGCGTGTGGGTTGCCAGTCATTGCGGGGGATTCGGGAGGAGCTCCCGACGCGGTGCTCGAGGGTGAGACTGGGTTTGTCGTGGATGGGAATTCGGTCATAGAGATATCTTCCAGAGCGATCCAGTTGCTGCAAGACCCCGCTTTGCGTGCGCGCATGGGCGCTCGTGGCCGTGCGTGGGTGGAAGAAAAGTGGAGATGGGATCAAATCGCTGAACGACATCAAGGACTTCTTGCTGGTGAACTTTAAGGTTTGATGAAGAGTATGTATTTTTCTTCAATTAACTCTTCTCTCCACTTCAACCGGTAGCGAAATACATGTGCAGCCATGGATGCCTTTTCGATGACTGCGGCATTTAATTTGTATTCGTTGATATAGCGCTCTACTCCAACGCCATCTCGGGCAGCAAGTAGATACCCCGCCATCCACTCTTTCGGATAGCGATCCGCTCGACCATCAACCATAAGCGAAATGTGTTTACCACCAAAGGCGAGAAGCGGTCCGCTCGCGTTGTAGCCATTGAATATGCGGTATTCGGCGCCCGTGGTTGATAGGTACTTGCCAATGGATTGGTTGGAGGCAGTCGAGAGGGGATTGACCACGATTACCGCCACGATGCCGAGCGTTGCGGGAATTAGCCAATGAATCTTTGACACGAGTGGGGAGGTGGTCGGGAAGAATCTCCGCAGTACAAGCGGCAAAATGATCAGAAACGCAGAGCCAAGATTTCGAAAAGCTAGGGATGCAAATATTGTCCAGAGGAGAACGAGGAAGAGTAGATCAAGGTCGGTTCTAGTGCGACGCTTGATTAGCATCACCATTACCAGAAGTAGTAGTAGCGCAAAGGGAGCAGTGAGTCCATCGATAAGTCGAGTACGGTGCCACTCGACTATGAAGGCCGACGCCCTATCGGCCATCTGGAAAGGCAGCAGAATTCCCCGAAAACCAAGTGGTGTAAGGCACCCAGCTGTCAGGGTGGCCGCGGAGAGCAAGCAGAGTGGCCATGGCAATTGCAAGCGAGATGTTCTCGAGATAGCTGAGATCATGAGCGCCAGAGCGGTAAAGGCTAATGCCGCAGGGGCAAGGACCCATGAACCGTGGAGGTTAGCCCAGAGGGTAGTGGCTGGCACCCACCACCAGTGGCTCCTGGAGATGGCGCGATTCTCCAAGACAAGGGCGGCGGTGCGACCAAGAGCGAGAGTGAAGAGAAGTCCAAAGAGTGCAGGCCGTTCTTGAACTAAGGGCGCCACCATGAAAGTTGCGAGTATGAGTAGCGGAAAAGCTAAAAGAAATTTTCGTCCCCGAAGAATCTCACGACTCATCCACATCAACACCGTGAGTCCGAAGAGATTTCGATAAATAATTAGGCCGTGCCATCCGAAGAGTGAGTGTAAAAAAGAGAAGAGCAGTTCAGTGAGCCACTGCGAAGTCCGCCATAAATGGTCGTCTTGATAGAGACTCCAGGAATCTCCTAGTTGGGGGAAGGGAATCCCTTGCCGGATTTGATCCCCGATAAGTGTGTGCCACCAGGAATCCAGATCGCCCACACCGCGTCGATTAATGTAAATAGTGGAACTGATTATCCAAACCGTGAGCAGGATTGTTCGAATTCTTGGGCGCTCTAAGAACTTCACATGCGCACGTTACTACGGAGCGACTAGCCCCAAGCGCAACGCAGAGGCAACTGCCTGCGCTCGATTCTTCACCTTCATCTTTGCGTAGGTGTGATTAATGTGAGTTTTGGTGGTCGCCTGCGCAATGAAGAGCAGCTCGCTAATCTCCTTGATCGTGGCGCCTTCGACCAGAAGCGAGAGGATACGTCGCTCTTGTTGTGTGAGCAGCTCATGGTCACGCTCTTTGAGAGAGTGGGAAAGAAACGGAGAGGTGAACGATCGCGGGTTTACTGCGATGGCTCTGATGGCGCTGGCGATCTCTAGAACACTGCTCTCTTTACCCAAGAATGCACTTGCTCCGGCATCAAGTGCCCGAAACAAATATGCACTCTCGGGATACATAGTGAGCATAAGAAAAGCAGCATCTGGTACTTCCATCTTGATCTTAGGAATAAGTTCTAGGCCGGAGATATCTGGAAGTTGAATATCTAAAATGATCACATTCGGGCGCACTCGCGTGGCAACTGCGATGGCCTCGGCGCCACTCGCTGCTTCTCCAACCACGTCGATATCCCCTGTTGATTGGAGGCCATTTCGCAAGCCGGCGCGGATAAGTTCATGGTCATCTACAATGAGGACTGTCGTTACCATTATTGTTCGCCCTGAAAGTCTCTGAAGAGGGAAAGCGTTACTCGACAGCCCGGTTCTCCTCCAAGCCGGTTTTCGATCTGAAATTTTGCACCGAGCAAAGTGGCGCGTTCCTTCATCCCTGTGATGCCTCTGCGCTCAACTTGTTGATCGCTTGAGATCCCGACGCCGTTATCTTCAATGATGATTTGCACTGATTGACGAGAAGCTGAATATTGGCACCATGCCTCGGTGGCGTGGGAGTGTTGTGCGATGTTCCTGACTGCTTCATGGACGATCGCACTCACCTGCCAGCCGGTGCCATCGGGTAATTGCTCCTCGTGAATGTCGAGGTGAGTAGGGATTTCCAATTGTGCGAAGAGTGATTCGATTTCGTCCCGCAGGGTAATTGGATCGTGGGTGAGGTGGTGCATCCGCGTTCGTAAATCCAGAAGAGTCTCTGATAGATCGGTACGAATTCGGCGAGTCTCGATACGAGCCAAAGGATTTACACCCGGGTGAGTGGAGAGCGCGTCGAGTTCGTACCCAAGTGCGGCAATCTGCTGGGCGATTCCATCATGGATTTCGCGCGCGACACGAGCACGTTCAGCCATGATGTCTTGCTCCATTGCTTACTCTCCTGAATAGATGGCTTCAATCTCCGCTGCGAAATCTTGGATAACAACGTTGCGTTTGATACTCATTTTTGGAGTCAGATGGCCCGATGCGATCGTGAGGTCGACTGGCAAGATCGAAAATTTTCTAATCGCTTCTGCTTTACTTACCGCCTTGTTGGCTTCGTCGACAGCCCCCTGGATGGCTACAACGAGTGCAGGATCTGTACGAAGCGTTTCCAAAGTTGCTCCGTTCTTGCCTTGTGTACTAGCCCAAATTGCAAGAGCGTCTTGATCGATCGTGATCAAAGCTCCAATAAATGGCTTGGCATCTCCCACCACGACACATTGGCTGACGAGGGGGTGGGCCCGCAAGCGATCTTCGAGAACCGCTGGCGCCACATTCTTTCCGCCGGCGGTGACGATGATCTCCTTTTTGCGGCCGACGATGTAAAGGAAGCCGTCATCATCGAGGCGCCCTAAGTCGCCGCTCTTGAACCATCCATCTTCGGTAAAAGTCTCTTTAGTGGCTTCCGGATTCTTCCAATAACCGCGAAAGACGATAGGTCCTCTGATGAGTACTTCACCATCATCGGCGATACGGATTGAGGTGCTTGGGATGGGACGTCCCACTGATCCCACACGGATATTTTTGGTGGTATTCAAGGTGGCACCAGCGGTGGTTTCGGTGAGTCCGTAGCCCTCGAGAACTGTGACGCCGATGCCGCGGTAGAAGTGTCCAAGGCGGGCCCCGAGCGCGGCGCCACCGGAGATTGCATGAGTAACGTTTCCGCCGAGCCCTGTGCGGATCTTGGAATATACAAGTTTGTCGAATATCGCGTGTTTGATTTTTACGCCGAGTGAAATCTTTCCAGTTGAAATACCTTCGCTATATTCGATGGCCACTGCGGCTGCCTTACGGAAAATATCGCCCTTGCCACCTGCTTCAGCTCGCGCTTCGGCCCCGTTGTACACCTTTTCAAAGACGCGTGGCACGGTGAGTAGAAAGCGTGGCTTGAAAGATGCGAGGTCTTGTGGGAGATCCTTCACCGCGTCAGAGCAGTGCGCCAGGGTGAGTCCTGAATAGGCCGATCCCACACCAATCATGCGGCCGAATACATGGGCGAGCGGAATGAAGAGGAGGGTTGATGCATCGGGTCGGAAGAAGAGGTCTGCGGTGGCTTCCGTGACATTTTGTACCTCAGCAAAAAAGTTTGCGTGTGTCAGTTCGCATCCTTTCGGCTTCCCGGTCGTTCCAGAGGTGTAGATCAAGGTGGCAAGTGAATCAAGTTGGAGGGTTGCGCGTGCAGTGGCAACAGCGGCATCGCTCACGCTCGCTCCGAGATCTTTGACGGTGGCGACATCCCCTGAGTCGATGCACCAAAGGTGGGCAACCGTTGAGGGTCTCACTGAATTTGCCAGTGCTAAATGCTCGGTAGATTCAACAAAGAGTGCCACTGCCCCTGAGTCGTTCAGTATCCAATCGACTTGCTCCGCGGAAGAGGTTTCGTAGATGGGCACAACAGCGGCTCCAGCAAACCAGATAGAAAAATCAAGCAAAGACCAGGTGAAACTTGTGCGCGACATAATCGCCACGCGATCTCCCGGTTGCACGCCGGCGCTGATCAAACCTTTAGCGATAGCTCTGACCTCTGACTCAAATTGGGTCGCAGTAACCGCCTCCCAGCCAGAACCGGCAGCTCGGTTGAAAAGGATTCTCGCTGGCTCATTCATCGCTCGGATGGCAATGAGGTCCGTAAGGTTTCCAGAAGTGGGCAACTGAACTAGCGCTGGAACTGAGATCTCTTGCACGAATTTACTCTCCTGGCCAGGTCGTCGGAATCCATTTCGTGGACGCCACATTAGTGTGCCAGGTGCATATTGGGGAGAGGAATCGGTACCCTTCCTTCCATGGCCGATCAAACTGAGTCCTCAATCATCATCGAAGCCACGCCCGCCGAAGTCATGGCGGTAGTGGCCGATCTCAAGAATTACCCATCCTGGGCCAGTGCTATCAAGCGCGTTGACATAGATGAGACAGACGAGAGTGGGCGCCCCTTGCGGGTCACCATCTCAATTGACGCGGGCGCCATGCGTGACACAGTCTCGCTGGTCTATGACTGGAGTGGCAGCCCAGATGTGGTCAGCTGGTCCTTAGAGGACGCCAAGATGCTCACAGCGATGGACGGCGCCTATGAAGTTCGCAAACACCCGGAAGGCTCGGAAGTTTCTTACCGATTGACCGTAGATCTTTCGATGCCGATGCTCTCGATGATCAAGCGCAAAGCCGAGAAGGATGTCGTTGACTCCGCCCTCAAGCAGTTAAAGAAGTTCGTCGAAGAGCAGTAGCCCTCGCTACACCACGGCCCCGTCGTCGCCACTTTCTTCGGTGGGGATCATGCGCGCCCATAAGGTGATGCCCCCTGATGCCAATGCCAGTGCGCCGATCCAAGGTGCCATACCGTCAAGATCCCAAGTGGTGATTTGTGAGATCAAGATGAGCGCGGCACCCCCTGTGACGCCGAATTTGGCAGCACGTGAGATGGAGTCTCCCTGTGGTCTGGGTGCTGGAATCGGCGGTACGAAATGGTCATCCAATTCGGGTATGAAATCAAGTTCTGAGTGAGCGATAATCACATTCGGAGCGTCGAGATTAAGCCCACCAACGATGTCTGCAAATTCGTCTTCAATGCGATTGTTTTCGATGTGAGTCATAATTTCTACGGCGCGATGCTTTTCGCTCCGTTCAACAAAGATGCTCTCGGTGAGCGGGGCTACGTGCGAAATGCCACGGTAGGGAGAGTTGTCTTCAGTCGCAATTGCGTACGCGGGGATTTTTGCCGAAAAAAGTTCTAGCAACATCGCTCCCGCCATCGGTGCTGGCGCGTAGTACGCGTGTGTCCAATCGAAGGCGGTTAAGCCATTGCTCTTGGCTCCGTAGGGAACTACGGCGGGGAAATCTTGGCTCATGAATTCACCCGAGCAAACTCGCGCAAGAACTCTACGGATTTACTCTCTAAGAGTGGGGCATCGTAATCAAGAGCCGCCACATGATAACTATTCTCAAGCGACACTTCGCGCTTTATCGAAGATGAAATCGACTTGAGTACTTTTTCGCAACTTGCTGCAGGAACTACATGATCTTGAATCGATCGAAAGAGGATCGTAGGAGCGGTGACGTCGTGCAAGTGTGTGGAAAGATCGCGCCACAACTTTCGCAAAGAGTGCAAAGCGTTCACTGGAGTTTCGCGATATCCGTGAATGGGTGGATGTGGCTTCGCAATATCGCTTCCGCTCGGTGGGAGAGTTTTCATGAAGAATCGCGTGATGGAGGTCAGTTTCAGTACCGGTCTTGGATCGTAAACCGAAGGATTAAGTAGGAGGAGAGCTTTCACATGTTCCGGATGAATCGCGGCGTATCGGAGGGCGAGTGCTCCGCCCATCGAGAAACCGGCGATTGCAATGTGGTGAACATCTTCAAGAAGCACTCGAGCGCCACGGTCGACTTCGTCATACCAATCTCTCCAAGAATTGGCATTCATCGCTCGCCAATCATCGCCATGACCAGGGAGACGGATCACTGAAACTGTGTAACCAGCGGCCGCTACCGCTCTCGCCCAAGGCGCTACCGAGGCTGGCGAACCTGTGAAGCCGTGCACGAAGAGGACTCCGACATCGCGAGAGCCTTCAATGGTGAAGGGTGGGAGGCGATAGCCCTGCTCCGAATCTGGCATGAGTTCAGTCTAGGGTTCACCCGTCACTCCAGCCTTTCCGAGAAGCCTTTCCGAGAGGCGCTCCCCAGAGACCTTTCTAAGAGCGCCCCATGGGTGGAGCGGGTTCGCTAGGGTTCTGCTGTGGCATACGCACTGTTGAAGGCGATCCTCTTGCCTCTCTTGAGCCTGATCTTTCGACCCAAGGTCGAGGGGCTATCGCATGTGCCCACCCATGGCCCAGCAATTATTGCCAGCAACCATCTCTCATTTTCCGACTCAATTTTCATGCCACTGGTAATTCCGCGGCGGGTCACCTTTCTTGCTAAGAGTGAGTATTTTACTGGCAAAGGTGTGAAGGGCCGAGCTACTGCAGCAGCTTTCAGAGCCCTCGGGCAAGTACCAGTAGATCGCTCTGGCGGGCGTTCTAGTGAAGCCGCGCTGGAAACTGGATTACGAATTTTGCGAGAGGGAAAGTTGTTAGGAATCTATCCGGAAGGCACGCGTTCCCCCGATGGGCGGCTTTATCGGGGGCGTACGGGAATCGCCCGCATGGCGCTGGAGTCGGGCGTTCCTGTCATTCCAGTCGCGATGATTGATACAGACAAAATTCAACCGCCCGGAAAAGCGCTTCCGAAAATCATGCAAGTGGGTATTCGATTTGGTGAGCCGCTGGATTTCTCTCGCTATGAGGGAATGTCGGGGGACCGTTTTATTCTTCGATCGGTTACTGACGAAATCATGTACGCGTTGATGGACTTAGGCGGCCAAGAGTACGTCGATATGTACGCGACGCGTGCCAAGCAGATCGAAGCAGATCAGGCTAAGAGCGATAGCGAAAGTGACGAGTAACTCGCGGTGAAGGTAGGCATTCTCACGGGTGGCGGAGATTGTCCTGGTCTTAACGCGGTCATTCGGGCGATTGTGCGAAAGGGGGTGCCAACTTATGGTCATGAATTCATTGGGTTTCGCGACGGATGGCGTGGTCCCCTTGAAAACGTCACCATGCCGCTCGACATTCAATCTGTGCGCGGCATCCTTACGCGCGGCGGGACCATCCTTGGTTCCTCGCGTACGAATCCATTTAAGGAGGAGGACGGCCTCGCTCGCATTCAAAAAAATTTAGCTGCCCTCGGAGTCGATGCACTCATTGCGATTGGTGGGGAAGATACTCTTGGCGTCGCCAAAAAGTTGGCTGAGTTGGGTGTGCAAATAGTGGGTGTGCCAAAAACAATTGATAATGATCTGAACGCCACCGATTACACCTTTGGATTTGATACTGCAGTAAATATCGCAACTGAGGCAATCGATCGCTTGCATACAACAGCAGAATCTCATCACCGCGCACTTGTCGTTGAGGTGATGGGGCGTCACGCTGGCTGGATTGCGTTGCACTCAGGACTTGCCGGCGGGGCGAGTGTTATCTTGATTCCGGAGATTCCGTTTTCGATTGCCAAAGTCTGTGAATATGTGGAGTCACGATTCCGAACAAACTACGCGCCCATCATCGTGGTTTCAGAAGGTGCCATTCCGCAAGAAGGAGACATGGTCGTCAAGGATCAGAGTCTTGACGCTTTCGGCCATGTTCGTCTCTCCGGGATCGGTGAATGGGTAGCCCAGCAGATTGAAATCCGCACTGGCAAAGAGGCGCGCACTTCGGTGCTCGGCCACATTCAACGAGGTGGCACCCCCACTGCTTTCGACCGAGTTCTCGCTACTCGCCTAGGGCTTCATGCCATCACGGCGGTACACGAGGGGGATTGGGGCAAGATGGTCTCGCTTCAGGGCACCCAGATTGTGCGAGTCGGGCTTGCCGAAGCCACCGCCAACCTCAAACTCGTCGATCCCCAGCGCTATGCAGAGGCCGAAGTCTTCTTCGGCTAGTCACTAATCCCGTCTCGTAGAGCCCCAGGTACGCCGTAGGCTTGTGACATGACTTCCTCTCAGAGTGGAAACGAGCTCGATCACTGGCGCTCACTGACCGCCGCACAGCAACCCCAATGGCCAGATGGTGCGGCCCTTGAGTCTGCGGTGGCTGAACTGCGCTCCTTTCCACCTCTGGTATTTGCTGGTGAGTGCGACTCTCTCAAAGAGAAAGTTGCTGCTGCAGCCAAAGGCGAGGCCTTCTGGCTTCAAGGTGGCGATTGCGCGGAAACTTTTGTGGCCGCCAGTGCTGATTCCATTCGCAACAGAATAAAAACTATTTTGCAGATGGCAGCGGTGCTGCAATACGGATCTGGGCTACCCGTCATCAAGGTAGGCCGGATGGCAGGCCAATATGCCAAGCCGCGTTCAAAAGACACCGAGACGCGCGATGGCGTCACACTGCCTGCCTACCGTGGAGATGCGGTTAATGATCTGGAATTTACTCTCGCCGCTCGCACCCCCGATCCCAGTCGCCTGGTCAAGGTCTACAACACTTCGGCCGCCACGCTGAACTTGGTTCGGGCTTTTACTAACGGTGGATTTGCAGACTTACGCCAAGTGCATTCGTGGAACCAAGGCTTCGTGCGAGATTCATCAGCAGGCGAGCGTTATGAACAAATGGCGCGAGAGATCGGTCGTGCGCTCGCATTTCTTCGTTCAGCAGGGGCTGACCCGGCCGAGTTTCGTACTGTAGATCTTTATAGCAGTCACGAGGCGCTCATCTTGGAATACGAACGCGCGCTGACACGTATCGATTCGCGTACGCAATTGCCGTACAACGTTTCGGGCCACTTTGTTTGGATTGGTGAGCGCACTCGTCAACTCGATGGTGCGCATGTGGACTTCATGTCTCGCATTCGTAACCCCATCGGCGTAAAACTCGGACCATCATCATCTGTTGACGATGCGTTATCTCTCATCGACAAGCTCGATCCAGATCGTGAGCCAGGTCGCCTCACCTTCATCACCCGCATGGGTGCAGGCAAAATCCGCGATGCACTTCCAAATTTGGTAGAGAAGGTAACAGCATCTGGTGCTCAGGTGTTGTGGGTCTGCGATCCGATGCATGGCAATACTTACGAGGCTCCGAGTGGGTACAAGACGCGCAAGTTTGACGATGTGATGGATGAGATTGCCGGATTCTTTGAAGTTCACAAAGCACTCGGCACGCATCCAGGAGGCATTCATGTCGAACTCACCGGAGATGATGTCACTGAGTGTGTAGGTGGGGGAGAGCACATTTCGCATGATGATCTCGCTACGCGATACGAGAGCGCCTGCGATCCTCGCCTCAATCACACTCAATCGCTTGAAGTTTCGTTCCTCGTAGCGGAAATGCTTCGCGATCGCTCATGACGAAGCTGGCCGCTGCCACACATTCATCACCGTTTGGCATGCTCTATCTCATCGCTGAAGATGATCTGCTTCTTGCCGCTGGCTTTCGTTCGTTAGACGAATTGCAAGCCCGGCTTCCGATGGGACTCTCCCAAAGAGGATTTCACAAGGTGGCGAAGATTTCCGAAGTAAGCGAAGTCTGGCGTTCGTATTGCGATGGTGACATTAAAGGGCTCTCTCGAGTGAAGTGGGAACAAGCGGGGGGTCCTTTTCGCCAAAAAGCGTGGAAGGCGATGACGAAAATCCCCGCCGGGAAGACAATCTCCTACGCCGACTTAGCCCTTAAATCTGGTTCACCGTCTGCTATGCGAGCGGCCGGCACTGCCTGCGCGACAAATCTTATTGCACCGTTTATCCCATGCCACCGCATCGTGCGCACCGGTGGGGCGCTTGGTGGTTACGGGTATGGGTTGCCGACCAAGATCGCACTGCTTACCTTCGAAGGCGCGATTTAAGCGAGCAAACGAGCAAGTGTGGTGCCAGCTTCTTCACATTGTGCATCGTCGACATCTAAGTGGGTGATTGCTCTGGCCATGTTTGGACCCAGTGCGCCGATACGAATACCGGCAGCGCTTGCTTGGGTAGTAAATTCAGATGCATTCAATCGATGTTGCGAGAGATCGAAAACCATTATGTTGGTGTCCACTAAGTCTGCGCTGATTACCTGCGGGGCTACTTTGTTTACGGTGTCGGCGATTGCCTTGGCGCGGCGGTGATCATCTTTCATTCGATCAAGATTGTGATCCAAGGCGTAGATGCCTGCGGCGGCCAGAACTCCCACTTGGCGCATGCCACCGCCGTATCGTTTACGCCAGATTCGAGCATCTTTGATGATCTCGTGCGTCGAGAGAAGAACTGACCCAATAGGTGCACCGAGACCTTTGGAGAGACAGACGCTCACGGTTTTGAAGTAAGAACCAAATTCTTTAAGTGAAGTTCCAGTGGCGATGTGAGCATTCCATAGTCGGGCGCCATCAAGGTGCATAGCGACCGTCGAGCCCTGGAGCGCATCACGCAATTTTTTAATTTCGGAGATCGGTTGGATGGTTCCACCACCAAAGTTGTGAGTATTTTCGACCGCAATCGCCGTCGTAGAAACTAAGTGAGGTCCGGAATCTGGCGTCATAAAATTAAGTACTTGATCAGCATTGAGCAGACCGCGTGGTGAACTCCATGTGCGAAATGTAATTCCGCTGAAGGCCGCCGCCGCACCTAACTCTGCCCGCGCTACATGGGCGATGCTGTCGCATGCAAGTTCTTCGCCGGGCTTTACGAGCATGCGCATACCGAGTTGATTAGCTAGAGAGCCAGTGGGGCAGAAGAGACCAGCATCGTGGCCGAAAAGCGCGGCTACTTTCGCTTCGAGAGCGTTGACGGTGGGGTCTTCGGCATATACATCGTCGCCCACTTCGGCTTCAGCCATGGCTTGGCGCATGGCCGCCGAGGGTTTAGTGACGGTATCTGACCGAAGATCGATAGCAGGTTTAGTGGTTGGCACGGGAGATATCTTGCCATGCCTTCTTGGGTCCAAGCTCCACGAGGTACATGGCGAGCAAAACGAGGGCGCCACCTGTAAGCAACTTAAAGGTCAAGTGTTCATTGCCCACATAGACCGCGAAGACACCCGAGAAGACGGGTTCCATGGTCATAATGACCGCTGCACGCGTCGGGGCTACCAGCGCTTGCGTCCAGGTTTGTACGACGAAGGCTACTGCGGTGCAGGCTACTGAAATGAAGAGCAGCGCTCCCCAAACGCCGCCGTCAGGAGGGGGTTGATACCCATCTGGGAGAGCCGCCACCCAGCAGAGCAGCGAAACGATCGAGAGTTGCACAATGGCAAACGAATAAGCATTTTCGTGCATGCTCCACTCGCCGAGCCCGACAATGTGCAGGGCAAATCCCACGGCGGTGAGAACCGTGAGCGCTTCGCCGCCTCCCATACTCCACCCTTTGAGTGAGAGCAGTGCCAACCCGATGGTGGCTAAGAGCACGCCAACCCAAGGCCATCTACCGATTGGCCGGCGCAAGATCCAACCTCCGATGATCGGAGTGAAGACCACGAAGAGCCCTGTAATGAATCCACTGACCGCGGCGGGGGCAGTTCGGAGTCCAAACGTCTGCGCCAGGTAACCACCACCCAGGGCCACGCCAAGAAGGCTCCCTCGCACCAAGGTGTGTTTTGAAATCGACTTGAGCGCCTTGGGACGGACGAGAACAAGTAAGAGCGCGGCGATCGTGAAGCGCGTGGCTAAAAAATCTGCTGGAGGCTGTCGAGTAATCGAATCCTTGATAAGAATGAAGGTAGATCCCCAGACCACAGTGACTCCTAAGAGAGCGAAAGTGGCAATACGGGCGTGTGAAAGTGACTTCACAAATTCCTAAACTCTTTAAGGAGCGCTACTTCGCGACCATGTTCGGGTTCATTTCCTGGAGTTTCGAGGATAAATGGAACGCCAGCGGTTGCTCCATGAGAGAGCAAATCTCTAAACGGCGCGCTTCCGATATGGCCTTCTCCCAGATTTGCGTGACGATCCTTCAGTGAGCCGCACACATCCATCGAATCGTTAGCGTGAATAAGTTTGAGGCGATCGCCGACTACTTCAACGAGTAAATCAAGAGTTGACTTCACTCCACCTTCGGCGGCGAGATCATAGCCAGCAGCAAAGACGTGGCAGGTGTCGAGGCAGATACCAACTTTCGGGTGGTACTCCAAAGCTTCAAGGTAGTGAGTCAGATCTTCTAACGCGCGGCAGAGTGATTGGCCTTGACCAGCTGTTGGTTCCAGCAGGAGGTAGGGCGCGTCATCATCTAGTGCATCGAGAATCGGCATCATTCCATCATGAATTTGTTTCCAGGCTTTCTCTACATGAGATGCATCAACTGCTGATCCAGTATGAATAACAGCCCCGTGGGCACCGATTTCTGCGCTGCGTCTCAAAGCGTAGGAAGTTGCGTTTAAGGAGTTGAGGTAGGTGGCCTCCGTGGGGGAGCCCAAGTTAATGAGAAAGGGCGCGTGTACCCAAGTCGAAATATTACGGTCGGCGGCTAGCTCACGAAATTTTAAGTCTGCTACCTGGTCACCCTCAGGTGTCGCCCAACCTCGGGGGTTGGATACAAAGACCTGAATCGCTTCTGCCCCAATAGTTTCGGCGTATCCCAAAGCGCGTTTTGCGAGACCGCCGGAAGCAGGGACGTGCGCACCGATGCGCCGAGATGACATTCGTGGAGTCTAGCCGCTGTTAGTAGACGTCTATGACGATCAACGTGCCTGGCTTGACCATGGTGCCAGCCTTAGGGCTTTGACCTAATACGTTGCCAGGACCCTTGGCTTTGAGGATGTTGACCTTGTAGTTGGTGAAGCCCGCATCTTCCAGGCTCTTCTTCGCCAAGGCGGTCGACATCTTCACTACGTTGGGAACTTTGAGCATGGCTGGGCCCTTGGAAATGGAGATGGTGACCCTTGCACTCTTCTCAATATTTGCTGGGCCATCGGGGTTTTGCGAGACCACAATTCCAGGTGCGATGGTGTCGCTATATATATTCTTGCTGACGACCTTGGCACCTGCTTCAGTGAGCTCGCTGAGAGCCTGGTCTCCACCTTTGCCCACATAAGAGAGAATCGACATTTGCTCGACTCCCTTGCTGACAACAACTTTGACGGTGATGCCGCGCTTTACTTTTGTACCGGCCGCTGGGGTTGAAGAGATGATGTATCCGAGCGGAACGTTCGCATCGTACTCTTCAGCAAGTGTGGCAATCTTGAGATTCTGATCGCTCAACGAATTGGTCGCTTCAGCAAGGCTCAAGCCAGAAAGTGTCGGGATCACGAATCGTTCGGCGCCTTTAGATACGACGATTGAGATCGTAGAGCCACTATCTACTTGCTCCCCACCTGCTGGGCTGCTGGAGATGACGTGATCTGACGGTATTTGTTCATCAAAGGTGCGCAATTTAATGTTTATATTTAATCCCGCGCTGGTGGCCTCTTGGGTCGCTTCGTCAATTGATAGCCCGAGCAAAGATGGCGCGGAAACGCTAGAGCCTGGGCCCACCGTGATATACCAAAGCCACCCACCCAATGCGATTGCGACCAAAGCCAAGATGGCGCGATTGCGTCGTGTTTTGCTTTTCTTGCGCTTCTTAGTGCTTGAGTTCTTCATAGTGGTCGAAGTAGGCGACTTCTTTTCAGCAGGTGCACTCATCACGTTCTCACTGACTGGGGGTATTGGAATGGAAGCGACGGGTAGAGTTGTTTGCGCTGGTGTTGTGCTTTGGGGTGCGACTTTTTCTTCGCGAACAGCTTGCACCTCTCTGAGAAAAACGTTCGCATCGCGCGGTCGTAGGTCAGCATCACGAGCCGTGGCTCTTCGGACGAGAGCATCCACTGCGGGAGGTACATTCCCACTCACGCTCGAGGGCAGCGGGACATCATCGTGTACATGTTTGTATGCCACTTGAATCGCAGATTCACCCTCAAACGGCTTCTTGCCGGTGAGTAATTCAAAGAGGATGATACCGGTGGCATACACATCGCTTCGGGCATCTGCGACTCCGCGCTCCACTTGCTCGGGTGAAAGGTAAGAGATGGACCCAATCACGAGTCCAGCATCAGCGGTCAGAGTTGAACCGCTAGAGAGCTCACGCGCCAAACCGAAATCGGCCACCTTGATCCGTCCATCTTCAGCAAGAATGACGTTCTCCGGTTTAATATCTCGGTGCACAATGCCAGCGCGATGCGCGGCGCCGATTCCAGCGAGAACTTCTTCAACAATATCGAGCGCTTCATCGACTGACATTTTTCCTCGCTC
>JAPLBA010000117.1 GCA_026393015.1 Actinomycetota bacterium
GTCATCATCAAACCGAGTGAGATCACTCCACGATTCCTAGGACCACTAGCGAAGACCTTGATTGATGTTCCAGAAATCGGCGAGGTCGTCGGCCTCATTGAAGGCGCAGGCGAAACCGGTGCCGCACTCATTCCACTTGTGGATCTTGTCTGTTTCACTGGCAGCGTAGAAACCGGGCGCATCGTGGCCGAGAATGCCGCACGCAACTTCATTCCCGCATCACTTGAGTTAGGCGGCAAAGATCCAGCCATCGTGCTCCCCGGCGCCAATCTCGATCGCGCAGTTCCTGGAATTCTCTGGGGAGCGACTGCAAACTCCGGGCAGAGCTGCCTCTCGATTGAACGCGTATACGTGCATGAGTCACTTCACGATGAATTCGTCGCGCGCATCTCCCCCATGGCTGCAGCGCTCGGAGTGAATTTCCCGGATCTTGAAGGTCGCGGCATTGGTCCCATGATCGCTGAGGATCAAATTACCACTATTTCAGGCCATCTTGAGGATGCTTACGCAAAGGGTGCAATCGCTACTGCTGGTGGAGAATTAAAGATGCTTGGGGGTGGCGCATATTTGGAGCCCACCATCTTGACCAATGTGAATCACTCCATGAAGGTGATGACCGAAGAAACTTTTGGACCGATTATTCCCATCATGAAATTCAAGTCTGATGACGAAGTACTCGCGCTAGCCAATGACACCATCTACGGACTCTCCGCCGCCATCTTCGGCGAGGAGGAGCGCGCCAAGAAAATAGGTCGCCAGATAGATGCCGGCGCAGTCAGCATCAATGACGCCGCGCTCACGGGCGTGATGCACGAAGGAGAGAAGCAAGCTTTCAAGCTCTCCGGAATTGGTGGCTCGCGAATGGGTAAAATTTCTATCCGACGTTTTTATCGACGCCAATCGCTCTTGATAAATTCATCTACGGGGCGCGACCCGTGGTGGTGGCCCGAGGGTTGATATTAAAATTTATTTCGGTAGATTAAACCAATTAGTTCGTGTCCAAAGTATATGAAGGGGTAACCATGGGAATCCGCGAAGAGATGCCACTACTTGCACGCCACGAAGGTAAGTGGATGGGCCACTACGTCTGGGTTGACGCGCAAGGCAATCTCGTGGAGCGTCATGAAGCCCGGCTGGAGAACTCATTCCCGACTGACGGCCCTTATGAGTATTACCAAATCAATACTTACGATTACGACGATGGTCGCCACGAAGTCATTCACTTTCCAGCCAAGTACAAGGATAAGCAACTTTGGTTTGATACCGATCGCATCACCGGTCGCGCCTGGGAAGTAGACCAGCACACCATGATGCTTACTTGGGTACGCAAGGATGATCCCAGTGGATACTTCTACGAAATGATTCAGCTCGATGCCACCGGCAATAAGCGCTCACGTGTATGGCAATGGTTTGAAAACGGCATCTGCACTAAGCGAACGCTTATCAACGAAGAGCGGGTCGCCTAACCAAACCATAGCTCGCTGGTAGGGTCACCAGGTGACTAGACGCGAGCTCCTGCTCTTCTCCGCGCTCTGCCTGATCTGGGGTATTCCATACCTCTTAATCAAGGTGGCTATTGCCGACTTCTCCCCCATCATTGTGGTCTTTCTCCGTACCGCAATTGCCGCAACATTAATGATCCCTTTGGCAGCAAAACGCGGCGATCTCATGCCCGCGCTGAAGGCATGGCGTTGGGTTCTCGTCTTTGCAGTGCTCGAAATGGTCGGCCCCTGGTGGTTACTCAACGATTCTGAAACTCGCGTCTCCTCAGGGTTTGCCGGGCTCATGCTTGCAACCGTGCCATTGACCGGAATCATCGTGAACTTCTTAATGGGAGATAAGACGGTATTCCAGAGCCGACGACTCATCGGAATGGCGATTGGCTTCATCGGCGTCGTGAGTTTGGTGGGGCTCGATATCCATGCCGGAAAGGTGGATACCCGTTCCATCATTCAACTTGTGCTTGTAGCTTTTGGTTATTCGATTGCTCCCGCGATAGCGGCCCGCAAACTGCAAGGTGTTTCCATCATCGGCCTTGTAGGACTTTCAGCAGCCATGGTTGCCCTCATTTACGCACCTACTTCGATCATGACCTGGCACTCAGTCCATCCGACCACAAAGGGAATACTTGCAGTTATCGTCCTTGGAGTGGTCTGCACAGCAACGGCGTTCTTAGTGATGTTCGAACTCATCAAAACGATCGGACCTATTCGCGTCACGCTCGTCACATATGTGAATCCGGCGGTTGCCATCCTGCTCGGAATTATCTTCCTTAGCGAGAAGATAACCTCCGGCACCATTATCGGTTTCCCGTTAGTACTTATTGGTTCATATCTTGCAAGTAGTAAGAAGAAAGAACTAGCTCAGTAAGGCATCGCTCTTCTTAATAAGTGAACGACAAAATGCACCCATCTCTTTCGCGTCATTAATATACATAGATGGCTTGAAACAGATAGTCTCAAAACCAGCCGCTACCTTTCCAGGAAGTGGTTCGAGTACTTGATCTAAATCAAGAAGTGAATCAGGGGTTTCAAACTTTCCGTTAATCCCACCAACGAGTTCAATATCAGAGAGCGAACGGCTAGCTGCTTTGAGGCCGTTCGTCAACGCTTCCATGTCGGTATCAGAAGGCACGCCCAGCGGATTAAAGCCGTGGCCATACTTGACGAGGCGACGGAGCAACGGGCCATGCATCTCCTGTCCACCGAACCAGAGGCGTGGCCCATCATCACGTTGTGGACGTGGCTCTACCCAAACATCGTCAAAGTTAAAGAATTCGCCATGGTGCGTCACTGGCCCAGGTTGCCAACACTTCGCGAGCACTTCGAGCTGTTCATCAAGAATGGCGCCGCGGCGATTAAAAGGAATATCCAACGCCGCGTATTCATCTTCGTGCCAACTCACCGTCGGCAACATGACAAACCGACCTTCCGAAAGCCGGTCAAGAGTCGCGATCTCTTTTGCGAGCAGAAGCGGGTGGCGCAGTGGCGCGATAATGGCGCCACCAACAAGTCGTAATTTTTCTGTCACAGCAGCAATAGCAGAGAGCAAGACAATGGAATTTGGCCATGACATATCTGGTGGTTGATTTCCGGGATAGGCATATTCTCGTGGATTTGCCATCACACCGTTCGAGCCGGCAGAGAGGCCTAACACAATGTGCTCACTCAACATGACGGCATCGATACCTGCGCCCTCCGCCTCCTGCGCAATACGCACAAGGGCTTTCATATCGTTGCGGTCGACGATGGTCCAGTTCTCACTCAGGACGAGGACCCACCGCACCTTGCTCATAGCTATCGCTTACCCCTAATGAGCTGATAGATCTCGCCACGGAGATGTCCGAAATCAGGATGTGCTCTCGTCTCCACCTGATTCCGAGGGTACCCAAGAGGCACTGCAATCTCCGCAGCTACATGCGCAGGCTTACCAGTCAGCACTAAAACTCGATCCGCCAAATAGACCGCCTCATCCATATCATGGGTGACAAGTAAGGTCGTGATGCCGAAATCATCTCTTACCTTGAGGACGAGATCTTCGAGATCTAGCCGAGTCTGGGCATCTACTGAAGCGAACGGTTCATCCATCACGAGAATGCGTGGCCTGCTAGCAAGCGCGCGAGCTATCGCCACACGTTGTTGCATTCCACCTGATAACTGCCATGGATACCTCGAATCGTTTCCCTCAAGTCCCACTTCAATAATCGCCGATTGGACTCTTTCTCGCCGTTCCTCTTTCGCAATCTTCTTTAATTTGAGCGGGAGTTCAATATTCTTCTCGACGGTGAGCCACGGCATAAGAGATCTGGTGTACTCCTGCAGCACGATTGCGAGATCCTCAGGAGGCGAGGTGACTGGTTTCCCGTCGAGAAGGATTTCACCCGTCGTGACTGGCGTAAGCCCGGTTAAAAGACGAAGCAGAGTAGTTTTGCCCACACCACTCGGTCCCACAATCGAAAGGAACTCACCTGGCTCAACAATGCAGTTGATGCGATCCAACACATGCTTGTCTTCGCCGTGTCCCGTATACGTTTTTGTGACATCCTTGAGTTCGAGTCGGGCTCCAGTGCGCATAGGGTGGGTCATGAGGTGAGGCCTTTCTGTCCGCGGTACCAACGTAGGGCTCGCTTCTCTACTAACTCAAATATGACGTTGAAGATGTAACCCAAGATTCCGAGCACGATGATGCCCGTCCACATATCAATGATCATGAAAGATTGTTGAGCCTCAACGGTGAAAGCTCCCAATCCCCTGAAAGCCCCCAACATTTCGCTCACGATCATCACGATAAACCCCACCTGAAGACTCACTTGGAGTCCAGACGAAATCATAGGTGCGCCACTTGGTACGCGCACTCGCCACAGACTTTGAAAAGCTGAAAATCTAAAGCTCCGCGAAACATCCATGAGGACTGCGTCAGAGGAGCGAACCGCCTCTACGGTTGCGATCAAGGTGGGGAAGAAAACGGCTACCGCAATGGAGACGCGCCGAGACTCATCACCGATGCCGAAGAGCATGATGAAGATGGGCACCAATGCCACTCCGGGGATGGATCTAAAGAAGTTCACCAGCGGGGAGAAAATCTTCTGTGCGATTTCGCTCAATCCTAAATGTGCGCCTACCACCACGGCGCAAGGAGCGCCGATGATGTATCCAATCGCTAAGTTTTTTAGGCTTGGAATGACATCCTCGACCACGTTGGTAAAGAGCCAATTGGCTTTAAACTGAGTAGCGATCTGGCTGAGAGGTGGCCAGAAATAATTCTCGGAGTTTGCCGATACTTTCCACCATAAGAGCAGCAGAGCCACCACGAGCCAACTTGAAATAAGGAAACGGCGTAAGAGAGCGAGCATCATTTACCTCGCCAAAAGATAATTCGTTTATCCATTGCCGAAACCAGCAGATTAACCAAGATTCCGACCACACCTAAGACCACAACGTAGGCGTAGACATTGGGAGAGTTACCACCTGTCTGTGCGACAGATAATGAGTGTCCTAGCCCGGGGCCACTTCCTACCAGGCCGGTAACAATAGAAACGATAACTGCCGCAGAGGTGGCAATCTTCGTGCCCGTCGCAATGAAAGGAAGAGCCGAAGGAAGGACCGCATACTTTAGGCGAGCATATTTAGAAGCATTAAATGCCGCAAGTGTGTCAAGCAGAACTGGGTCCGTATCCCGAACCCCATATGTTGCTTGCACAATTACAGAAAAGAGCACACCAAATACCACGAGCGTGACGCTAAATTTTATAGTGGTGCCAAACATGAGCAATACAAGAGGAAGCACCACGATGGGAGGAATTACTTTTAAAAAGTCAAGAATAAATTTAGTGGATCTAAAGGCAAATTCGCTGAGACCCACCAACAGTCCTAGCGGCACAGCAAGAGCTATACCAATAATGAGGCCCACCATGGCGATCAGAAAAGTGACCCCAAGATCGCCCCAGAACTCTCCTGTCTGAAGCATCTCCGAGAGCGCGTTGGAAATTTTTAATACAGATGGAAAAGGTCGGTCGTTAAGGCTTACGGAAACCAATTGCCAGATGAGGACCACTCCCCCAAGGGAGATGAGCCACAGCCAGTTCTTCGGATTCGCAAACCTCACGACCGACCCTTTCGCACTAATTGCCAGCCGATTGCGAGCAGTTGCTACTACTTAAATAGTAGCGAAGCAGCATCAACCTTCTTTGAGATATACCCCATGAAGTTCATCTTGCTCGCCACGCTGGAAACATCCGATGCCGTCACTGCTGCGGTTGGCAAGAATGGGATGTTACTCGCGGCTGCTTCAGCCGCCGTGACGCCGGTGATCTTAGGGATCTCAGCCCGAACCTTAGAAAGATTTGCCGGAGCAGAAGCCCATGCGTTTGACTCACTCATGGCCTTCTGGAAGGCAAGTGCTAGGTCGCGATGAGCTGACGTCCATGCGTCTGTAGCTAACCAAACTCCGACAGCGCCACCATCATTGAAGAAGCCCGCAGCTGGGAATCCAAGAAGTGAGAGTCCATCAGCAACTCCAGCGGTGCCGAATGGCTCAACAACGCCACCCGCATCAATGTCACCCTTCTTGATGGCGGCAGCCATTTCTGGCATCCCTAGCGCAAGGAACTTCACTTTGCTGGGATCTCCGCCGTCTTCGCGAACCTTGGCAGCGATAGTGACTTCAAGTTGTGCCTTTCGAGCTGGGACGGCGACGCTCTTACCTTCAAGGTCCGCCCAGGACTTGATTGCGCCACCGGTCTTCACCAAGACGGCGGTATCGTCAATCATCTTCGAGGTACCACCATCGAGAATTTTGGCCTGCTGTCCGGGGGCGTATCCATCACCTGGTGCCAAAATCTTCGCCTTCAAGCCGGCGTTTACTACGAAGTTAATGATTGGAACTGTGGGCGCATATGTGACTTCAATGGAACCCCCAGCAAGTGCTGTGAGAGCAACGCCCGGCGCAGGGAAGGCATCGGTCCATGCCAACTTGATTCCATACTTGGCAAAGCAGTTGGCCTTATCGGCGGCAAGAACGGCAGCCGTGGTGTTGATTTGAGTTCCAGCGATCTTAATCGTCTGCATCGTGGGAGCTGGCGTCACGATCACGCATGGCCCCGAAGGAGCGGCAACTGGTTTGGCCACTGGCTTAGCCGTCGTTTTGACAACCGGCTTCGGAGCAGGCTTATTAGCGGCAAATGCGGTCGGCGCAAAAGCCACTGAAGCGACGAGCGCACTCGCCGCAATTCTGGTCAGGGTACTGGTCTTGAGCATGTAAACCTCCGGGATCAGGGATATCCGTTTGTATACGAACGTTCTGACCGTAGCGGAGGAAGACACCTATGACAATACTTTTATTTTCGACACGCCGACCCGATGCGTGCTGGCCCCCGGACATTGACGCCACCAGAAAGATGCCCTAGAAACGCTACGTGCCTTCCCAATTCAACTTAAGAAATGTTTCATTAGCCCACTATCCGTCCGCCCTTTTCGACGTGAGCGTGCGTGCCGGACGCATCGTTTCGCTCTCTCTGTCCAGCGAAAGAGGGGCAAGTGAAGGAGAAGATTTCGATGTACGCGGTAGGACTTTGATCGCGGGGATAGATGATTCACATCTACACCTTGTCGAAATGGGAAGAGCTTTCACCGCAGTCGATCTACGCAATGCCGAAGATAACGATCGCTTTCTTTCTCTCCTTCGCGATGCGCGCCCCGAATCCAATGGCTGGATTCGAGGTCAGGGTTGGGATATTACGGCTTTGACCGGCGACGGCCCGGAAGGACGGCCTACCGGCTCGCTCATTTCAGACGCTGGCCACAGTGCTCCCGCGGTCCTTGGTGACTTCACCGGCCATAGCACTTTGGTGAACAAGAGTGCTTTAACTCATGCAGGGATAGATTCACAGACGCCAGATCCGATAGGCGGACGA
The DNA here is from genome assembly GCA_026393015.1 of Actinomycetota bacterium. Taxonomy (GTDB): domain Bacteria; phylum Actinomycetota; class Actinomycetes; order Nanopelagicales; family Nanopelagicaceae. The sequence continues at coordinate 7,412 of JAPLBA010000117.1, forward strand.
ATAGATCGTTATGCCGACGGCTCCCCTACTGGCTTGCTCTTTGAATCGGCGTCCGCACTGGTGCTAGCAAATATGCCAGCGCCTACTCGCTCAGATTTAAAAAGTGCAATTACATTAGGCATAGCAGATTTGCTCTCTCGTGGAATCACCGCATTCACCGAGCCAGGAATTGGGCCAGGAGCGGACTCACTCCTTGGAGGCGCAGCCGGAGAAGAAGCTCTTGAAATTTACCAAGAGCTTGCTCAATCGGGAGAGCTACCAATTCGCACCACATTAATGCTCCTCTTTAGCGGGCTTGGCGGCAGTAATGTGAAAGATATCGCGAGTGGCCTTGAGAACTTCGGTAAAGCACGTCCGCTTCTCCCCCACTCTTTTCTCGGGATAGATCAGGTAAAAATATTTGCCGACGGAGTTCCACGTAGCAGAACTTCATGGATGAAAGAACCTTACGACGACGGTACTTGTGGTCATATGACCATCGAGGGTTCATCCGACGTTGAGCGCCTCCGAGAACTAGATCTCATTGTCTCCGAGATCCACCATCGAGGTTGGCAAGCAGGTCTTCACTCAACAGGAGATGCCACGTCCGAGGCGATTATTGAGTCAATACTTAGAGTGCAGAAAGATGGCCGCAACGGCAGGCACTATTTAATTCACGGTAATTACCTCAACGAATCCAATATGCGCAAAATGAGCGATGCAGGAATCGGGCTAAATACTAATCCACTCATCCGCTGGATGGTGGGCCAGGGCAATGATGCACGTTTGGGAGTTGCTCGAGCTCGCGCCAATCAACCTTTACAAAGCGCTTTGAATGCAGGTATCTCGCTGGCACTCTCATCTGATGCACCGGTTTCTGAACCGGACTGGAAAAGAATATTAGTTACCGCCCACCGTCGAGATCTTCGAGATCTCGACGCCTCTCCATCCGATTCTCAAAAAATCTCACTGATAGATGGGTTGCGCTCGATGACAGAAGGCGGCGCCCACCAAAACCGAACTGAAGGTTGGCGTGGACGTATCGAGGTGGGCTATGCCGCCGACCTTGTCCTCCTTGACCGCCAAATCGACTGGACCGACGATGGAAGTTCCCTCCTTGAGAGTAAAGTCCAGGCAACACTGGTTGCCGGAGAGTGCAAATACGGAAGCCTGGAAGGATAAGGTCATGCGCCCTAACGTCTTAGTGATCGTCGCCGACCAACTTCGCGCCGACCATCTGGGCCATGCTAATAAGGATCTCCCAATCAGTACTCCGAATATTGATGCGATCGCCCTCGAGAGTCGACGATTTACGAGAGCTTATGTCGCAAATCCCACGTGCATGCCAAATCGAGCAACAATTGCAACAGGACGCTGGCCCTCTGTGCATGGGACACGGACGAACGGCGTGACTTTAGATTGGCAAGCGGAAACTTTCATGCGTTCGATGCGCCGCACTGGCTATAAGACTTCTGCGATTGGAAAATTGCACTTCCAAACCATGGGTTGGCCTTATGAGGGTTTTCAGCTCGCTGATATCGAAGCCAACGCTCCAGAAGTTCTCAATGATCTTCCTGACGCCAGATTTTACAGCGGTGTGGGTGAGGGAGATGAATGGCAACAGTGGGAAAACTCCCAGAGGCATCGCGAGGGTTACGTTGACTTACCTGCTGACTACTACGGATTCGACTCCGTTGACTTGGCTGTGGGCCACGGCGACCGGCCAAGCGGACATTATTGGCATTGGGCGAAAGCCCGTGGCGCAAATCTAGAAGAACTTGCAGGTTGGCAAAACTCAAAGAGTCGTCGCGCGGATTGGGATCAGGTTTACGTCTCCCAAGTACCCGCAGAACTCCACCCCTCATCTTTCGTAGTTGAGCGCGCCACTGCGCGTCTGAAGGATGCGGCAAGTTCAGACGATCCCTTCCTCTGCTTTGTATCTTTCCCCGATCCACACCATCCCTTTGCGCCGCCCGCAGAATTCATGCCAGATTTAGATCCGGCAACTCTTCCACTCCCAGAAACATTCTTTGCCTCGCACTCAGAGTCGCCACCGCATCTCCAAGAGATCGCCGCACATCGCGGTACTCCTCCAGAAGACCCCACAATGACTTGGGCGCCCACGGTGGAGCAGTTCCAAGATGCGTTGCGTGCGCAGATTGGCCAGATTCAATTTGTCGATCAGGCCGTCGGTAAAATTGTGAGTGCCGCTCGCGAAGCCACCAAAGATCGACCTCTCATCATCGTCTTCACTACTGATCACGGCGATCTTTTCGGCGATCACGGTTTGATGCTCAAACATTTCGTCCACTACGAAGCAGTGACTCGTGTGCCCCTTCTCATATCCGGTCCGATGCTTGATGTGGGCCTTGACGATCGTCTCGTTTCCAGTGCAGATATTGCTCCCACACTTCTCGAATTAACCGGGAGTCGTGGATGGCGTGGCATTCAGGGAAGATCCCTTGTGGGAAAGTCAAAGAAACCATGGCGTGATGCGTTGATCGTTGAAGAAGATCAGCCCTTCGGTCTTGAAGGCATGTCAGGCCCAGTGCGTCTACGCACTTTGATCACTCCGGATTATCGACTCACCGCCTACGCAGGTCAAAAATATGGCGAGCTCTATGACCGCTCGAGCGATGTCGAAGATACCAAGAACCTTTTTGGAACAGAGGCACATAAACAAGAGCGCGGAGAGGCCTTCGAGAAGCTCGCACGTGAAATGATGGCGATCGCCGACGAAGGTCGTAAGCCAATGGCCTCTGCATAATGGAAATACTGCTCGTCGGTGTAGTACTCGGGTGTTTTATGGCGTTCTTCGGAGCTGGCGCTGGTTCACTTACGGTTCCGCTCGCGGTCCATCTACTCAACATGACCTACAGCGAAGCCTCCATCGCCGGACTCTCGGTAGTGCTCATCTCAGGAGCAGTCAACACTTTGGTGGTTACTCGTCGAGGTGAGATCGACTTCCGGGCAGCCCTGCCGTTTCTCGTGCTCTCGATTCCGGCGGCCATCATTGTTGGCTATCTCATGCGCAATGCTTCGAATACTCTCACCGCTATTTTGCTATCTATTCTGCTCTTTACTTCCTCAGCCTCCCTCTTCCGACGCAGTAAGAGCGAGATACCCAGCGCAAGTTGGAAAGGTTGGATCGGTGCAGCGCTAGCAGGGAGTGCGGCCGGTGCACTCGGTGTGGGAGCCGGCTTCGTAGTCATTCCAGCGCTTCGCCTGATTAGCAAGTTAAAGATGTCGGTTGCAGTAGGAACGAGTTCCTTCGTCTTAGCCATCAACGCACTCTCGGCGCTGGCCGGCAAACGAGCGATGCCACCTACCCACACACTATTCCTTGGACTTGCGGCTGGACTAGGCGTCTTACTTGCCGCTCGCTTTACTCAACGAATTAATCCTCTCCTTCGCCAGCGCGCACTGGCAACTTTTCTCTTTATATTTGCGGCAGTCACGCTCTCTGACGTTCTTAATTAATCTCCTGAAATCTCTTACGATACGGCGCTAACTTCGCGCTGGTATTTACACCAACGACTCCTACGACGTTATCGCCACGCAAATACTCCACCACGCAATCGCCCATGAGATCGCCTTCAACCACCTTTATTGAGTCGGCAATCCCGAGTATCCCAAAAGATTGCAGATTATCGTCATATTGATCCGACCAGAATGACGGGACAAAATTCACTGGCTCAGCAAGTACCTCGCCGGTGGTCAGAAAATGGGCGATGGACTTGCCTGCCCGACGACCCGTCTCCGTAGGGAGATTCCAATGTTCAATCCTGCGAGGAGTGGAATCAAAGAGATCGAATGCATATCGAGCAACATCACCTACAGCGTAAACAGAGAGATCACTAGGGGCCGTGGCACGCATTGATGAATCCACGAGTACCCCGTCTTGCAGATCAAGTTCTCCTCCGGCTAGCCACTCAGTGTTCGGAAGTGAACCGATAGCTTCCACCACTAAGTCACCAAGAATTTCCTCTCCACTCTCCAGAGATACCCCGGTAGCACTATCCCCTCCGAGGTACCCAGCGATTTTCGCGTCCATGTGAAAGCTCACGTCATGCGCCTCATGACGACGTCGCATGGCGCGACCAAACTCGGCGCCAAGTGGCCGAAACATGGGCTCCGGATCGGCCGCCACTACTGCTACATCAATTCCGAGCTTGCGAGCGGTCGCGGCTATCTCACAACCAATAAAGCCAGCGCCAACGATCACCATCTTCCGCGCACCTAACATAGAGGCACGAAGTTCTTGTGCTTCCATAAAATTGCGGAGCGAAAACTTACTCTTCTCAGCACCAGGAACCTTGAGCCTACGAGGGCGAATACCCGTAGCCGCGACCAAGACGTCGAAAGACTCGAGACGCCCAGAGTCTAGGAGCACGTTCTGCTTTTGATAATCAGTGCTGATCGCGGAATCGTTAAAGATCCACGTCACATCAGCGATGGATTCACGGCGTTTGAATTCGAGATCAGCAATCGTTAAACCATTGGCCAGTGCATCTTTTGAAAGTGGTGGCCGGTTATATGGAAAGTGCGGTTCTTCTCCGACGATGGTGATCTCGCCAGCAAAGCCCACACCCCGGAGGGACTCTGCTGACCGCAATCCGGCTAACCCAGCGCCAACGATAAGAACCTTCAAGAAGGACTACTCGACCGTAATGGCTTGCATGGGGCATACATCTACAGCGGACTCGACGTCAGATCGGCGACTGTCGTCAACATCTGCCTTGTAGACCAATTTTCCATCGTCGCCCAAAGAGAAAACATCGTCAGCTTCAAATACGCACTGCCCGTAATGCTGACACTTCTCCATGTCTACATGAACCTTCACTTCTTTTCCTCAATTCGTGATGGGTAGAGATCTTTAGACGGAGTGCGTATACCGCGAAATTCCCAATCGCCACCCATGGCAGTGGAGATGACTTCTTCACTCTCCGTGGGCTGGGCACCCACATCGGTACGAATTGGCGTCGGTCCTTCGACGATTCGATTACTTAACTTTCCTAAGCCCTCGACTTCAACTTCGACTAAATCACCTGGTTGCACAGGGCGAGAAAATGCGGGTGTACCCGAGAAGAGAATGTCGCCGGGAACAAGGGTGATGGTGCGCGCGATATCAGCCACCAGGTAGTGCATGTCCCACTCCATATTTTTGGTGTTGTCATCTTGCTTCACAACTCCATTTACCAACGTACGGATCTGCTTATTCTTAAAATCCCAATCACGAACTAAACCGGGTCCCACTGGCGCCAGAGTGTCGCTCCCCTTCACGCGCAGCATCGAACCAGCATCAGTATCTCTGAAATCATGGAGCCCGTAATCATTTCCAATGGTGTAGCCGGCGATGTAATCAGCCGCATCTTTCGGAGAAATATTGCGGCAGGTGCGTCCGATGACAATTACGATCTCGCCTTCGTAGTTGAGCCACTTGCATCCTTGGGGGCGAACCACATCACCATTATGAGAATTTAACGCAGTAATGGGTTTATGGAAATAGGTAGGTGCGGGCGGAAGCTTGGTCATAAATTCATCCGTACGACTCTGGTAATTCAAGTGCACGGCAATAATCTTTGTAGGTTCTACCGGAGCAAGATGCATCGCATCTACGATTGCTACCTGACGACCATCCCCAGCAACGAGTGACTCCCCTTGACGCACTACTTCGGTGGGATACCCATCAAGGAGGATCCTGCGCGTCTCTACAGTTTTAGACACGAGCGCTCGCCTTTGCCGTCCAGCCAGCCTCTGGCTGATCGAACCACACATGAACCTGTCCGGTTCCAATTGAGTTCTCATACTCGCTAAAGAGGCGCCCAGGAGCGGTGCACTCGTTTTCACCGAGCGCGCCAATCATCATCAGATAATGTCCGAAACGAGCCTCTGGCTTGTATTTGTAGAACTCAGGCATGGTGCGAAGGACCTGGTCGTGATCGCCTCGTTTGAACCATGCGATCCGCTCCAGGTCAGCTTCGCGCGCTTCTGGGGTGAAGATGTGCGAACTGTCGCTTGCTTCGTGTTTGCGCAATTCTTGCAGCGAATAAAAGGTGTGCGAAAGCGCACCGGAGGCGATCAACAGAACCTTACGATCCAACTTTGCAATGGCATCGCCGAGAGCACGTCCCAGTCGGAGGTTATCTTCGGTCTCCGCGGTTTGGCAGCAACCGATACTGATCCACTTCTTATCCAAACCTTCGCCGAGGTACTTCCACAGATTAATGGTTGCGTAAAAAACTGGAAGTTCAGGGTCATCAATAGGAGTAATCCAGGTGCCATGTTTTTCAGCATATTTACTGATCTCTACGGCCAACTCTGGATCGCCTTTAAAGTCATAAGGTATTTGTGCCATACCTCGGGGTAACTCCTCAGATGTGTACTTGCCAGTACGACGAGCATGAGAGGTTGTCACGTATTCAACCGTCGTTGCCCAATGGGAGTCCAAGACAACAACGGTGTCGTAATCAGCGGTTTCAAATACCTCTTTGCGAAGGCGTTCTAGCCCCGGCACAAGAGTGATCTCTTTACCTTCGTTGATCTCGTAACGCACTTCTTTCGGCAACATGATCGTAGGTACATGTGCCAATATCCCTGCTCCGACTATTTCGCCCATCTCAATCCCTCCAGCCGTTTGGTGAGAACACTGTATTTTTTAGCTCTGAATAAAAATCAAAAGACCAGGAACCGCCTTCGCGACCCACACCAGACTTTCGTGCACCGCCGAATGGAGCACGGAGATCACGCACGAAGAAGCAATTGACCCAGGTAGTGCCGGCGACCAATTGCTCAGAGATGCGCTTAGCTCGTTCGCGGTTTCCCGAAACGAGCACGGCCGCAAGTCCAAACTCAGTCCCGTTCGCCATCAAGATGGCTTCTTCATCTGTTGAAAACGTTTGGAGCGTTAGTACTGGACCGAAGACTTCGTCGGTGAGAATTTCGCTTCCGAGAGCGGCGTGTGAAATTAGCGTCGGGTGAATGTAGAGACCGTCAAGGTCTCCGTTCGCACTGCCACCTATTTCGATTTGGGCACCTGCTGCTTTGGCTCGATCGATGTAACCCAGAATTTTGGTGAATTGTTTTTCGTGAATCTGTGGGCCAATATCGGTCCCCTCCACGCGAGGATCGCCTTGCACGATCTTGGAAACGCGCTCCTTGAAAGCCACTACGAAATCTTCACGAACCTTTTCGTGCACCAGAAGGCGAGTGCCCGCCAAGCAGACTTGGCCAGCGTTGTCGTACTGCTCGGCGGCGAGCGTGACAGCTAATTCAAGATCCGCATCTTCCATCACGATCAGTGGGCTCTTGCCGCCCAACTCGAGCGAACATGGCGTCAAATTATCTGCAGCAGCACGAGCCACTAGTTTTGCCGTGGGAACAGAGCCGGTAAATGAGATTCGTGAAATTCCCGGATGAGCAACGAGCGCGGCACCGGCTTCGTTTCCTAACCCTTGCACCACATTGAAAACACCATCGGGTAAACCTGCTTCTTTAGCAATATCGCAGAGGAGAGAGGCACTGAGCGGTGTCCACTCGGCGGGTTTCAAAATGACCGTGTCACCAGAAGCGAGTGCCGGTGCGATTTTCCAACTCGCAAGCATGAGTGGCGCATTCCACGGCGTGATGAGTGCGGCTACGCCAGATGGATCCCAGGAAACCACGTTGGTATGTCCACGTGTTTCAAATGGATCATGGTGCAACTCGTTGAGTAGCCAATCTGCAAAGAAGCGAAAGTTGTGGGCAACTCGGGGCATAACTCCACGTCGATGTGAACGAATGAGTGCACCGTTGTCATGCGTCTCCACCTGCGCAAGTTCTTCTAAACGAGCTTCGACCCCGTCTGCAATGGCGTGCAAGATGCGAGCGCGCTCGATCCGAGGAGTCTTGGCCCAGCCAGGAAAAGCCGCGCGCGCCGCCGCAACCGCGAGATCAACTTCGGCCACCCCGCCGCGCGAGATTTCCCCCAGGAAGGCGCCATCAATGGGTGAGTGGTCTGAAAAAGTCTCTGCCGAGTAGACCCGCTGACCACCAATGAAATGCCCGGTGTCAACCGATACCCCAGCAACCTCGATCTTGGACATTTCCCTCATTCCCATAATCGTTAGGATCCTAACGGTATAGGATGCCACCAGATATTCTTTTTAGGTAGCCCAAAGTACGCGAATATGGATCTGAAGAGCCCAACGAGGAGCCAGATGAGCCCATCACCCCAGAATTCAACTGGAGTTCGACCCAGGGTCGCCCTCCTAGGACGCTTCACCGAGAGCGCGAGCGCCCTCCGGTTTCGAGGTGTGGTTTCTGCCCGCATGCTCCTTGAAGGTCTCTGGGCTGCCGGATTGGATCCAGTCACCCTGCTGCCCACCGCAGATTCCTCCGATTGGCACGAGCGACTCACAGGGTTCGACGGCGTCCTCTTCGCAGGTGGCGGCGATATCAATCCCGGGACGTACGGAGAGCAACCCGCCTCAGAACACCTCTATGACATCGATGATGTGCAAGACGCGAATGATCTCGCTCTCATGAAGCACGTGCTCGCTGAAGGGATCCCCTTCCTGGCTCTCTGCCGTGGAATGCATCTGCTCAACGTGGCACTCGGTGGAACTTTGAATCAGCACATCGAACCTCCGCATCGCCATCTCACTCATGATGTGGTCTTTGAAAAAGCGTGGGATGGATTCGGCCTCGAACTGCCAGTAGTGACAAGCTCGTGCTACCACCATCAATCAGTAGCGAAGTTGGGAACAGGGGTACGTGCGGTTGCTTACTCCACAGACGGGTGCGTGGAAGCGCTCACGGTCGATGGAGCGAACGGCGTCGCCGTGCAGTGGCACCCGGAAGATCGATGGGAGATTGATCCAGCTCAACTTGCGATCTTCAAGAAGTTTCGCGAGCGGATCGGTTAACTTCCCTCAACTGACCGAGTCAGCGAACGCAGGTTGGCAGTGAATTTATCCAAATCACCGCGAGCGACTTGCGAGACGGTAGCAATTTCTTGATCGTTGAATTTCGGAAAGAGTTTTTTCATCAGTTTTGACCCCGCGGGCGTAAGCGTCACAACCATCAGACGCCCATCCTCTGAACTCCGCTGACGCTCAAGCCATCCGCGTCCCTCGAGTGTGTTGAGCACACCTGTAAGCGTGGCCTTTGATATTCCAGCCTCGGAAGCAATATCTCGCGTCTCAATGGGTGACCAAATCCAGACCACCCAGAGAACTACAAATCCCGTCCATGTCATCCCGCTCGGAGCAAGCGCGGTGCGCTCGAGGTGATTTCTGACAGCGTTTGCGGCGCGAAAGAGATTAGAAACAGCCGCCATCGCCTCGAAGTCAATAGGCAAACTATCCAAGCGCTCTTGAACAGCGCGTTCGGTCTCATTGAGCGTATGTGCACCTGCCATGAATATCTCCTCCTGCGCGCCAGGATAGTGGCAAATTCTGAAAAGTGCCCGGAATATCCCTACTTCATTTCGAAGGGAAGATAAGGTAAATTCGTTTTGATCCGAATGATTGGGAGAATTTGATGGCCGCAAGTGCAAGCACTGGAACATCACATAACCTTCGTGATGTATCACTTGCAGATATGAGTTTTTTTGAAAATGGCGCACCATGGGAGCTCTTCGAGCAGATGCGCATCGAAGACCCCTGCCATTGGAGTAACGAAGAGGGCGGAGCGGGTTTCTGGTCGCTCACGCGTTATGCAGACATTGTTTCAGTACTGCGCGATACCGAAACATTTAATAGCGAACAGGGCACGAATCTCGAAGAACTAGATGATGAACAACTCGAGGTGCGACGCTCCATGCTTGAGACCGATGGAAGCCGACATCGTGTACTCCGTAAATTAATGATGGATAACTTCACCCCAAAATCTGTGGCCGGGTATACAAACTTTCTCGAAGCACTCACCAAAACCACTCTCGATGCAGCATTCTCAAAAAATCAATTTGAGTTCGTGAAAGAAGTGAGCGCTGACTTCCCGATTCGCGTATTGGCACGCATGCTTGGGGTTCCAGATACCGATACCGGACAACTCATCAATTGGGGAAACCGGATGGTGGGCAACACGGATCCCGAACACACCGACGTTCTCTTGGATAGCGAAGCGAGCGAGCAGTACCGCCTCCTCCCCTTCCGCTCCCCTGCCGCGTTGGAAGTTTTTGATTACGGATTTAAATTAAGAGAAGCTCGTCGCGGAAAGAGCGAAAATGATCTCGTCTCCCAACTGGCACATAACGTTCCTACCGATGGCTTAGCCCTCGATGATCGCGACTTCCGGAACTACTTCTTACTTATTGTTATTGCGGGTAATGAAACGACTCGTCACGCCATCACTCACTCGATGAACGCCCTCATCGACCATCCTGAGCAAATGGCGCTTCTTAAAGCAAAACCAGAACTGATCCCCTGGGCTATCGAAGAATTCCTTCGTCAGGCAAGCCCGGTCTATCACTTTCGCAGGACTGCAACGCGCGACGTGGAGATGCATGGAAAGAAGATCAAGAAGGGTCAGAAAGTGGTGGTCTGGTTCGCCTCGGGCAATCGAGATCCAGAGACTTTTGCCAATCCATATTCCTTCGATGTGACCCGTAAGCCCAACGAGCACATGGCATTTGGCCGCGGTGGCCCACATATGTGTATGGGCAATGCACTAGCCAGGCTAGAGATGCAGATTATGTTCACTCAGCTTTTACCTCGTGTGAAACATATGGAACGCATTGGCGAAACTGATTATTTGCGCAGTAACTTCGTCCATGGCATTAAGCGATTGCCGGTACAAGTCGAGTTCGAGTAGTCCCTACTTCAAAATCACGTGCAACGCGGTAGGGGCCCTGAACTCCCAACCCTCAAAGCGCACTTCGTGTTCATGGTTCAACGACATCTCAGGGAATTTGGCGAGCAACTCTTCGAGGGCGATTGCAATTTGTTGTTTTGAAAAGGCATGCCCGGTGCAGAAGTGGCGACCAAATCCGAAGCCCGCGTGTGCCCGCTTCTCCCGATTGATATCAAACTCATCGGCACTTCTTCCAAAGATGGCAGCGTCACGATTGGCCGAAGACAAGACCGCAGCCACACGTGCGCCTTTGCCGATGGCTGTTCCGCCTAGCGTTACATCACTTTGAGTTTCACGAACTTGAGTTCCAATGGGCGAAACCCAACGGACGCCCTCGTCGACGGCAACTGGAATCAATGAAGCATCCTCTAGCACCGCAGCGAGTTGATCGGGGTGCGAAAGGAGCCCGTACATCGTGGTCGCCGCACCGTGACCAGGCTCTTGCGCCCCGCCTAGCAACATCACTTTGATCGTCGGCATGAGCGCAGCGCGCGAGCGCATCTGCCCCTCGGGCATTCCCGTAAAGAGCATGTGCGAAATAGTGGAGTCATCTGGCTTGCCCTCTAGTCGATCAAAGACCTGAGCCATCGTTTCATCAATTTCGCGCGCAATGATTGCGGTCTCAGCAAACCTATCTTGCGAGGATTCGTAATTGATAGCACCTTCGCGCAATCCATAGAACCACCTGCGCAACGTGGAATCGTCCAAGTGACCAACGCCAAGGACTGCGCCCAAGGAGAGGACCGAGATTGGTTCAAAGTATTCGGAGAGTAAATCGACTTTCCCGGGAGACAACTTTGCCACCTGAGCCCGTGCGATGGGGCGCACTACATCTTCGATCCAATTAGACACGTTTTTAGGCCGGTACTTCTCGTCCATGCTTTGGCGAAGCGCCAAATGGTGCGGACCCTCCATCGTAAGAATGCTCGGGCCATCGAAGGCGATATCGAGCGGACTATTGCCACCTAGCTCTGCGGAAAAAATACTGTTCTCAGTTCCTACATTTGCGACATCTGCCCAGCTAGTGGCAAACCACAGATCGACACAAGGCAAGTAGCCAATCTCTTTCGACTCTCGCAAGCGTTGATAAATGGGATAGGGGTCTCGCTCAAGGTCTGCAACCGTCACGGACGAGAGAAATTCTTGTAAGTCACTCATGCCATCACCACCTGAGAAACAAAATTCTTCACTAATGTGTGTGCACGCCCGATTGCAGTTACTTCTTGTGCTCTCGTCATGTTGATGAGTGCTTCAACGGATTGACCATCCCCAGCGACTGCACTTTCTCCCCCATTATCGATCCACCCCTGCAACGTTGAGGTGACAACCTCTGGATGGAATTGAATTCCAAGAGTGCGCTCGCTTACAAAACCCTGTGATGCCACTGGAGTACGGGCAATCTCTTTGATATTCGGCGGAAGGGTCCATCTGTCGTAATGAAATTGAAACCATGGGCCTTCGGCAATCAAATCTGGTCGATCACTATGAACCGGAAACCAGCCAATCTCCGGGCGAGGACCGGGAGCCACTGAGCCGCCAAGAGCTCGCGCCATCAATTGCCCGCCAAAGCAGATACCAAAGATGGGGATATCGCTCTCGTGGGCCGCTTTCAGTAGGGCCAACTCAGGGAGGAGCCAACTACCAATCTTGGCTTCATCCCACGCTCCCCAAGGGGAGCCCATCGGTACCAACAGGTCGTAATCGGAGAAGTTCGGCCACTCAGCAACCACGTTCGGCGAGTGGAAATCAGCGTGCGGGACCACTAGGAACTCAGAAATCTCGTATCCAAGATCGGCAAAGGCCTCGCCCACTGGCCCAGGAGGGCTAAAGGGGTCGTGTTGAATAAAGAGCGCGCGCACGCGCCCATGTTGCCTGATTAGAGGAAGAATGGCGAGGATATATCTAAATTCTTTATCTAACTCTAGAATCGTACGGATGCAAACGGTCAGGCAGCCCACGGTTTAGCTACGAGAACCAAGGAGTAAACATGAGCATCGACCTCACGAGCAAGAGCAACGAACTCAAGGCCCAAGGAATAGACATCCTTCGAGTTGCCTATGTGGACGTCCTTGGTATTGCCCGCTCTAAGGATCTACTCGTCTCCGAACTCGCTCGCTCCGCCGCTCATGGTCCATCCTTCTGCCAAGGGGTCTGGATTACCAGCACCGTCGGCGGCGTGATTGAAAGTGGCCATGCTTCACTTTCAGACGGACTCCCTGATCTCCTGACTGATATTGATTGGCCTACACTTCGCCCAATTCCCTGGGAGCCTGGCGTTGCGATTGTGATTGCACACGCCCTCGATCCAGATGGCACACCCAACCAAGTATCTCCGCGCACTGTCCTCGGAAATGTTCTCAATGAGTACAAGTCGTTAGGGCTTACACCTATTGCTGGGCCAGAACTCGAGTTCTACATCGCCAAGCTCGATGAGCACGGGCAATTCAAACGAGCTATTGAAAAGACTGGTCGCGTCTACATGACCGGGGCTCTGGTAGATCCCAATGGGCTCTTCTTATCCATGCTCCGTAACCTCGGGGAATTCAACATCGGGACCTTCGCCGGTAACCACGAGTTTTCGCCATCGCAGTATGAAATCAATCTCTGGCATAGCGAAGCTATGGACGCTGCAGACCGTACTTTCCTATTGAAGTACGCCGTGAAAGACATTGCTGCTCGTGCTGGCGTATTTGCCACGTTTATGGGTAAGCCATGGAATGACGAAGGTGGCAGCGGTTTCCACATGCACGTCTCTCTCGTGGATAAAAATGGCAAGAACATGATGCATGCAGGAAGTGAGTTGAGCGAAACTACCCTCCATTTCATTGGTGGTGTGATCAAGCACGCCCCCGCAATGACCGCACTCACTAACCCCACGGTCAATTCATATCGTCGAATCCGCCCAAATTCTTTGGCCCCTTACCGCATCAATTGGGGATTCGATAATCGCAGTACCTACATGCGCATCCCACCTGAAAGAGGCGAAGGAACCCGCATCGAGGTGCGCGTTGCTGACGGTGCGGCAAATGCCTACTTGGTAATGGCTGCAATCTTTGCGGCTGGGCTTGATGGAATTAAGAAGAAGATCACGCCACCAGAACCGATTGCTGGCTGGGCATACGATGACGAAATCGCTGCAGTGTTGCCAGGCACATTGGCAAAGGCGCTCGACGAGCTCGAAGCAAATGATGTCTTAAAGGATGCACTCGGCGAATTACTCTTCAACTCATTCATCGCACTCAAGCGCGACGAAGTGGATCGCTACAACCAACACGTCAGCGATTGGGAAATCACCGAGTACCTCGAAGATTTCTAAACGGGACGGGAGCGATCCTCAAGGAGCGTTCCACCAGCAAATTTCACGCCTACCTCGCGGTAGTAGCCTGCAATAATTTCCTTGACAGGCAGCACTGACTTCAGTTCATCCCATTGCGAATCTGCAAGAGTCAATTGCGCGTCTCCCACCCAAGGGACGCCAAGGTCTGCTTCCACACCGCCCATGGTCACGACTTGATCCATGGAGTAGCCGGCACCGATGGCAATCGATGGCATGAGCCGGTGATGGAGCATGGGATGACCATTTACAAATCCATTGCTCTTCGCCGGTTCGCGCAAAGTTACTAACGCACTCGCTAAGCGATGATCGTAAGCCGCAAGTGAAGCGCCAAGTTTGGCTCCCGGCTCCAGGCGGGGTGATGCTTTGCCATGATTGAAAATGCGAGTGACTGCGATGTTGCCTAACTTCTTTGGATACCCCTGGAACCACCCGCGGCCAATGGCAAAATCTTTGGTAACCCAAATAAGAACACAGCGGCTATACGTCACACCTTGAAACTTGCAACGTACCACCGCGAAAGCTTCCAGATATTGTGAGCGAACTGGATCGAGCAACTCAGCCCCACCCTCACTACACGATTGCCAATCAGCCCAAATAAGCGCGACTGCATCTGGATCCTCATCGGCCACTTCTACGTCGTGCGGAAGGAGTGCACGCACATAACCCGGCTCGGTCCGATATTCAACGGTAAGGAGTGTGCCGGAGTAATACCAGGGCATTTCGGGCACAAGCGCGCTCTGGCCAATGGGGGTGAGGGGCGGCAGAAATCCTTTTAAGTCACTCATAGCGTTCACAATACCTGAGAAAAAAGGTACTTATTTGCTTGACCCGGCGATTTTCCTGAGAGATGCTTACCACATCATTCGTATCCGTACGTTCCCACGGCAGGAGAAGCGATGTCACAAACTCAGGGAGAAACCTTAAAGAAGAATCGACTTGGAGTTTGGGGCGTGGTCTTCTTCGTCGTTGCTGCTGCCTCCCCACTTGTTGGCATGACTGGGGCAGTACCCGTAGCGGTAGTGCTCGGTGATGGAGCGGCTGTTCCCGGGGCGTATCTCGCCGTCGGACTCGCTCTCCTCCTGTTCAGCGTGGGATACGCAGCTATGAGCCATCGCGTCACCAACACTGGCGCATTCTTTGCCTACGTCGGTCGTGGACTCGGTACTCGTGCAGGCGTAGGAGCTGCCTTCGTCTCTCTCCTCGCCTACATCGCGGTACAGGTGGCCATCTTTGGATTCTTTGGTGCTGTCGCTGCTGGACAAATGAAAGATTCACTCGGCCTTGATATGCCTTGGTGGGCATGGACATTGATCGCGTGGGCCATCGTTACTCTCCTCTCGCTGCGCGCCGTAGATGTGGGCGCTAAAGTTCTTGGCGTCTTCATGATCGTCGAAGTCCTTTCCCTCTTCGTTCTTGCCATAGCCATCTTGGTTCAAGGTGGTCCAGAGAATTTCAATCTTGGAGCATCCTTCAATCCTGCAAATATTTTTGCTGGTGGGCTTAACGGCACCGCCGGCATCGCGCTCTCTTTTGCATTTGCTTCCTTTATTGGCTTTGAAGCATCCGCCATCTATGGCGAAGAGTCAAAAGATCCTAAGCGAGTGGTGCCACGCGCTACATACATCTCAATCTTGCTCATCACAGGCCTATTCGTTATCACCACCCTTGCGATGGTAAATGGCATGGGTGCGAGCAAGGTAGTAGATAAAGTTGTTGAATACTCCAGCGTTGGAGACGTACCACTCGCTAATCCAGCCAATGTGCTCTTCACGATGGCAGATCAATACGTGGGCTCATGGCTTGCCACTCTCATGAGCTGGCTAGTCATTTCAAGTCTCTTCGCCGGACTGCTCGCCTTCCACAACTCCATTGCACGTTACTTCTTCTCCATGGGTCGCGCTGGAGTTCTGCCTTCAGCACTCGCCAAGGTGAATAAGCAAGGCGCTCCAAGTAATGCCACCTACGCAACAGCAGCCGTGGGGGCACTTATCGTGATCATTTTCGCGGCTCGCGGCCTCGATCCAGTTCTCAATCTCTTCTACTGGTTTAGCGGTCTTTCAGTCGTAGCGATGGTTTTGGTGGAGATCCTGGTTTCGATAGCCGTCATTCGCTACTTCCAGAAAACCAAGGAAGATACCCGTCCGCGGAACACGCTGATCGCGCCGATTCTCGCCATCATTGGATTAGGTCTCGGAGAATATCTCCTTATGTCGCGTTTTGGCCTCTTGGCTGGCACCGTGGCTAAGGGCGTCGATCCAACGACACAATCGTGGGGATTGAGCCCGCTCGGATGGTTCCTTATTCTCCTACCCTTTGCAATTTTCGTAGTAGGCGTCATCGTGTCAACGATTCGTCATAACGAAAATGAAGAGATGCTCAAGGATCTGGTTAACTAACTCCTTGTGAGCACTCCCGAGCCGAACAGGATTACCCCGCTTCGACTCGGCCAAGATCGCGAAACAGCACTGAAGCACGCCGCTGAGATTGTGTTGCGCGCTTGGCGAGACTTCGATCAAGCACGTGAAGAAGAACATGTACCGAGTGCATCTCTCATCGCTCGCTTACAAGAGCCACTTCCAGCCACTGGCATCAGCGCGATGTCGGGACTCGATCTCGCTGCCGAGGTGCTCGATACTTCACTTGCGCAATCACGTCCTCGTTATCTGGCTTACATCGGGTCAAGTGGTTTGGAAATTGGTGCACTTGCCGATCTCCTTGCACACTCTTACGACGTTAACTTGGCACTCGATGCACGTGCAGCGAGCCTGATGGACCATCAAACATTAAAATGGCTCGGTGAGTTTCTCGGCTTCCCCTCGGGAGGCGGCGCATTTACCAGTGGTGGCACCATCAGCAATATCACCGCACTAGTCGCTGCCCGCGAACGAGCCATTCCTGGAAGTCGATTTAATGGCCTTGGAAGCACCAAGCCGGTGGTCTACTGCTCTGCAGATGCCCACTACTCAGTCCGGCGCGGAATAGAGCTACTAGGAATTGGGTCACGTAATTTACGCAGCGTTCCCATCGACAGCGAGCGGCGCCTCTCACCTACCGCTCTTCGCGACATGATCACCGCCGATCTCGCTGATGGTTGTACACCTATAGCAGTAGTGGCTACCGGTGGCACTACTTTGATCGGTGCGGTCGATCCGATCGATGCCATCGCCGACGTCTGCGAAGAGTACGGAATTTGGCTACATATTGACGGCGCCTATGGACTTCCGGCCGCGGCCACCACCGAACGCGCATCCGCCTTCTCGGGACTTGCGCGTGCAGACTCAATCAGCATCGATGCGCATAAATGGATGTATGTCCCTAAGGCCTGCAGCGCTGTGATGGTGCGTGAGAGAAACTCCTTAGTTTCAGTTTTTAGCCATGAAGAGGCATACATCCCCCATGACGGCGCAGTACTCAATGCCGTCGATTACACGTTGGAGTACTCCAGGCCACTACGTGCACTCAAACTCTGGTTGGCGTTTATGGTTCACGGCGCCGATGAGTTTAGGGCGGCTATTTCACAAAATCTGCAACAAGCCCAGTTGCTTTACGATCTAGCGGATGCAAGCTCTCATCTTGAAGTGATGCCAATTCGCCCGTCGCTTTCAATCGTCCCCCTCAGGGCAGTACCGAGTGATGTACCAGATCTCAATGCATTTAATGCCGCTCTCTGCGACGCTATTCAAGCCGATGGCCGGATCTATCTCAGCCAGGCTGTTATCGACGGTGAGGTGTGGCTCCGACCTTGCTTTACGAATTTTCGCACGACTCAAGATGACGTTCACGTGACTTTCGCTGTCATTGTTGAGCTCATAGAGAAATTGCAGTCGACCAAAGAGTAAAGCTCTAAGCCTTCGCGCCACCGCGCCGTCTGCCAAATGACACCACTTGATGAGTGGCAATACCAGCGAGCAAGCCCCAGAAGGGTGAACCAAGTTGGAGTGGGTGGATCCCTGAGACAGTGACCAGCAAGGTGATGAGCGCGGCTTCGCGGTACTCGGGATTTGCCATCGCCTCGTGTGCGCTATTGCCGATGGCAGGCAAAATGCCTAGACCAGCGAGAGCTGCAAGTAGGGGTGCCGGAAGTGCGCCAAAGAGGCCCAGCAAAGTGGATCCAAGTAGACCGACCGCCACATAGGCGATTCCGCAGACGACGCCAGCGGTGTATCGCCGCGTCTTATCTGGCTCTGCATGATCACCAGCTCCGATAGCTGCGGTGATCGCTGCAGAGTTCACCCCGCTTCCCACGAAACCAGCGCTGGCAAGTGAGAGCACACCCCCGGTGACAAGTGAGCGATTTATTGGCGCTTCATAACCATAGGTTGTCATTACCGCCATACCAGGTGCGTACTGCGAAGTAAGTGTGAGCAGTATAAGTGGGATCGCAAGCGTGATGAGTGCACTCACTGAGAAAGTGGGGTTGACCCACTCTGGTTTAGCAAGTGCTACATGCAGATGTGGAGAGCGGACTTCACGCAGCGCAAAAGCCACCACGAGCCCAGCAAAGAGACTGGCAAGTACAGGTGCGCGCCACCCAAATCGACGAGCGACGAAGTAACCAGCCACCATTGCAATAATGATCCCTGGTTGGTCCGGAAGCACCTTAAAGACGCCCACACCGAATTCAAAGAGGACACCTGCGAGCATCGCCATAATGACCGGTGGTGGGGCGAGCATCAAAATCTTTTTGAAGATTCCTGTGACGCCAATCAAGATGATGACTACGGCTGCGATGAAGTAAGCACCGACGGCATCTCTTAAGGAGTGTTCCGCGAGGCCAGTAAGCAAGAGTGCGATCGAAGGTGTGGACCACGCGCCAATAATGGGCATACGCAATCTAAGCGAGAGATAAAGACCAAAGAGCCCGGAACCGATCCAGCATGACCAGAGCCAGGTGGCAGTTTGCGCATTGGTGAGGTTTCCAGCATTCGCCGCCTGTACGACCATGGCTACCGGTCCAGTGCACGATATGAGCACAATCAACAGTCCTGAGAGCGCGGCGCTCCACGAGAGTGCACGTGGGAGTTCGCGGAGGTTGCGAATAATCGCCTTCAAGGCAGGCAGATCTGCACTGCCCTGATACATGCTCGATTCGCTATTCATTTCCATCCTCATAAAAGAGTCGCTCAAAGACTGCGCGTGCTCGCCGACTCTGTCGACGCCACTCTTCCATGAGCGCTTCACCAGAGGCAAAACCAAGCACCTGCGAGAC
>JAPLBA010000014.1 GCA_026393015.1 Actinomycetota bacterium
CACTCTTGGTAGCGACACCGTGTTGCGGAAATTGCTCCCCGCTAGTCTTTCCAATATCACCAATCACTACGTTGGCTCCCATAGAGGCAAACTTTTGAGCGATACCCTCACCGAGACCAGCGCGACGGCCAGCTCCGGTGATCACCAATGTTTTCCCAAGAAATGAACTCATCACAACTCCTATGCGCTCTGCTCAGCCAGAATGAATGTGGGGTTATCGGCGAAGGCACCAAATTCAGCAGCGATTACTTGCATCTTTTCGCTAGATACATCGATACCAAATTGGTTCATATCATTTACTTCGATGACCTCAACGTATTGATAGGGCGCAGACGCATCTGTTCCAAGAATTCCAGAAGATCTAAAAACCCTGAAATCGCCAACACTTGATAAGCCCTTGACTGTGGGGACATCTTTACTCTTCGCCCAGGCTTCGTACTCTGCAGCGCTGGCACCTTCTTTCAAATTAAAAAGTACGATTAACGTCGCCATTGTCGAATCTCCTCTACAGTCCAGGTTTTCTTGGGATCCTTCTGCTGTTCAATCAGGACTTCATTCGAGCGTTCCGTGCCGTCACTGCGCCAAAGAATCTCACCTTCGTTCCACGGAGCCACTCTTCTGGTAACCACCGGAAAACCTGCTGGCTGAGGCGGACGGTTTGCGTACATAGAACGTCGGGCGATAACCTCCCGCACTTTTGGGTTGATATAGTAGGCCTCAAAGGCCAACACCTTTGCAAAACCAAAAAGTTCAGAATCCTCAGCCTCGAGAGTTTCGGCAAGAGCAGGACGCTCCTTATGGTGTTCCAGGAAATCTAATAAGCGATCAAACAATGACTGTTGTTCGGAATCTGTCGAAGCTAGTTGTTGCATAACTGCGCCAACTTCTATTTCTACCGCAGCAGGCCAATGGTCATTTCCCGGCAGTAGATCATTAGTAAAACGATCGAGGAGAGTGCTCATACGAGGGCATCCTCTCTAAGAAGGTCAGCTGCCCTTAACGCCACGGCTTGAAGGGTGGGGGTGGGATTTACCGCACCCGCACTGGCAAAAACGCTTCCATCAATGACCAGCAGATTTGGTACATCGTGAGAGCGGCAAGCCTGATTAACAAATGAATCTTTCGGATTACTTCCCATTCGGGCGGTCCCCATCAGGTGAAATCCCGCCGAAGGTGCAAAAGGTTTTGCGTGAGTTTCACGAGCGCCGGCCTTCACAAGCAAATCGGTAGCACTCTTAATCCCATGCTTAATCATTTTTTTACTATTATCTTCTAATTGGTAAGACATACGAGCCGCAGGAACTCCACATCTGTCAGTCACAGTTGCATCGATCGTGACTCTATTATTCGGATGCGGTAGATCTTCACAAGTAACGGCAATAGTTGCTACGTGACCAAAATACTTCTCAAATGTATCGTGATGATCAGTACCCCATGGAATATCGTGGCTGAATCCACCTAATGCAGTCACCAATGGTCCTTGTCCACGCGTTACCTGCATTTCATACCCACGTTTAAAGTCACGACTTTCATCGTTTTCATAAAATTCTTGAATCAGTAGAGCAAAAGCATCGTTACCCGACCAACTTTGTACGTCTTCGTCAAAAACACCAGTCACCACCGGGATGGGGTGCAGCATCAGGTTGCGACCAAGTTGGTCTGACGAATTACCAAGGCCGCGTGGGTGTTCTTTAGAAACGCTATTGAGCAAAATTCGGGGGGTTCCTACGCCATTACACGCCATCACTACGACATTTGCGTGAGTAACGCGCTCTTGACCAGTGTGATCGATCCATTCAACCCCAGTAGCTCGCCCGGCGGTATCCACTAAAACTCGACGAACAGTAGCTCCAGTGCGTAATTCCGCTCCTAGAGCGAGAGCTGCAGGCCAGTAAGTAATATCTACCGATGCGCGGGCCCCGTTTGTGCAACCCATTTCGCATGGGCCACAACCGTTGCATGCCTTTCTCGAACCGCGGTCCAAAGTCAAAATATTTCCATCCGAAGGCCACCAATGCCACTTCAAATCGTTGAGGGCTTCGGCAATTCGTGAGCCTGCTATTCCAAGTGGGACAGGCGGGGTGGTGCGTGGAGTGCGGGGTGGATTTCCGGGATCGCCGTGTTGGCCGGAAGTTCCCATGATCTCGTCGTTTATCTCGTAGTACTCCGCCAAATCCCAGTAGGAGATCGGCCAATCCGCACCTACTCCATCCAAAGTTTTTACTCGAAAATCTGAAGGTCTAAATCGTGGTGAATGAGCCGACCAGAGGATTGTACTTCCGCCGACTCCATTGAAAATGGCGGGTTTAATGATGGATGTGTCATCAAGGATGGGGTAGTCAGCAGCATTGCGCCGGATGTTTGGATTAGGCGAGCGCTCCCGAAGTCTCTTCGATTCCCAATTTTCCAGAGCGGTAAGTGAACTTTCGGGAGTTTGCCACTCGCCTTGTTCCAGGCAAGTAACTGCGATTCCCATGCTGGCTAATCTCCACGTGAAAGCCGCCCCAGCAGCGCCGGCGCCAACAACAAGAACATTGACCTCATCGTGTAGCGCAGTCATCGCTCACTTGCCTCTACCGACTTCCAGCAGCGCACCGATCTGGACGGCCCAATCTGTATCAATTCTTGATGATCGTCGCGACAGCGTTGCTCTGCTAACGGACAACGGGCGGCGAGATAGCAACCCTGCGGAAGGTCCACCGGGCTGGGGATCTCGCCTTCTAGCTCTGTCTTAATTTTTCGATCAACTCTACGATTACTTGGGTCATGGAAGAGCACGGAGTCAAGTAACGCCCGGGTGTATGGGTGGCTAGGCGCGCTAAAGACTTGTTCAGACGTGCCCATCTCTACGATTTCCGAAAGATACATGACGGCAATGTCGTGACAGAGCTCGCGGACAGTACTGAGATCGTGTGAGATAAAAATGAAACATAAATCTAAGCGCTCCTGCAAAGACTTCAGGAGCCGGATCATGTCAGCTCGAGCCGCCGGCGGCAGGGCAGATGTCGGTTCGTCGAGAATGAGAAATTCTGGTTCAGTTGCCAGCGCTCGAGCAAGGCTCACACGTTGTTGCTGGCCAGCGCTGAGCGAGCCAGGTCGTAACGGCAAAATGTCGTCGGTGAGGCCTACTAAGGAAACTAGTTCCTTCACACGCGCCAACTTCTCTTCTTTACTTAGTTGAGTATGCAGATCGAGAGGTTCACGAATAACCCTCTCAATTGGCCATCGTGGATTGAGAGAATCGAATGGGTCTTGAAATACCGCTTGAATTTTTGAACGATACTTGCGGAACTCCTTCGGTGAGATGGAATCGATTCGCCCACCTTTGAACCACACCTCTCCGGAGTCTGGATCGGCCAATCGCAAAATTAAGCGGCCAACAGTAGTCTTCCCCGACCCGCTCTCACCTACTAAACCTAGCGAGCGCCCTTTATGTATTTGGAAACTCGCATTTGACACTGCCTGCAGACGCTTTCCGCCATCTACTTCGAAAGTTTTTCGTAGGTCAGTGACGCGCAAGATCTCGGGTGAAGTGATAACCGCAACGTCCGCATTGGAAGCCTTAGCGTCAGCCCCAGAGGAAAGTATTAATTTCTTACCATAATCGGTATGAGGATTCGCAAAGAACTCAACGGTAGCCCGATCTTCGGTAATCTTTCCATCTTCCATAATCACGATGCGATCGCAGTAGTTGGCTACGATTCCAACATCCTGAGTAACAATTAGAACAGCAATATTTGCATCGCGGGCCCGCTCCCACATGCGATCCAAAAATTGAGCTTGGATGGTCACATCCAAACCACTCGTTGGTTCATCTGCGATCAAGAGATCTGGCTCGACACTAAGAGCCATCGAAATAAGCGCACGCTGGGCCATCCCGCCAGAGAGTTCATGTGGATAAGCGCTCACTCTGCGTTCTGCATCATTGATGCCGACCGACCTGAGGAGCTCTACTGCACGAATTTGCGCTTCCACCTTCGAAGCTTGTGAATGCGCCCGATACACACGCGAAATCTGCTTGCCCACATTAACAAGTGGATCTAGAGCCTGGCGCGGCTTCTGAGTGATGAGCCCAATCGAATTACCCCGAATTTGGCGCAACTCTTCGTCGTCCATCTTCAATAAGTCTTGACCGCGAAAATTGACTTCTCCGCTGACAACTCCAGGGTGTCTAGCAAGACCCATTATAGCAAGTGCTAAAGAGGACTTCCCAGATCCACTCTCTCCCAGAAGTCCTACGATTTGGCCGGGATAAAGATCAAGATCCAATTCATCGATGACGACATTCGCCACGTCGCCATACGGATACTTAACCGTTAACCCACGAGTACTTAGAAGAGCCTCGGTCTGATTCATTATTTGCGAGCCCAACGTTCAATTGCATTACCCGCGGCGGCATAGCCGAAGACGGTGATAGAAATCGCAATTCCAGGAAAAATCGAAGTCCACCATTCATTAAGAATGATATTTGGAGCGCCGGAGGCGATCATAATCCCCCACTCAGGTGTCGGTGGTCGCACACCTGCACCCACGAAACTTAAGCCTGCGGTGAGGAGAATTCCAAAACCAACAGTAACTGAAAGCTGTACAAGGGATGGCGCGAGCGAATTTCGAAGCACGTGACGCGTAGCAATTTGGAATTCTGAGTTTCCAGTTGCACGGGCTGCTTCAACGTATGTGCGGGTCCGTTGAGTTAAAACTTCGCTACGGGTGAGCCTCACAAAAATCGGCGTGTAAAGAAAGGCAAGCACGAAGATGAGGTTGACTACGTTTCTTCCCGTGAGCGTAACGAGCACCATCGCCAGAATAAACACTGGGAATGACTGCAAGATATCTGAAATTCGCATGACAATTTCAGCGAACCGGCCAGTGAAATAACCTGCGTATAGTCCGATCCCAGTACCTAAGACAGCTGAAACAATTGCAGCAGTCACTGCAATTGCTACATCCACTCGTGGCGCAGCGAGTACTCGACTAAATACATCAAGCCCTGATCCATCTGTGCCAAACCAGTGGTCTGCAGAGGGTGGCATAGAGAAGTCACCTACGGGTTCTTGTGGATCAAATGGTGCAAGGGAATTACCAAAGATCGCCAAGAAGAGTGATCCAGCGATAATTATTAAGCCGATAAGTAGGAGTGGATCAATTTTGCGCTTTTGCATTATTTGACCAAGATTCTTGGATCGATCTTTGCGAGCAATAGATCCAAGCCGAGATAGACAAAGAGCGAGATCACAGAAATGACCAAGATGACACCTTGTACTGCAGGGAAGTCGAGATTAAGGACCGCAGCGACTGAATACTGTCCGAGACCATTTAGTGAGAAGACCGATTCAACCAGAACAGCACCGCTGAGCATGAATCCAAAGAGGATACCGGTAAGCGTGATGATGGGAGCTAAGGCTGATCGAAGTGTAGAACGTCCGATCGATTTCTTTTCTAAACCAGAAGCTTGTTGGTAGAGGATAAATTCGCTCGATAAGACTCTCGACATACTTTGTTGCGTCATTTTCAATAGCGGACCAACGAGCAGAAAGGAGAGCGTGAGCACTGGAAGAACCAGGTGGCCGAGTGCGCTCTTGAAAGCAGTGAAATCACCGGCGATTAACGAGTCAATGAGAACGAAGTTTGTTACCGCTGGGGGCGCTGTTAGCTCGGGATCAAGCATTCCGAGAGGTGCTGGTGCGATGCCCATTTTAAAATAGAAGACAAAGATAAATATCAAACCCCACCAAAACTCTGGTTGTGCCCCTGCAAAGAGCCCGTAGCCGAAAACGCCCTTATCTAATTTGCCACCGGGACGACGCGCCGTTGCCATTCCGATGGGAATAGCGATCGCTAAGGCAACAATGAAGGAAGTCACAATCAATTGAATTGTAGTCGGCAAGGTAATCGCAATCTCCGAAAGCACAGTCGCTCCGGAGACCCACGATTTGCCTAATGAACCAGTAAAGACACCGTCACCATGAAAACCGAGAAAAGTAAGTAATTGCTGAAAGAGACTCATGTCAATGCCCAGTGCGTGCCTTGCCTGCTTAATCGATTCAGGTGTCGGGTTCATTCCTACAATCCGAGAAACAGGATCAGCGGGCAAGGCACGTATTACGAAGAACACTGCAATGGTGATCCCCAAAGCTTGGAGTACACCTACTGCCAGCCTTCGTAATACGTACCTCCGCACCGCTGTCTCCTTAACTATTGATAACTGCTAAAACGTTCTCTAGATCTTGAGATCGAAGAAACGTACGCAGTTATCTGGGTGCCACGTGATCCCTGACAGCTTCGAAGAGAAGGCCCACTGAGTGGCGAACTCGACGACAGGTACCCAAGCAACATCCTTTGCAAGTTGTTCCTGAATAGTTGCCAAGCCAGCGTTGCGCTTCGCGGTATCAGGCTCAGTTGCAATCGCCTTGTAAGTGTCATCAACAATCTTATTGGAGTAGTTATCCATATTGTTGAGTCCACCTGTGATGAAGAAGAGGTAAGTCGCGTAACCGGCATCTACACCGATTGGCTTCTCTTGATCATTCACAGCGAATGGAAGATCGCGCTTCGTAAGCTGACGATCTCCGAATTGCGTTTGAGGAAGTGGATCAAGCTGAATATCGAGGCCAAGAGCCTTGAGATCTGCCTTGATCTGGGTCACGACTGGTCCGAGAGTGGACTCTTTTTCAGCAACGTAGGTGAGCTTCAAAGAACCATTGTCGACGTAGCCGGACTCCTTGAGGAGCGCCTTAGCCTTAGCAAGGTCGTAGGTGTATTGAGTCGAAGGCACCGAGTAACCAGGGTAGCTCGATGGCACAAGGCTCTTCCACTTCTTCGCCTGACCGTAGTAGGCATTCTTAATCAACTTGTCGTAGTCAATGGCGTAAGCCACTGCTTGACGAAGCTTCACATTGTCCCAAGGGGCAACTTTGAAGTTCATATTCAAGAAGAGCGACTCATTACCGACAACAGAGCCAACAGAAACGCCCTTCGCACCCTTGAGGCTCGCGAACTCTTTTGGAGTAAGGCGCTCAGTGAGTTGCGCCGCACCTGTGCGGATAGCTGCTAGACGGTTCGCAGATTGTGGAACCTTGCGGAGCACGATCTTCGACACTGCTGGCTTGCCACCGTAGTACTTGGCGTTAGCGGTAAGAACAAATTCGCTTCCCTTGGTCCACTTGGAAAGGCAGTAAGGACCGAATGAAGGAAGGTTCACCGTATTGGCGTAATCATGTGACCAAGGATCTTTAGCCGTCTTTTGGGCTTCCATTCCTTCTTTGTCAAACATTCCCAAACCGAAGATGGTCAACGCTGGAAGGAAGAGCTTGTTCTCTGCACCTTGGGTGATTTGAACGGTGTAGTCATCAATCTTCTTCACCTCATCGCCGAGCGGAACCTTGCCATCGAAAGTAGCGAAATCTTTGATTCCACCAACAGCCGAGAGGAAGTACCCGATAGGAGCGGCGCCAGAAACTGACTTGGCACGTGCAAAGGTGTAAATGACGTCATCTGCGGTGAACTTCTCACCGTTACAACCGACAACGTTCTTACGAAGTTTGAAGGTCCATACAAGACCATTCTTGGTGAATGATTCAGCTAGCCGACCTTGGAAATCTGCCGGGGCATAGCCATATTTCAAGAGGTTGACACCAGATGGTGACTTACCCGACTTCTTGTAGTAGACGAGCGGTTCCATCAGGTTAACCATTCCGACCTGGCTTGCTGGGATGGCGGCCGAAGGACCGTCATAGTCAAGACCAGCAGGGACATCTTCCGACAAGAAAGTCACTTGTGATGTAGCTGCGGTACTTCCTGCAGCTGACATGAAAAGACCTGTCGGAACGATGATCGAGAAAATGGCCGCGGCAGATATTGCGCGCTTCAAGGACATTTACGATCTCCTTCTATTTACGATCAAATCGGACCCCACGGGTTATGGAATCCAGCCAACAAAGTAGGCAAGTGGATTCTTACCTAGCCAGGTGCCCCCTGGCAAGGTTCTGTCTGACATATAATTTCAGTGTTGCACCACCCTCCCATGAGGTCCCAGAATGGCTATGGAAGTGCAGGCAGCCGATGACCAGGCGAAACCTCCATCAGAAGGGTGAAGGATGACGGGCGGACACGACTCAGGCGATGAATCGATCCTGCGTGCCTTGGTAAATCATGCCCGCGAGAGCTCTTTAGAAAGCCCAGGTCAGAGCGGTTTAACCGCCGCTAAGCGCCTTATTTTCGATGCCGTGGGCGTGGGACTGGCAGGGGCTATCACCGAGGAGAGCAAGATTCTTCTCCACGCGGTTGACTCTTGGGGAAGCGGCCGTGAGGCGCACGCGTGGACCTCCGGGATCGCCCTACCCGACGCCCTGGCCGCGATGGTGAATGGGCATCAGTTGCACACCCTGGAGTTCGACGCCATCCACGAACCTTCGGTAGTTCACCCTATGACGGTGGTTTTTCCAGTCACCTTGGCCTTCATGGAGCGCGCCGAGAAGACCGGTCAGAAATTCTCCGGAAGTGATCTGATACGGGCGGTAACCGTAGGTGTGGATATTGCCGCAGGTCTTGGTGTCGTTACCAGCACGCCATTGCGCTTCTTCCGCCCAGCAACTGCCGGCGCGCTCGGCGCAGTCGCCGCAATTACCGCAGCGACCAGGGCATCGATTGAACAGGCCGAGGCAGCGATGGGGGTCGTGTATTCGCAAATTTCCGGCACTATGCAACCTCATACTGAGGGAGCCCAGGTGCTCGCATTGCAGATTGGTTTTAATGCACGCGCCGCAATTAACGCATGGGACCTCGCGCTCGCAGGTTTTCGTGGACCAAAGAAAATTTTTGATGGTAAGTATGGATACTTTGGAGTGATCGAGGGTGCGGGAGATCCCCATGCTTTGGTAGCACAGCTCGGTAAAATCTGGGAGGTAGAGCGCACCAGCATCAAACCTTTCCCATCCGGCCGAGCAACGCATGCGGCCCTAGATGGAATTCTTCAACTACAAAAGGATTATGGATTCACAGTTGATGATGTCCTAGAAGTTGAAGCGTACGTTCCTCCGATGGTCAAAGGATTAGTCGGCCGACTACCCACCATTGACATGCAAGTAGGCACTGCGAGACTCTGCCTCGCCTATCTCATTCCAAACGCGCTCATGGACGGAACTGTCACTCTGCACTCTTACAGCGAAGAGCGGCTAAGAAACCCTCATGTCATAGAGAGTGCTAACCGAGTGAAAGTTATCGCGGATACAAATCCAAATCCAAACGCCTTCGATCCGCAAACTATCGTGGTGAAACTCAAGAGTGGAGAGCAACATTCCATCACTCTGCCCGCCTCGCTGGGCTCTCCAAGCACACCGATGAGTCAGCAGGAACTGGAGGAGAAGTTCGCGCGAAATCTAGACGCGGCGGGGAAGAGTCAAGTGCACGATCAACTCAAGGACCTGTTGGACAATTTGGAGAATGTGGAAGATGTTTCTCGATTGATAGAGCTCCTATGAGCAACTCTCCATATTTTGATTCATTTGATACATCGGAATTTTCACACTCTTTTCCGAGTGGTCCTGATTTTCTTCATAAGTATGAGGGCATGTCTCGAGATGAACTACAAGCAATCCAAGAAAATGAATTCAAAAAAGTACTCAGCGCGGCATGGGCTACTCCCTTTTATCAACGCCTCTGGAAAAATGCTGGTATTGGAATTGGCGACATCACTTCGCTTGCAGATGTACCTCAGCTTCCTATTGTGGATAAGACCGCGATTTTAGATGACGTTGAAGAATTCCCGCCATTTGGTTCATTAGCACTCCCAGCGTCGGGCCAACCAGGGGCACGAGTAATACAAACGACTAGCGGCACTACCGGGGCGCCACAACCCGTGGTTTGGGGTCCATGGGGCCGGGAAGTTCAGAATCTTCTTCTTGGACGCACTTATCGATGGCTCGGCGTCAATGCTTCAGATGTTGTTCACGGCGTTTATGGGCACGGCCTCATCAATGGTGGGCATTACATCAGGGAATCCGTTGTGCGTTACACAGATGCCACATACATCTCTGCCGGTACCGGAGCCGAGACGCGATCAGAACGCCAAGTTGAGCTCATTAAGCGATTTGGCGCCACCGTTCTTGTGGGTTTTTCAGATTACCTACTTCGCCTGGCCGAAGTGGTGCGCGAACAAGGTTTAGATCCAGCTCGGGACCTCAAGGTCCGCATGATTATTGGCCACTTACCTGAGGGCGGTCGCGCGAAACTAGAAGAAGCCTGGGGTGGTGTACCTGCCTTTAATTGGTACGGCGTCGCAGATACCGGAATTCTCTCGACAGAAGGTCCTGAGCGAGATGGTCTCTATATTTGGGAAGACGCTAATTTTGTAGAGATTTTGGATTCAGAGACGCAAGCCCCCACACCTCGAGGTGAGACTGGTGAATTGGTGGTCACCAGTCTTGCGAAATCCGATCTTGCTCCCCTGATTCGATTTAACACTCATGATCTGACGGCGCTGCTCCCCGGGCGAGGAAGCGCGAACCTGCCATTCGACCGGATGGCTGGATTACTTGGCCGTAGTGACAATATGGTCAAATTACGTGGCATCAATATTTATCCCACGGCCTTGAGCGCCATTCTCATCAATACTCCCAGCTTTACTGGCGAATACTACGCGCGGCTAGAGAAGAATCAGGCGGGCTCTGATCACCTCGTGGTCGTCGTAGAGGTTCGCGAGCAGAGCGAGTCACTAAGACTACAAATTGAAGACCACCTATCTTCCACTCTTGGCCTAAAAATTGGCGCAGAGATTGTGGGAGTGGGAGAGACCGCAGAAACTACTCAACTCACTACCAGGCAAAAACCTATTCGGCTGGTAGATGTTCGAGCATGAAGTCAGCACTTTCGGAAACAATCCTCCGGCTAGATGCGGGCGAAGTTACTTCCCAAGAGCTTGTTGAAACGGCTCTCGAAACTATCGATGTGCATCATACAATAGAACAGAGAATTGAATATTCACGTGTTGAGGCATTAGAAGCGGACTCAAGAAGAGTGAATGGCGTCAAAAAATCAGCAATTGATGGCGTTCCCTTTGGTGTGAAGGCCAATATCGATATTAAAGGAATAGTCACGACATCCGGAGCGCGCAATAATCAAGTGCCCGCCACCCAGGATGGCTGGATCGTTTCTCGACTTCGAGAACTCGGAGCAATCCCCACCTTAACCACAACAATGGCAGAGGGCGCACTCGGAGCCGTCACCGCCAACGCCTTTACTGGATCATGTAGCAACCCGGTAAATCCAAAACTTAATGCTGGTGGATCAAGTGGTGGCTCGGCCGCAATCGTAGGGTCTGGTGTGCTGCCATTCTCGATTGGCTCAGACACCATGGGAAGCGTACGAATCCCCGCTGCTTACTGTGAAATTGTCGGGTACAAACCTTCAAGAGAGCGCATTTCAAATCAAGGTCTGGTCCGACTTGCTGAAGACTTCGACTCAATAGGAGTACTAACTACGTCGGTCCGGGATCTGGTTTCAATACTTAGCCCTCTACTTAGCTCTCTCCAAAACGTTGCCTACGCTCCCATCGATCCCTCAACACTGAAGATCGTGGGATCTCACCTTTCAACGCACGCAGACGCCGTGGGACAAGATGCCGTTTCGCACATATTGAGCAAACTTGGAGCCAGTGGGCAGATAGCACCTCATGATTTTGATGCTGGGGCGGTGCGAAGGGCCGGTCTGCTCATTTGTGAGCTTGAAGGAAGTGCGAGTTTAGGACTTTCCGGATCCCCCACCCAACCAGGCTTTTCAGCTGAATTTCTTTCCATTATGAATTTCGTCAATACATTACCGCCTGCAAAAATTCTGGAAGCGAAAGATAAGATTTTACAATTCCAAAACCAAGCGAGCGCGCTCTTTAAGACTTTCGATGTAATGGTGCTTCCCACAACTCCCGCAGGGGCGCCAGATCTCAACGAAAATCCATCCGGCGCCGCAGACTTAGCGGCCTGGGTTAATATCGCCGGATTGGCAGCACTCTCGATCGTCGAACCAACGACTAGACGATCAGTCCAGTTAGTAGGAGAGAGCGATCAGAAGATTCTTAAGTTAGGCCTTTGGCTAGAAAATCAGCCCGATACTAATCACTAAATTTTGCTTGACGTCTTTCCAAGAATGCATTGAGACCCTCGAGATGATCAGCGCTTTCCAAGGCTTCAATTATTGCTAAACGCGCAATCTCGTCTTCAATCCTCACCCCAGAAGTGATTCGACCAAACATTTTCTTCGTATTGCGCACGGCCGCCGCGCTCACAACTGCTAAATCGGCAATGCGGGCATCAAAAGACTTGTAAAGATCGGAGTCGGCAACGACGTCATCTACGAATCCGACTCGAAGAGCCCAGGAAGCAGTAAATGTAGCCCCGGAGTAAAGAATCCTTTTCGCGACGGTCACCCCGACGAGATCGACGAGATGCACCATCTCCTCGTACGGATATAGCATTCCAAGCTTGGTGGGAGTTATTGCAAAAGTTGCACTCTCCGTTGCAATTCGAAAATCGCAAGCACTTGCTATTCCAGCTCCGCCACCGAAACATGGACCATCGACCAAAGCAAATGTGGGCGCCTCAAACGCGCGAAGTGCACTAAACGCCCGACCGATACGAGCTTGACTCTCAAATCCCCACTCCGAATTACCAGCATTTTCTCGATACTCATTTATATCTGCGCCCGCAGAAAAGACTCCGGCAGTAGCGGATTGGACAGCCAGGGCACGTACTCCACTTGCTTGCTTCAAAAGTAGTGGAATCTCCGCCCACATTTCTGAGCTAAAGGCATTCTTACGCGAAGAACGATTGATGATCAGTCGAGCGATGCCATCGCTAATCACTAATTCAAGATCAGACACCCTGCTAGTGTACCCATTACTGACACTGCGCGCCCGGAGGAAAGATGCTCACCCCACGCCCATCAAAGACTGCCCTAGCTCTTTCGATCGTAGTTAACGTAGAAGAAGGCGCTGAAATTTCGCTTCTAGACGGCGACGGAAAAGCCGAACCAGTAGATGAGATGAATCTGGTGACGAAGGGCGCCGTCCGTAATCCGGGAAATGAATCTAATTATCAGTACGGCATAAAAGAGGGGTTCAAACGCGTAGCTGATCTCTTGACCAAATACGACATTCCAGCAACTTGGACGTGTGCTGCGATTGCTTTAGAACGTGCTCCACAAATTGCCGACTTCATCAAGAGTCGTGGTGACGAAGCAGCCAGCCACGGTTATCGCTGGATCCACCAATTTAAGATGACTCCTGAGGAAGAACGTGAGTTCATCGTCTCAGCGCGCGAATCGATTGAACGCTCCATCGGTATCGCTCCAGTAGGACATCTATCTCGCTACCTTTTTACTGAAGTGACGCGATCAATTTTAAAATCCGAGGGCTTCCTTTACAGCATGGATGACTATTCGGGAGATTGGCCTTTCTGGGAAGAAACCGGTTCGGGACCAATTGTCGTGGTGCCTTATGCCATCGATACGAACGATATGAAGATGTGGGCGGATCCGGGCTACACACCCACCGACTGGCTCAAATACAACATCGATACCTTCGACCGACTTTACGAAGAACGTCTAGCTCAACCTCGCATGATGTCGGTCGGCCTACATTTACGCATCGTTGGACGCCCAGGAAGAATTGGCGCGTTCGAGGAATTTCTCAAACACGTGAAGCGCCATGAAGATGTGTGGATCACCTATCGCAAAGAAATCGCGCAAGAATTCTCACATTCATAAAGCATTCTTACCAGGGCAATTCAGCACCATTCATTGCAATACATTGACCGCTGATGTATTCCGCATCATCTGTGCAAAGCCACGAGACCGAAGACGCTACATCTGCAGGCGTTCCAAAGCGTCCCCAGGGAACAGTCTCCAAAAAAGTACTTAGCGTTTGATCCCTGGTCTGACCCATTTTGGTGCTCATACCATCAGCAATATCATCCCAAAGTGGAGTCATGATGTGTCCCGGGGTATAGCAGTTGACTCGAATCTTGTGAGGCGCAAGCTCTAATGAGAGCGATTGACTCATCATGATGATCGCTGCTTTAGAAGCGCAGTACTGCGACAAATTAGCAACTCCGTGTCGTCCCCCGCCTGATGAAGCATTTATCAGAACTCCACCGTTACCTTGGAGAATCATTTGCTTAGCCGCTAGCTTCGAACCGAGGGCAATACCGATCACGTTAATGTCGAGAATTCGCATCCAGCTATCCCGATCCGTCTCCACGATTGGCGCGATCGTAATGATGCCAGCGTTATTAACCATAATATCTAGCGCTCCAGCATGCTTCACCACCATGTCGATAGCGACTTGAATCTCAGATTCGTTGCGGACATCGCCAACCACCGCATGCGCCTTGGGGCCTAAAGAATCTGCAAGCGAAGTAACTGCAGCTTCGTTGATATCCAGCAGGACAACGTGAGCGCCCTCGTTAATAAAACGCTCCGCAATTCCGCGCCCAATACCGTTTCCAGCACCCGTAACTACTACGCCTTTATTTGAATGGTCGTTCATCGCTCCCCTAGCGCTCTGGTGAATCCTTCATCAGATCCTAAGCCACCGCATTGCCTGTCGCACTCTCACCAAAGGTATAATTCTCAGATGAAGTCAACGTGCCAATACCTGGTAATCGGGGCAGGAGCCGCAGGAAGCGCGGTCGCTTGGCGTTTGGCAGAACAGGGCGCCGAAGTTACCGTTCTCGAGCAGGGTGGGTGGGTCGCACCTGAATCTTCTCCATCACTCACTCTTGGCTGGGAACGCGCTCGACACCGAACCCACCACCCAAACCCGAATATACGTAGAAATTCATGGGACTATCCCATAGATGATTCAGATAGCGATATCAGCCCCATGCTCTACAACGCGGTCGGCGGTTCAACCATTCACTGGGGCGCACATTTTCCCCGACTGAAACCAGAAGATTTTCGAGTCAAATCCCTCGACGGCGTTGGAGAGGATTGGCCACTCTCCTATTTTGATTTAGAGCCTTACTTTGAAATCAATGATCAAATGATGGGCGTTGCTGGACAGGACGGCGACCCCGCATACCCTCCCAAGCCTCACCGCACTATGCCCGCCCTCCCCATGGGAGCCGGAGCTGAAAAGATTGCAGCTGCATACGATCGCCTGAATTACCACTGGTGGCCAGTTGATGCAGCCATCTTGACCGCCGACCGTGGCGCGCGGCTTGCGTGCAATAACTGCGGGCCCTGTGACCTTGGGTGTCCGCGAAAGTCTCGAGCTAGTACAGATGTGACCTATTGGTCTGACTTGCACTCAAGCAAAATTCGCCTCATTACCGAAGCACGCGTTTCAAAAATCAACTCAGAGCCTGGCCGAGTTACCGGCGTAACCTATATAGATGCGCAGGGCATTACACACGAAATAGCGGCGGATAATGTGGTACTCGCTGGCAACGGAGTCGGAACGGCTCGACTCCTACTTTTGAGCTCTGCAGAGTGGTGCCCTGGTGGTTTGGCAAACAGCAGCGATCAAGTGGGTAGAAATTTGATGTTTCATCCCACCGCACTTGTGACCGGCATATTCTCAGAGGCGGTCGATGGGTTTAAAGGTCCATTCGCTTGCAGTATTTATAGTCAAGAGTTTTACAAAACCGATCCATCAAGAGGATTCGTTCGTGGATTCCAAGGTCAAACGATTAGAAGTGATGGCCCTCTGGGCTCAGCATTAGGAACCTACACCTCGCCCGTGAAGTGGGGCTCTCAGCACCACGAAGATTTCTATAGCCAATTTGGTCACACTGCCAGCATCACTGTTACCAGCGAAGATCTTCCGGAAGCCCATAACCGAGTGACTTTATCGCCAACCCTTAAAGATCAATTTGGAATCCCCGCTCCCAAGATCACCTATCGGGTCAGTGAAAACTCGCGCAAGATTTTGGATTTTGGTATTGAGATAAATAAAGCGGTGCTCCAGGAGGCAGGCGCAACAGATATTCGCGTCGTCGACTTAGTGACCAGCGCCGGATTCCATCTGTTAGGAACCACCCGAATGGGGTCTGATCCTCAAACCTCCGTTGTCGATCAATTCGGCAAAGCCCATGATTGTGAGAATCTCTTTATCGTTGACGGTGGTGTCTTCGTCACAGTAGGTGCCCTCAACCCTACGTCGACCATTCAGGCAATCGCATTGAGAGCTGCCGATGCAATGCTGGGAGTACCCTTGTTGAAAGTAGCCGAAGATGAATAATTCTATGCTTGGAATGCCTGAACACTTATGGAAATCAATTCTAGATACTCTCATTCCTGCAACCTCCAATAACCACGAGGCATCCAAAATAATTGTAATCGAAGAATTAGTTACTGATATGAGCTACATCAGCGACATGAAGCGTTTAAAGCTTTTTCTCGAAGAGCTTCCAGAGAACTTTTCAATAATTGATCAATCTGCTCGTGAAACCATACTTAAAAATCTCGGGAAATCGTCTCCAGAGACTCTGGACGCTCTTATAAACGCTACCTATACGATTTACTACTCTCATCCCTCAGTTCTCAGCACCATTTCAGAAAATACTGGATATAGCACCACTGCGCCGCAACCTAATGGTTATGTTTTGAAGCCATTTGATGAAAGACTGTTGAAGAAGAATAAAGAGCGACCAGCCATGTGGAGAGACCCAGCATAGAAGGGCCCAAGCTTTGACGGCTAAATTGGATCGTAGGGGTCTCATCTATGGCGTCTCCGCATGTTTGATATGGGGTTTCTTTCCGCTTTACTGGCCACTTCTTAGGCCCGCATTTGCCTTGGAGATTTTGGCTCACCGAGTCGTCTGGTCTCTTCTCGTTTGTATTCTCCTACTTATTGGGCAACGCAAATTCCAAACCCTCATGCGACTAGTAGCAGATCGGCGCCGTATTTGGTGGCTTGTTGGCTCCTCTCTTGCCCTCTCGGCAAATTGGCTAACATTTATCTGGGCAGTAAACAACAACCACTTCACCGAATCCGCTCTTGGCTATTACATCAATCCTCTCGTCATGGTCTTCCTGGGAGTCTTGGTCTATAAAGAGCAGCTCTCTCAACGTCAATGGCTGGCTGGAGGCTCCGGTGCTATCGCAGTACTCATCCTCTCTTTTGCCTACGGCAGACCGCCATGGATCGCGCTACTTATTGCTACCACGTGGGGTCTATATGGGGTTATCAAGAAGCACTTCAACGGCGACGCACTTGAGTCCTTAGCTGCCGAAACGCTGGTACTACTTATTCCTGCACTCGCATTACTGATCTATTTAGGGATCATAGGTAAAGGACAGTTTGGTATCGATTTTAAATCCTCTCTGTTGCTATCAGGAGCGGGAATTATCACTACTTTGCCATTGCTCATGTTTAATGGAGCCGCAACACGGCTCCCACTCTCGATCACCGGGCTACTCCAATACATCCAGCCAAGCGTCCAATTCTTATTAGGTGTATTAGTGCTTCACGAAAAAATGTCACGCGATCGCTGGATTGGCTTTGGCTTTATCTGGTTATCGCTTCTATTGTTAGCAATTGATATGTTGAGAAACTCAGGACGAACGCTCGATGATGGCGTCGCAAAGGCTCATTAGGGCATCTTTTGCGGCACTTTCCGGCAATGTTTTGAGACTAGCTTTGGCTCCATTCGAGTACTCGGATAATTGCGTTCGAGAAATTTCAAGCGCCGGATGAGCTTTTAGTTCTGCAAGAACTTCAGCTACCACTTTTTCATCCTCAATTGGCTGAGAAAGTATCTCTTTAAGTGCAGCGTCAGCAGGGTTCGAAGATGCCATCACATGCAAGGTCACTAATGTAGAAACGCCCTCGCGTAGATCGGTTCCCGGAGTCTTTCCCGACTCTCCAGATTCACTCGCAATATCGATGACATCGTCGGCTAGTTGAAACGCTACGCCAATGAGTTCACCGAACGTTGTGAGCGTTTCTACGACTTCCGAAGAAGCCCCGCCAATCATGGCGCCAAAGCGCGCACTCGTGGCAATAAGTGAACCAGTCTTATCGGCTACAACTTTGAGATAGTGGGCGAGTTGATCTCCCTCCCCACCGACGCTCTCCATGATCTGACCAGTTACTAACCGCTCAAATGTGCGAGCTTGGAGACGGACCGCTTCAGGTCCAAGGTCTGCCAAGAGGTCAGAAGCCTTTGCAAAAAGGAAGTCCCCAGTCAAAATCGCAATGGTGTTATCCCACTTGGCATTGGCACTGGGAACTCCGCGGCGTAGTGGAGCTTCATCCATCACATCATCGTGATAGAGCGTAGCCAGGTGAGTAAGTTCTACTACTACAGCGGCCTTGATTACGTCCTCAGATATCCCTTTTCCAAATTGCGAGGAGAGCAAAGTGATTAGTGGGCGAAGTCGCTTGCCGCCAGCAAGCGCGAGGTGGCGCGAGGCTTCGGTGATGAAGGGATACTCGCCTTCAACATGGGAGACCAAAAACTCTTCTACCTCAGCCAAGCCAGCGATTAAAGCACTCTCGAGTTCAGGTGCTAGGTCGGGAATACCCAACGTACTCAATTAGAAAACGAATCTTGAGGCGGCGTCGATGACGTGCACGAGGGCGTTAGGAAGGATTCCGAGCACGAGTGTGACAGTAGCGCAGAGCGCAATCGCTGCGGTTGTCATCAACGGGACAGCCGCGACCGTCGGCCCATCTTCTTCTGGATCCTGGAAGAACATGAGCACGATCAGTCGAATGTAGAAGAAGGCAGCGATGGCACTGGTGAGTACACCGAAGATTACCAGTACGGTAGAGCCGCTCTCATAGGCAGCTGAGAAGACCGCGAATTTCGCTACGAAACCACTCGTGAGAGGAATACCCGCCAACCCAAGCAGGAAGAGACTGAGGAGCATGGCAATCCACGGGGAACGCTTTCCAAGGCCCGCGTAACCTGAAATGTGGGTAGCTTCACCAGAGGCGTTGCGCACCAAGGTAACGATTGCAAAGGCGCCAATGGTGGTGAAGCCGTAGGTCACCAAATAGAAGAGCGTGCCAGAAAGACCAGCCTTATTCGTAGCCACGATTCCCGTAAGAATGAATCCGGAGTGGGCCACCGAAGAGTAGGCCAACATTCGCTTGATATCCGTTTGCGTCAGAGCCCAAAGCGCACCTAACACCATGGTGGCGATCGCAATGACCGTGAGCATCGGACGCCAATCCCAACGCGCGCCACTCAAGCCGACGTAAAAGAGTCGAGCGAAAGCGCCAAATGCTGCGATCTTGGTACAGGCAGCCATGAAAGCAGTAACTGGCGTCGGCGCCCCTTGATACACGTCGGGTGTCCAAGAGTGGAATGGCACCGCACTCACTTTAAAGAGCAGACCAACTGATACAAGCGCAATACCGGTTAGCAAGAAGACGTCGTTGCCGGCATTTGTTTGGATGGCTTCAC
This sequence comes from Actinomycetota bacterium, assembly GCA_026393015.1. GTDB lineage: Bacteria > Actinomycetota > Actinomycetes > Nanopelagicales > Nanopelagicaceae. Next base: position 19,407 of record JAPLBA010000014.1, read on the forward strand.
GAATTTGACGAAAGCCAACACTGCCTGAGTATCCATAGAGGAAAGCGGCGCCATAAAGGAAGAATGCGGAAGAAAAAGCACCCAGTAGGAAGTACTTCATTGCAGCTTCTTGCGAGAGCAAGCGGCGGCGGCGAGCTAAGCCCGACATCAAGTAGAGCGGAAGCGAAAGAACTTCGAGCGCAACAAACATGGTGACTAGATCGTTTGCGGCCGGAAAGAGCATCATGCCAGCGATGGCGAAGAGGGTAAGCGGGAATACTTCAGTCTGCGTGAGCTTAGCCAAGGTAGCCGTCCGCTCAGCTTCTGACCCAGGGATTGCTGCAGCCTGCGCAACGAATGCATCACCTGAGGAATCCAGTTTGCGTTCCGCGATCAGCAACAAGCCAGCGATACCTAGAATCACAATGGCGCCTTGAAGCACCAGAGCTGGACCGTCAATGGCTACTGCACTTTCGGCAGTAATTGACGTAGTCGCACGAATCTTGAGAATCCAGACGAATGCCAACACGAGCCCGGCAATCGATAGTGGAACTTGAATCTGGTAGCGGCGATCACGAGCAAAAAATGCTTCGACAATTACACCAAGAAGTGCCGTCCCCAAAACAATAAGAATTGGCAGGACTTGGCTGTAGTTAATTACCGGGGCGACGAAATTCATGCTCTTACTCCCCCGCTGTCGGTGTGGGCTCAGTGGCATGGACTTGCGTTAATGTATGCGTCACCGTGGGGTTAATGACGTTAAGCAAGACACTTGGCACAAATCCCAGAAAAATGATGATGGCAATAACCGGTGCAATTGCCACCTTCTCACGATTAGTGAGATCTGGCAGCGACTCATTACCAGGGGCAATAGGTCCGTGTAGCGAACGTTGCACCACGATCAAGATATAGAGCGCGGCTAGCACGATCGCCACAGTCGAAATGATGGCGGCCACTGGGTAGGTTTGATACGCACCTACGAGCACCAACACTTCGCTGATAAAGCTAGAGAGGCCTGGAAGCGCCAAACTCGACATTCCTGCAATGAAGAACATCCACGCCATCACCGGAGTGACGCGCTGCAAGCCACCGAAATCAGTAATCGTTGAAGAGTTCCGGCGAGAGATCATCCAGCCGGCAACCATAAAGAGTGCAGCAGTAGAGAATCCGTGGTTGAACATGTAGAGCGTCGCGCCGGCACCCGCCGTGCTCGTCATGGCAAAAATACCGAGAACGATGAAGCCGAAGTGTGAGATTGAGGTGAATGCAATGAGGCGTTTGAGATCCTTCTGCCCAATAGCCAAAATCGCACCGTAGATGATGCTGATTACTGCAAGCACCACAATGGTCGGCGCAAAATAGTGCGCAGCATCTGGAAAGAGCGGAAGGCAGTAGCGAATCATGCCGAAGGTGCCGACTTTATCCAGTACACCAATGAGCAGAATCGCGGTTCCCGGGGTTGCCGCTGACGCAGCGTCTGGCAACCAAGTATGTAGCGGCCACATTGGCGCCTTGATCGCAAAGGCAATAAAGAAGCCGAGGAAGAGCCAGCGCTGCAGATTTTGATCAATGTTAAGCGCACTCAACTCAGTGACGTCGTATGTTGGTGCACCAAATTGACTCTTCGTAAGTACGTATAGTCCGATAACCGCCGCGAGCATAAGTAATCCGCCGAGCAAGCTGTAAAGCAAGAATTTCACCGCAGCATATGAGCGATTTGGCCCGCCGAAAGAACCGATCAGGAAGTAAACCGGAATCAACATCGCTTCGAAAAATACATAGAAGAGGAAGACATCAGTGGCCGCAAAGACACCGACCATGAAGGTTTCCAAGACCAGTATCAGAGCAAAGAAGGCTTTCTGACTAAAGCGTCCGCCTTGCCCTTCATTCCAAGAAGCGAGAATGACGATAGGGGCCAAGATAAGCGCCATCAAGATGAGCACTAGACCAGTGCCATCGATACCTAAGCCATATTTCACGCCAAAAGAGGTAATCCACTCGTGACTCTCCACGAACTGGAACGTTCCGAGTGCGCGATCAAACTGAAGTGCCATCGCAATGCCCAAGAGCGCGGTGAGCACACTCGTGCCGAGTGCGATCTGCTTGGCAAGTAAGGTGCGACCGGCTGGTAATGCCGCAATGACTGCCGATCCGATCAGCGGGAGAAGAAGTAGTGCGGAGAGGTACATGATCAAATCCTCGCTGCCAACATGGCCGCTAAGACAAGTGCGGCGCCGACCAGAATGAGCAATGCGTAGGTGCGAACATAACCAGTTTGTACTCGGCGAACTCGCACTGATAGCCCTCCAAAGAGCGCTCCAGTACCGTTCACCGCCCCATCAACAACCTTGCGATCAAAGAATGAGAGTGCTCGGGTGAGATATTGACCAGGACGCATAAATACTGCTTCGTTGAATGCATCTTGTAGCAAGTCGCGCCTCGCAAAACGAGTCCAGATGGACACATTTGTGGGTGCTACCGCTTCGACCGGCACGCGTACGTACTTGACGTAGGCAAGCGCCACACCGAGAGCGACGGCGACCAAAGCCATAATGCTGACAACGATGGGTTGGAGCGCGGGTTCGCCTTCAACAAATCCACGAGCCACCACAGGTTCGAGCCAAAGTTGCAAGGAGGAGCCAAAAGCAAAGAGTGCGCCAGCCGCGATCGAACCAATCGAAAGAATAATGATTGGCGCAGTCATAAGTTTGGGAGACTCGTGAGGATGGACATCATCGGCCCAACGCTTTTGACCGAAGAAGGTCATCACCATGACGCGTGTCATGTAGAAAGCCGTGATGGCGGCGCCCAGAAGCGCTGCTAAGCCAATAATCCAGCCACGAGCACCACCGGCGTTGAAAGCCGCCTCAATGATTTTGTCCTTCGAAAAGAATCCGGAGAACGGTGGCACACCGATAATTGCCAAGTAACCCAGACCAAAGGTGAGGTAAGTGATCGGCATCGCCACACGCAGGCGACCAAACTTGCGCATGTCCACTTCATCGTTCATACCGTGCATGACCGAACCTGCACCAAGGAACATACTTGCTTTAAAGAAACCGTGAGTAAGCAAGTGCATAATCGCAAAGGCATAACCCGCAGGTCCAAGACCAGCAGCAAGGACCATGTAACCAATCTGGGACATGGTTGAAGCCGCCAAAGCCTTCTTAATGTCATCTTTTGCAGTACCAATAAGTGCACCGAAGAGCAGAGTGACGACACCTACGATGACCACCATCAGTTGCGCAGTCGGCGCTGAATCGAAGACAAAGTTTGAACGTGTGATGAGGTAAACGCCTGCGGTCACCATTGTGGCTGCGTGAATCAGAGCCGAGACTGGCGTGGGGCCAGCCATGGCGTCTCCGAGCCATGATTGCAATGGGAATTGGGCAGACTTACCGGCAGCCGCCAGCAAGAGAGCAAGTCCCATCCACGTCATGACCTGCTTATGTTCTGGACCAGCATGGTTTGCCACACCTTGGAACGAGACCGTGCCAAAAGCCGTGAAGGCAATCATGATTGCAAAACTAAGTCCCATATCGCCGATGCGATTAACTATGAAAGCTTTCTTTGCAGCTGTCGCATAGGCCGGCTTCTGGTTCCAGAATCCGATGAGGAGATAAGAGGCAAGGCCTACTCCTTCCCAACCCACATAGAGGTTAAGGAATGAATCACCCAGGACTAGCAGGAGCATCGCAGCGATGAAGAGATTGAGGTAGGAGAAAAATCGACGGCGATCATGGTCGTGCTCCATGTAGGCGATCGAGTACACATGAATCAACGTGCCAACACCGGTAATAAGGAGCACAAAGCAAATCGAAAGTTGATCTAGGAGTAACCCAGCTTCCACTTTGAAAGAGCCAGCATTAATCCACGTGAAGAGATGTTGTGAGACGCCGCGTGACTCGCCATCTCGACTCAGCATCTTAAAGAGTTCCACCACACCGACTACGAACGATGCTCCAGAGAGCCCAGTAGCCAGCAGGTGACCCCATTTATCAGAACGGCGCCCAGCCAAAAGGAGGATCGTTGCGCCAAGCGCAGGGAGCGCGACCAACCAGACCAGCAGTGAACTAGTTCCGCTGGCGAGTGCATGTGCAGCTTCCACGATATTCCTCCTTCCTAGTACTTCAACAAGTTAGCGTCATCGACCGAAGCCGAGCGGCGAGAGCGGAAGATTGTCACGATGATTGCGAGCCCAACTACTACTTCGCAAGCTGCCACAACCATGGTGAAAAAAGCGACTACTTGACCATCGAGATTTCCCAGCAATCTAGCGAAAGTAACGAAAGCTAAGTTCGCTGCGTTAAGCATCAATTCGACACACATAAAAACTACGATCGCGTTGCGACGAAGCACTACGCCAATGGCTCCGATTGAAAAGAGCAACGCCGAGAGTACAAGATAATTATTTGGATTCATCTTCGCCCTCCTCGATCGTGCGCATCTCAAAGGCCTTGGTGTCTAGGACATCTCCTCGAGCCTTCAATACGCGCGAGACAGACGAAGGATCAGGAGTGCCATCTGGAAGTAATGCAGGAACATCGACTGCGTTATGCAAGGCATATACACCCGGGCTAGGTAGCGGAGCACCAGGCAACTTCGAACCGGGGCGAAACCGGAGGATGGAGAGTTCGCGCTGTGTTGGTCGCTCGCTTGTGCGCTCACGATGACCCAGGACCATTGCCCCCAGAGCGGCGGTGATAAGAAGCGCTGAAACCACTTCAAAGGACCAGACGTAACGGGTGAAGAGCAACTGCGCCAAACCTTCGACGTTGCCGTCAGTATTTGCAGCTGCTAGTCCAGCAAAGCCCGTGTAGGAACGGCCGATGGCAGCGATGAGAAGGACGGCAAATCCGAGAGCGCCAATCATTGCCATGACGCGCTGGCCCTTGATGGTTTCCACTAAAGAATCTGAACTATCTACACCTACCAACATCAGAATAAAGAGGAAGAGCATCATGACCGCACCGGTGTAGACCACGATCTGCACGATTCCAAGGAATGGCGCATCTTCTGCGATGTAGAAGATCGCCAAAGTAATCATGACCCAGGCGAGAAGCAGCGCTGAATGCACTGCCTTCTTCACAAAAATCATGCTTACTGCTGAAATGACAGCAAGCGGTGCGAGGATCCAGAAGAGCACCGCCTCGGGGGTGCCGGTGAGCCCAGGAGTGAAAGGATTGGCCGCCAGAATTAAATTCATACCTGCTCGCCTTGGCTTGGATGAGCGGTGGTGACTTCACCGCGGTAGTAATCGCCATCGTTAGTTCCGGGGAACATGGCATGCGGCGGCGCAACCATCCCTGGCATGAGTGGGGCAAGTAGATCTTGCTTCTCGTAAATCAGCTTTTCGCGACCATCATCTGCAAGCTCATATTCGTTGGTCATAGTGAGCGCACGAGTGGGGCACGCTTCGATACAAAGCCCACAAAAAATGCAACGTAAGTAGTTGATTTGGTAAACACGACCAAAACGCTCTCCTGGAGAGAACCGACCATCTTCAGTATTAGAAGCGCCTTCTACATAGATCGCATCTGCCGGACAAGCCCAAGCGCAGAGTTCGCAACCGATACAACGTTCGAGCCCATCTGGGTAGCGGTTAAGTTGATGACGACCATGAAAACGTGGAGCAGTAGGCACCTTCTCTTCTGGGTACTGCTCGGTATTCACTTTTTTGAACATGGTCGCAAAAGTGACGCCGAAGCCTTGAGATTGCTTTCCAAGGGTCGCTGGCCCGGTGTTCGACACAGGAATGCTCTCCTGCGCTGCTCTTTCGAGAGCACCATCCTTCGAAGGAATCAATTCGTTACTCACTCGCGGACTCCTTAGAAGCAGCTGCGCTAGGCACCAGAAATGTGGAAACACTCATTGGGATTTGGGGTACGGCAAAATCAGGAGCCTCATAAACAAGGGCGGCAACGTCTCCAGCTTTGCGCTTCTTCGTTCTGTCGTAAATGGAACTGCCTCCGAGACCCAAGAGAATTGCGCCCACGACAAAAGCTAAGACGTAGGCACGTGAGGTTCCTTGAAGAGAGAATACGCGAAGCGTAGAAACAACCATGATCCATACGAGAGACGCAGGGATAAGTACTTTCCAACCAAATTTCATGAATTGGTCATAGCGGAGGCGCGGAAGTGTGCCACGAAGCCAAATGAAGAAGAAGAGGAAAGTTAGCACCTTGGCAAGGAACCAGAAGAAGGTGAAGTACCCGCCGAGCCAAGATTCTGTAAATGTGAGGCCTGGGAGTGCGTGGTAGCCGCCTAGGAAGAGTGTGGTTGCCAACGCCGAAACAGTGATGATGTTTACGTATTCAGCTAAGAAAAAGAGTGCAAACTTTAGCGAGGAGTACTCCGTGTGGAATCCACCCACAAGTTCACCCTCTGCTTCTGCCAAGTCGAAAGGTGCGCGGTTTGTTTCTCCCACCATTGAAATCACGTAGATGATAAAAGATGGGAAGAGCACGATCGCATACCAAATTTTATGTTGCGCCTCGATAATGTCTGAGGTGGACATTGAGCCCGCGTAGAGGAAGACCGCTACGAGTGAAAGACCCATTGCAACCTCATACGAAATTACTTGGGCGCTCGAGCGTAATCCACCGAGGAGCGGATAAGTAGACCCCGACGACCACCCTGCGAGCACAATTCCATATACGCCAACAGACGCGATGGCGAGAATGTAAAGCACGCCAACGGGAAGATCGGTGAGTTGCATCGTGGTCTCATGCCCGAAGAGCGAGACTTTGCCTGTCATAGGGATAACAGCAAAGGCCATGAAGCAGGTGGTTGCTGCGATGATGGGTGCAAGGAGAAAGACCACAGCATCGGCAGCTTTAGGAATGATGTCTTCCTTAAGCGCAAGCTTTACACCGTCAGCCAGACCCTGCACCAAGCCGAATGGACCGGTGCGGTTTGGTCCAAGACGCATTTGCATACGAGCCACAATGCGTCGCTCGCCCCAGATTGACATAAGGGTCATCAGCACAGCAAAGACGAAAACCATAAGCGCCTTTACCAATGTGAGCCAACCCGGATCATTTCCGAGAAGTTGTTGAACTTCGTTCACGATGCGGCTCCAATCGTGATGCGCCCACTCTTACCGAGTGAGCGTATTTGGGAATTGATTGAATTTTCCGGAATCCACACGAGATCATCTTGCATTTCGGTGATTTCAACTGGCAACGTGATCACGCCTGCTTCTCCACTGATCTTGATTGCAGAGGAGATCCCATGTTTTTGGGCCGTTCCAGTTGAGATACGCGCTACTGCTTTTCGCGCAGTGCCGGCAAGATGAGGCTCGTCCTCCTGTAGTGATCCAAGATCGAGCAACATACGCCAAGAGATCAGTTGCGCATTACCGCCCTGATCAACACTTTTTGGGCTGGCGGTGGGGGCGCTCACTCGTGCACCGTCCCATGATCCAAGCGCGTGAAGTTCTCTACCCGCCGACGTAGTATCGCCAAAGCCAAGAGGGCGCTTCATTTCCTTGGCCAACATAGAGAGCACGCGAGCATCAGAGAACTTGGAAACATCGTCAAGAACCCGATCAAAAGAGCGCGCTCTTCCTTCCCAGTTAACAAAGGTTCCTGACTTCTCGACCACAGCCGCAACAGGGAAGACCACGTCGGCGAATTCAGTGACTGAGCTTTCACGAATTTCGAAGCTCACTACAAAAGCCTTCTGAAGAGCTGCGCGGGCATCCACTGGTAGATCATCAATATCAACTCCGGCGACCACAAGGGAGATGAGCGTTCCCTCTGATGCCGCCATGATTATTTCGTCGCTAGTACGACCGATTTCAGCGGGAAGTGAAGAGGAATCCCACGCGCTGGCGAGATCTACCCGCGCACTCGGATCTGAAACTGGGCGCCCACCCGGGAGCAAGTTACCAAGTGCGCCGGCTTCGAGAGCTCCCCGCTCGCCCGCCCGACGTGGAACCCAACCCACTTTTGCCCCACTCTTCTTGGAGGCTTCGAGCACTGCGGTGTAGAGACCTGGAGTACGAGCAGCGCGCTCGCCCACCAAAATCACTGAGTGCTCATCGAGTTGTACTCCGGAAAGTGCGGCAACTTCATCGCCCTTAATGACGGTGGCGTTCAACTTCTTACTACCTGCCGAGCGGAAAGGTGCAATTGTTGAAACAGTCAAATTGTGTGAGAGCACATTACGTCGCAGTCGAAGGAAGACGATCGGGGATTCTTCCTCTGGCTCGAATGCCACAAGCACAACATGCCCTGCGGCATCGATATCGGCATATGAAGTCGAGGTTCCGGCAATCTGCCCTAAGAATGCGCGCTCTTCTTCACTTGCGCTGCGCGCCCGGAAGTCGATGTCATTAGTTCCTAGTACCGTCCGCGCGAATTTTTGATAAGCGTATGCGTCCTCAACCGTGAGACGACCGCCAGTGAGGACCGCAGAACGCTTACCTTCCAACATCGCTGCCGCGGTAGCCAATGCGTCTGGCCATGAAGTGGGGACAAGCCGCCCATCTACTCGTACGAGTGGCGTAGTGAGGCGATTCTTAGAAGTCGCGTACTGGAATGCCCAGCGACCCTTGTCGCAATTCCACTCTTCATTCACCTCTGCGTCGTCTCCGGCAAGGCGGCGAAGAACCACGCCACGTCGCACGTCCGTACGTAGCGCACATCCTGATGCACAATGTTCGCAAACAGATGGTGTGGAAACTAAATCGAATGGACGAGAGCGGAAGCGGTAAGCCGCGCCAGTGAGGGCTCCTACTGGGCAGATCTGAATTGTATTGCCAGAGAAGTACGACTCAAACGGTTCCTTCTCGTAAATGCCAACTTGTTGGAGCGCTCCGCGTTCATTCAACGTAATGAATGGATCTCCAGAAATTTGATCCGAGAAACGAGTGCAGCGAGCACAGAGTACGCAACGCTCCCGGTCAAGAAGAACTTGCGAAGAAATATTGATCGGCTTGGGGAATGTGCGCTTCACCCCAGTAAAACGAGATTCTCCACGTCCGGTAGACATCGCCTGATTTTGAAGTGGGCACTCGCCACCTTTGTCACAGACGGGGCAATCGAGTGGGTGATTAATCAGGAGAAGCTCCATCACACCTTGTTGCGCCTTGGCAGCTACAGGGGAGGTCAATTGCGTCTTAACAACCATGCCATTCTCAACTGGCATCGTGCAAGATGCTTGAGGTTTTGGAAATGCTCGACCATTGATCTCTACATCTACCAGACATTGCCGGCAGGCACCTACAGGATCAAGGAGCGGGTGATCACAAAAACGCGGAACTTGAATACCCAACATTTCAGCAGCGCGAATAATCAGCGTGCCTTTGGGAACAGCTACTTCGAAACCATCGATCGTCAGCGTAATCATTTCAACATTTGTGGCTACTTCATTGTTGGTAAGAGTCATTACGCACGCGCTCCTACGAAAAGTGTTGACGCGACTGGATCAAATGGGCACTTTCCAGCTGAAAGATGTGCGAGATATTCTTCGCGGAAATATTGAATTGACGAGGTAATCGGACTCGTCGCTCCATCTCCGAGTGCGCAGAAAGATCGTCCCAAAATGTTGTCGCAGAGATCCAGTAACTTCTCGAGATCTTCTGCTTTACCTACCCCATTTTCAAGATCTTTAAGAATCTGTACCAGCCACCAAGTGCCCTCTCGGCACGGGGTGCACTTGCCGCAGGATTCGTGCTTATAGAACTCGGTCCAGCGGAGTACCGCGCGCACCACACAGGTGGTTTCATCAAAAATCTGAAGAGCTTTAGTGCCAAGCATCGACCCTGCGGCACCAACACCCTCGTAATCAAGCGGTACATCAAGATGTTCCGCAGTAAAAATGGGAGTAGAGGAACCACCCGGTGTCCAGAACTTGATGCTATGACCGGCTCGAACTCCGCCGCTCATATCAAGTAACTCACGAAGAGTGATTCCTAGTGGCGCCTCATATTGGCCAGGGCGAGTGACGTGACCAGAGAGCGAGTAGAGCGTGAAGCCCTTGCTCTTTTCGGTACCTATCGATTGGAACCACTCAACACCATGGGCGAAGATCGCAGGCACGCTAGCGATGGATTCGACGTTGTTCACCACAGTGGGACATGCATAGAGACCAGCAATTGCCGGAAATGGTGGACGCAAGCGAGGTTGACCGCGGAAGCCTTCGAGAGAATCTAGGAGCGCTGTCTCTTCGCCACAGATATAGGCACCAGCTCCTACATGGACGATCAAATCTAGGTCAAAACCTTGACCATTGATGTTCTTCCCCAAGTAACCAGCCGCGTAAGCATCGTCAACTGCTTGTTGCATACGGCGAATCACATGCGTTATTTCTCCGCGAATATAAACAAAAGCATGGTTTGCTCGAATCGCGTAAGAGGCGATGATCATGCCTTCGACGAGTGAATGTGGGTTGGCCAAGAGCAGCGGCGTATCTTTGCAAGTACCGGGCTCAGACTCATCTGCGTTAACCACGAGATAGTGCGGCTTGCCATCTCCCTGTGGAATAAAAGACCACTTCATGCCGGTAGGGAAGCCTGCCCCACCACGTCCCCTGAGACCAGAATCCTTAACAGCCGCGATCACGGCATCTGGCTCCATAGCAAGAGCC
>JAPLBA010000073.1 GCA_026393015.1 Actinomycetota bacterium
ATCCAACGGGTGGAACATCGAGTCACGGTGTGGACTCTCACTCATGATTTAGCCGCCGGCACGTCTCTACGTGCTGAAGATTTGAGGAAGAGTTCGGTAACTCTCAATGCTCATGCGGTGCATTATCTCGATGCTCGAACTCACCCAAAAGATTGGATTGCGCTCCAGGATCTTTTTGCTGGCGAGATCCTCTCAGCGCGCTCCGTAAATAAGAGTGATGAGAACTTGATTCGTCGAATCGTCTCCATCAGCGTTGAGGAGAATCATCTACCAGCCCATCTGCTGCGCGGACAAAAAATAGACCTCTATGTGACGCCAATGGGTTCACAGAATGACATCCTCGGCGCACCGGAACGAGTTGCTGAGGCATTGGTAGTGGAGGGCACCAACGTTCAGGGAGTACATACCGGCGTCGCGCTCTCGGTATTGGATCAGCAAGTGAGTGCCATCGTTGAAGCTGCCCAACGAGGCCATCTCGATGTCGTGGGATACCCGAAATGAGTGTGCAATATGTGGTCGCATTAAAGGACGCAAGCGTAGAAGAGGTGGTCCTCGAAACATGCTTCGAAATGGGGTGGCAATTGCGTGATCGAGCCCCCTCTTATGCCGATGGTTTACGGTCGGCTACTCGATTCGGGGTCACTTACTTCATCACTGATCTACTACTCACTCCGGTAGATGTCACCGAAATAAATGGACTAAAAATCGTAAGTATTGCCCACCAAGGAGAGCAGCGATCGCTATATACGCCACCTTTTCATCGTAATTATGTGCAGGTCGCCTACTCAGATCACCGGCAATTAAAAAATGGTTTATTAGCGTTGCAGAGCAAGGACGGTCAAGGAAAGTGCATTGGTATTACGAGCGTGTCTCCTAATCTGGGCAGAACCATGACAAGTGTTCATCTCTTAGCCGAAATGGTGAGTGCGGGAAGTACCATCTCACTCGGTGCTCTTGATCCCGCAGATGTCGGAGCTCATCGCCTTCTTGATGTGGCGAGCAACGTCTCACACATTGATGGAGGGCCCTGGGAGGAGCGCGAAGTATTCCAAGGCGCGCACCTACTCAAATACCGCGATGGGCATCCGGCTGACCTCTGCGATGATCTACGCGGAGCCTTTGCTTTTAACCTGATTGATCTTGGTCCCAGTTGTACATTCCATCCGAACGAGAAGCGCACACGCTCCCGTCGATACTTTGAGGGTATTGACGCTGTCGACTCCTTATTGTTGTTGTTGGACGATTCAGCTAAAGGGGTGATGCAAACATTTGACTTACTCCACTTAATTCAAGAGCGCGTCCCGAACACCGCAGTTCATTTCTGTTTCAGTAGAAGTGCGGGGAAGAGCGCCAATCTACAACTCCTGCGATCACGAGGATTCTCACCGCAGACTATTCCTGATGCGGTCAAAGAGATGGCTGATGTGGAAAGTGGTAAGGGGTTGGTGGGGGAGCGCCATCGACGTTCGCCATATCGGGATGCCATCCTGATGATTAGCGAATCGCTACAACAAGATTTTCTAGAGCAAACTGAGATACATTCGGGCGATGCGCGCACTAATCGTGGACTGGGGCGGAGTTCTCACAAACGCTCTTCGCGAACCCTTTGAAAGATGGGCCGAAGATGAGGGCGTGGACCATGACCACTACCTCAGTGTTCTGAAAGATCTCCTGGGGCAGAACACCTATGATGCACTCAATCCGATTCATGCGTTGGAACGTGGAGAGGTATCGAATCCCGATTTTGAAAAGATGCTAGGCGCCAAACTCAAACGAGTAGATGGTAAACCGCTTGATTCAGAGGGCATGTTAGAGCGCATGTTTTCCTACATCGAACATGCACCGAATATGAACGCTTTGGTGCGCAGGGCCCGCGAGAAGGGGATCGCGACTGCACTCCTCTCCAATTCCTGGGGAAATACGTATCCGCGAGATCTTTGGGATGGCATGTTTGATCACGTGGTCATCTCCGGGGAAGTGGGAATGCGTAAGCCAGAGGCGGAAATCTTTCAATACACGCTCGGTTTGCTCCAGGTGGAGCCATCGGAGGCGGTCTTTGTGGATGATCTGGTGAAGAATATTGAAGGGGCTCGAGCCGTAGGGCTGGTGGCTGTTCATCACCGCGAATATGAAAGCACGCTACTGGAGCTCGAGGCCCTCTTTGGTTGCTCGCTCACCTAGTGAGAGAATGAACCCATGCGGATCTACATCCCCAGCACCTTTGCGCTCGCCACGGAGTGGCTGGCTGTAGGTACTTTCTCGGTCGATCGCGCTTACGCAGTAACTGAGGCACTTGCCGAATGGTATGACCAAGGCGATGAAGAAGAGCTTGAGTACGTAGCGGCAAGTATTGCGGCCAAAGAATCCCTCTTCCTTATCTCTCAAGAAAAAACAGATGCTACATCCCGTCGCGTCGTTTTAGCTTTTGATGTGCCCGAATCCTTTGTGGTCGGTGAGGTGGAACCTCGGGGTGGGATTGCTATCAATGGCATGCTCACTTTTACGGAGTTGCAATCGGCATTGATCGATGGAGATGAGGCGCTTGTCGATGTGAGGAGTGCAGCCTCACTCCTCGATCGGGCTGCTGCGGGTGATGGTGAAGCACAATTCGTAGTGAGCGAAGTTGAAGGACATGAATTGCTGTGGTTTGGACCCACCGAAATTGAATTCGTTTTACAAGTGGATAAGTAGATGCCCACGCTAGATGAGTTAGTCGGTGGAGGATCTGCGCTCACCGCAGAAGATTTGATCACACTCCATACTCTGATTGCTGATTGGCAACTTTTAGCAGATCTCTCCTTTGCGGATTTACTTTTATGGGTGCCATTACGTGCTGACGCCAATAGTTGGCCATCGGGGCACTTGGTGGTCGCGCAGATGCGCCCCACGACTGGCCCGACCGTTCTGCCCACTGATCTGGTCGGCACACAAGCCGCTTGGGGAACACGAACCGATCTTGATGGCGCACTCAGCGAAGAGAAGATTATGCGATCACGCGCGGCAGTAGCTCGAGATGGCTTCTCGATGCGCGATGAAGTTATTCCAGTACGACACAACGATCGTGTGATCGCGCTGGTGAGTCGTCACACGAATGCCAACAATCAGCGCACTGCCGGGCGCCTCGAAGAGATCTATCTAGAATCCAGCAACGATCTTGCCGAAATGATGGCCGAAGGTCTCTATCCGATTGCAAATGCTACCGGGAATGTACGTGTGGGTGATGGGCTGATCCGTGTAGATGCACAGGGCAAAGTGCGTTTTGCTAGCCCTAACGCGCTTTCGGCACTTCGCAGATTCGGTATTCAATCAAGTATCGAAGATCAAGATCTCGGAGTTGTCGTTACGGAGGCGTTGAAGTTTGGTGCTCGTACCCCAGTCGATGAATCACTCATTCCACTCTTTCAAGGAAGATCACATCGCGAGACAGAAATTGAACGCCGCGGATCCATCCTCGATGTGCGAGTGATTTCTCTTTCTAAAGAGCATCAAAAATTAGGGGCGCTTGTCCTGCTTCACGACGTCAGCGAAATCCGACGCAGAGAACGCGAACTCCTCAGCAAAGATGTCACCATTCGGGAAATTCATCATCGGGTAAAGAACAATCTTCAAACAGTCTCGGCACTACTCCGCTTGCAGGCGCGTCGATTAGAAGATCCCGCCGGTCGAGCCGCTCTCAATGAGGCGGTGCGTCGAGTGGCTGCAATTGCCGTGGTACACGAAACGCTTTCAAATGGTGCAGAAACCGACGAGAACGTTGATATCGACCTCATTATCGATCGCCTCATGGCCCTCGTTGTAGATGTCTCTCCTACGAGCGAGCGTATCTCTGTCGTGCGAGCTGGCAACGCCGGACATTTGCCACCGCACCGCGCCACCCCACTCGCCATGGTGCTTGCTGAACTCTTTCAAAATGCTTTGGAACATGGGCTTGCTTCAAGTGGAGAGACATTGACGGTGACCGTGACCAGAGAAGCGAATGCACTGGAGATTAAGGTTTCTGACGATGGCGCTGGCTTGCCGGCTGATTTTGATCTTGCATCTTCGACACATTTGGGATTACAAATCGTGAAGACGCTTACTGAGAATGAGTTACAGGGATCGATTTCGTTGAAGGAACGACTAGGCCCTGGAACAGATGCGCTGCTGCGCATTCCTCTCTAAATTCGCGCGAGCACTTCTTTTATCATAGTGATTTGGGCAGTTTGCGATGTCACAATCTTCTCGCCCAAGGTCTTTACTTCTGAATCGGAGAGCATGCCACCCACGCGGCCACCCGTAGAACGCTCAATGTCAAATGTCCTGTGAAGCATTCGACTTTTTAAGTCAATCCTCCGCTCGAAGATAAATGACTAATTCGAGTCTGCCAAATGAATCTGTGAGATAACTGAAAAGATTACGCAGTGCGTGCGCGATTACGTGCAGCGCGACGCTTCAGCGCGCGGCGTTCATCTTCTGAAAGTCCGCCCCAGACTCCGGCATCTTGTCCGCTCTCCAAGGCCCATTGCAGACAGGGAGCTTGAACGGGGCAACGAGCACAGACAGCTTTTGCTTCTTCGATCTGGGCTAAGGCAGGACCGGTATTGCCGATCGGAAAAAAGAGCTCGGGATCTTCATCCCGGCAAGCTGAATCGTGTCGCCAATCCATCGCTCACCGCTCACTCACTGGCGCACATAGCGCCGCTACTCGTTGATCCCACATGGTGGTGGTCATCTCACGAACCCCAAGCAGGAAGGTTCCCTTCCCGTGGGGTATTGAATCATCGGCGAACTCATGGCGCACGGTGAAGTGCGGGGAAGGTGCGTCTCAGACGTCACAATTGTCGGGCAGAGGGAGGATGCATTCAAGGTTAACGGCATGATTCGCCGACTTTTCTCAGGTGATTATCATCTCTCAATGAGATCGAAACGGACATTTGAGGCATTTCGCGAAAGGTTGGTGATATTTCTTTGGGCGCGTGAGACGCCTCGCTGTCGGTGGGAGGCGGTCTACTTGGCTCATGGCCATTCACCTCCTCCTTGGCGCGCCTGGAAGCGGAAAGAGCACGCGGGCGGTGGCCGCCACCCGAGAGTGCCTCGAGGGTGGCGCCCGCCCGCTCTTGTTGGGCTTTGGTCGGGATGCGGTAGCAGGGCTGCGAGAAGAAGTGGGGGTTAACGGGGTGCGGCGCGAACCTATTGCCCGTACTTTCCATGGCCTAGCTTTTTCGCTCCTGCAAAAACACCATATTTCCGGACCCACACCCTTCTTACTCTCGGGCGCCGAGCAAGATGTATTCATTCGGCGTCTGCTTGCCGAAGGTCTCACCACGTGGCCCACTGCTTTTTCGCAAGCGGTGGAGAGTGCGGGCTTTGCAAAAGAACTCCGCGACTTGCTCTCACGCGTCGTGGAGCGAGGTATTTCACCAGAAGAGTTAGTCGCCATCGGAGAAAGTGCACAGCGACCGGAGTGGATCAGTGCGGCACATTTCTATTCCACGTATCTTGCAAAATTAGCTCAAGAACGTCCCGGGGCAATCGATCCTAATGCGTTAATCCTGCGCGCAATCAACCTCTTAACAAATGATCCGGTTCTCCATAGCCAAGTACGCACATCCTTTGATCTCATCATTGTTGATGACTTTCACGAGGCCGATCCTTCCCAACGAATGTTGCTCTCGCTCATCACGCAAGATTCCTTATTGGTCACAGCAGACCCAGCCTCTGCCGTAGGTAAGTTTCGTGGGGCCGACCCAGAAGGTATGGTCTCGGCTCTCGAAAGTATGGCCGCAGAGCGGCGTAGTGAACTTGTTACTGAAATTCTCAGCGTGCAACACCGTGCTACGAGTGAAATTACTAAAGTTCTTAACCAAATCCGTAGCGAAATACCTCGAAGTGAATACTCAACTGCTGCAACCACTTTGCGTTCTAGCGGAGCAATTCGCATTGAAAACTATGGCTCTGCAATAGATGAAGCCACTTCGGTAGCACTCTGGTTCCGAGAGTTGCATGTGATCGAAGGTGTGAGTTATCGCGACATGGCTGTGGTTACTAGAAATAGCAATACTGAACTCTTTCGAATCGCCTTCTCGGCCTTAGGTATTCCCATTGCACACACACCAGATCTTTCATTAGCTGAGCGAAATGCAGTGTGGCCCATCTTTACGCTCATCTCCCTGGCAGATGCCTCACTCAAGCCACAGTTCGATGCGCACCAACATGACGAAGTTATCGAAGAACTCATGCTCTCTATCTACGGAGAAGCAGATATGTTTGACATTAAGCGGCTCAACGAGCTTCGATTTCGCTCAGGATCAAGCGAAACCTCACTCTATGAACTTCTCAATGAGCGAAACGATCTGCCCACAACGCGTATTTCGAAGTACATCGAAGGAGTGCGCAAAATTCTCTCCAAGTCGGGTGGTCGCACCGATGAGATCCTCTGGAAGGTATGGCAACTCCTCTCAAGTGCCGGGGAACCCGCCGCCATGTGGCAGAGTGTGGCGCTCTCCGGTGGTCGTAAAGGCGAGGCCGCGCACGAAAACCTAGATTCGCTGATTGAGCTAGTACAAAACGCATCACGCTACACAGAGCGCAAACCCAGGTCGCGTGTCATGGAATTTGTGCACGAGATGCAAAGCCAAGAGTTTGATGCAGATGTCATCAGGCCAAGACGTATTGAGCGAGAACGTGTGGCAATATCTAGCGTTCACCGAGCACGTGGCAGGCAGTGGCGGGTGGTCGCTATCCCATCGCTCAATGGTGGCGCATGGCCCAATCTCACACCTCGCGGTTCACTCCTTGGCAGCGAAGAATTTGTGGAACTTCAAGGGAGGAGTGATGCCACTGGCAGCGCAGAAATCCTCAAACTCAATGCCAGTAGCGCACTCTTGATCGACGAACGCCGACTATTGCATTCTGCTGTGGGTCGTTCTGGGGAGTACCTCATGATTTCAGCAGTTACTGGCGAAGATTCCAGACCGTCACGTTTTTTTCGCGACATCAGTCAGACGATGGCACCAGATTCAACAGGCATTAGCAAGGTTTCGGATCGGCTCTCTCCTGAGTCCTTCATCTCTGCACTTCGCCATAGAGCCACAGGAGAAGGCGGGGGCATGATTGCTCCGGCAGAGACCACGCCAGAACGCGCTGCGCAGATTCTTGGTTTTTTGGCGAATGCAGAGGTTGCGGGCGCCGATGTTTCGAATTGGTACGGATACCGCCCGCACTCTGATGATCGCCCAGTGGCTGTCGAAGAGGAAGAGATTCGGCTCTCTCCGAGCAACATCGATGCATTTGAAAACTGTCAACTACGTTGGCTTCTCACGCAAAATGGTGGCCAACGTGGTGATAGCAAAGAGCAAGCACTCGGCATCCTCATTCATCAGGTAGCTGAAGGTTTGATTCAACCAGATTTATCCGCGAGTGACTTAAAGGCGAAATTTGATAGTGGGCTGGCGGCCATAGATCTTGGTAAAGGTTGGGTTCGTGCCTCGTATGAAAAGAGTGCGAACAGAATATTTGAAAACTTACTTTCCTGGCATGCAGCAAATAATCGCACCTTACTTTCGGTTGAATCTCAGATAGATATGCATATTGGTCGGGTTCATCTCACCGGAAAGATCGATCGGCTCGAGAGCGATGAGAACGGCAAGACCATCGTGGTCGACTTAAAGAGCGCGAAAACTGCAATCTCAAAGGCAGATGCGCAAGCTACTCATCAACTGAGCGCATACCAGCTTGCAGTGGCTGAAGGTGGCGTGCGAGATCTTGTACTTGCGCCACCTGCAGGCGGAGAACTGGTCTATCTTGGTGGCGAGAAATTGTCGTCGCGTGTGCAGAGCGAGCTTGGAATCGACGAGGTAAGGGAGGCGCTCGGCAAGATCGCCCTCAAGATGTCTGGCGCATTCTTTGAGGCCCAGAAATCTAAAGAGTGCAGGATTTGCCCAGTGAAGTCTTCCTGTCCTCGAATGGCAGCAGGCTCCCAAGTAGTTGATCTCGGATGAAGCACAAATACGCATCTCAAGAATTCGCGGCATCACTCGGAATTCAAATACCAAGTGATGAACAAGCATTAGTGATCGAAGCCCCGCTCTCGCCAGGTGTAGTCATTGCAGGGGCTGGCTCGGGTAAGACAGAAACTATGAGTGCGCGCGTCCTCTGGTTAGTGCATACCGGGCAAGTACTACCGGCTCACATATTGGGCCTTACTTTTTCTAAGAAGGCAGCTGCAGAACTCGGGGAGCGTATTGAAAAGCGGTTGCTCACACTCAGCGCAAAATCACCGGAGTTAGCTGGCTTTCCGTTTACTGGTGACCCCAGCGAAGTCACTACAAGTACTTATCACTCCTATGCGGGGCGACTCGTGGGGGAGTATGGGCTGCGAATGGGGATTGACTCCTCGGGTGATGTCGTAGGAGATTCTCGCATTTGGCAGCTTGCCCATCGCTTAATCATGAATTACGACGGTGATATGTCTGCCCTCTCACTTGCACCAGACACCGTGATCGAACGAGTTTTAGATCTCGGCAGCGAGATGTTGGAGCATCAAAGCAGCGCCGACGAAGTACGGGCGCTCTCGGAAAACCTGGCTACCACCCTGCTCTCCCTGCCAGCGGGCAAATTCAAGTATGGGGCTGACACAGTCAACAAAATTGCAAGTGCTCAACAAGCTCGATTAACGCTCCTGCCACTCGTCGAAGCACTTGAGCAGGAGAAGGCACAGCGTCATCTCTACTCCTTTAACGACATCATGGGTCTAGCTGCCAAACTTGCTGTCGCGATTCCCGAAATTGGTGAGAGCGAGCGGAAAAAATTCAAAGTTGTGCTGCTCGACGAGTATCAAGATACGAGTCCTGCGCAATTGACCATGCTGAAGGCGCTCTTTGCCCATGACGACCATGCTGTGATGGCGGTAGGAGATCCTCACCAATCAATTTATGCGTGGAGAGGAGCGGCCGCACACACCATCGAAGGATTTCCTCATGACTTTGCGCTTGCTAATGGCGCGCCCGCTGCCAAATATCAGATGCGCACAAGTTGGCGTAGCGATCGACTCATCATCGACCTTGCAAATCTGGTCACCGAGAAACATTTGAAAGCTCGAGATGTCGCACCACTGACGGCGCGCACCGAGTCTGGCCTTGGGGAAATCTCTGCACGCTTCTTTACTGATCCGGAGAGCGAGGCCGAAAGCATCGCCGATGAGTTAGCTCTCCAATGGAACAAGAGTGATCGCCCCACGGTGGCGATTTTGGTACGCCAACGTTCACAAATCGAATTTCACGAGAAGGCACTTCGCCGCCGAGGGCTTCCCGTCTTGGTCAGTGGAATCGGTGGTCTGCTCTCAGAGCCGGAAGTGGCAGACATTCGCGCCACTCTCGACGTGTTAGTCAATATCGAAGCTGGGGACTCACTCATGCGCCTGCTGACGAGTCCTCGTTGGAATTTTGTGCCGCGCGATTTGGTAACTCTTGGCCGGTATCTCTCACGTAAGAAAAGAAGTCAGAGTGAGTACGACATTAATCTGCTAGATACTCTCGACGAATTAGAGGATGTGGTGGGACTTTCTGATCGATCACGTGAGCGTCTGACTGAATTTAATCAGGAGTTGCGATCGTTACGACGAGAGACTCATCTCGCGCTCCCTGAAATGATTCTTACGATATTTCAAACTCTCAATCTGGGTATCGAGCTCTCACTCTATTCGCCCTCAAGTAATCGTTTGCGCAATGTTATGCGTCTCATCGAAGAGGCGATGGCCTTCAATTCCACGGCGCAGGGGTCATCTGGGCCGCAAAATATCCGTAACTTTCTCGCTTACCTCTTGGTAGCGGAGCGCAAAGAGCGAGGGCTCTCATTAGGTGGGAACGAAATAAGTACTGAGGCTATTCAAATCATGACAGTGCACGGTTCGAAAGGTTTGGAGTGGGATGTAGTGGCGGTGCCGGGGCTCTGCACCGACGTTTTCCCCTCAAAGGATCGTGGCGGCTTTAACTGGCAGACCACAATGGATGTTATTCCTTTCCCGCTCCGCGGCGATCTGCAGGCGCTGCCTCTCTCTCCTGATTATCGCAATTGTGTGAATAGGGATGAAACTAAAGCAATACTTGGAAGTTTCAGCGATGAATGTAAGGCGCACGTCGAATCGGAAGAGTATCGCCTTGGTTACGTGGCATTTACACGAGCAAAGCATGTACTGCTTGCAAGCGGGTATATCGATCCGGCACTTCAGAAAGCGAAAGAGCCCTCACCACTGCTACATCTAGCAGCGAGTTTTGCCGAGAGTGCCCATCTAGATCCCGAAGGTCCCTTCATCTCCGGCGATGATGCGGCTGCCGGATGGCCAAGGGAGCCGAGGGTGCTCACTCCCGATGTGATGGAAGCTTTCAACCTCGGCAAACGACGTACTCTTGATGAAATTGGCAGCGCGCTGCCGGAGATGCTTCCCTCAATCAAGTTTGCGTTGGCTGCCCACCGAAGCGCTGAAGAAGTTATTCATCTTCCTCAGCAATACTCTGTTTCTGCGCTCGTTGCGATGGCCACTGATCCAGAGAAGATGGCTCGAGCGCTTCGTCGTCCTATGCCCAATGCCCCCACTTTCGAATCGCGACGGGGCACAGAGTTCCATCTTTGGGTCGAGACCCATTTGAAACGCCCAGCCCTCCTAGACCTTGATGACGTTGAAGTAGATTCTGAAGACGAGCTCTCTGAGATGCCACTTGATGAAATGCAAATCAAATGGATGGCGAGCGAGTGGTCTGATAAGGAAATCTACGATGTCGAAGTGCCATTTGATATAGATATCAATGGCATCACCATCTCTGGGCGGATCGATGCGATATATCGCGAAGGAAATAGTTGGAGTGTGGTCGATTGGAAGACCGGGGGCGTAAAGAGCGGCGAAGATCTCGCTGCTGCAGCGGTGCAGTTAGCGGTTTACCGGCTGGCATTTGCCAAATTAGAAGGTATCCCGGTGACCGATGTCAGCGGAGCATTCCATTACGTTTCTAGCAACACCACCATACGTCCGGCAGATCTGCTCAACGAAAGGGAGCTCGCGGAGTTGATTACTCGATTCCACAATCGAGTAAGAGCGGAAGATGGTCGCTGATCGTAAGCGAAGGAGTGGGTAACGTAGTGATGGCGCCCCACATCGAGGGGTCTTCAACGAGTAAGTAATCAAGTTGCGTGCGCGGCCCCCACTTGGGGTAGGTCTTCAATTGAGCTAGTGATTTCCACCGTGTGCTCTTTTGGATAAGGGCAGGCGGCAGGTTGAGATCACCTGCAATCATGGCTGGCTTGCCAAATTGCTTCAGCCACTTAGTCAATTTACGAAGTTGGGCGACGTTGTATCCAGGAACGAACGAGAGATGAGTGCTTGCGATAACAAAGTTTTCAAATTCCATGGCAACGGCGGCTCGCGGTTCATCTTTGATGTAGATAAATCCGGAGTTGGGGATGAAAAGCGGTGCGCCGAATGGCGCACCTTTCATAGTGAAGTGGTGAATGGCCAGCGGTGCTCTTCTACTGAGCAAGGCCACTCCGAATTGCGGGAGGTCGGGGTGATGAGCCGATTGCCACTTCTCTCCGGGCGTACCAAAGAGTGCCGGAGAAAAAGCGTGGTACGGAAGGCTCATGGCCTCGCCAACGATCTCTGCTTGGTGATCGAGTTGGGTTCGGGGTTGGCCCCGGTCTACCTCTTGGAGTGCAACTAGATCCATCTCACTAAAGAGTTGTGCATTCGCAATGAGGCGGTCGTGGTCATACTTTCCATCTGGAATGCCCAGACCATGTAAGAGATTCCATGTAGCAATTCTCATCGTGGTTCAAAGATCTCTAAGGCACGTGCTAAACCTTCTTCAATAAAATCGGGTTGGTCTGTGTTGATGCCGTGAAAGGCAGTAAACATTGGCCCTAATTCACGATATCCGTAAGATGCGGCGAGCAAAGTTTCTAGGTTGCTGCCGCTCAGCGCAACGTATTCGATCAACACGCGCAGCATGGCCTCTTTTCCAAAGGCCGTAAGCAAGTCTCCGAAATCAACAGAAGCTGGCGCATATTGCATATCGCTAAAATCGATCATGCCGACAAGGTGCCCATCGAGTGAGAGGAGATGGGGCGGGCCGAGATCTCCATGACAGAGCACTGGTTGTGAGTCCCATAGTTGATCAAGGTCGAGAATCTCACGCCACTTAGCAAGTATGTGTGTGGGCCACGTGACGTGGGCCGCCGTTACTTCCAATTGTTCGCGCGTGCGATCGAGCCATGATGGAGAACTTGGAACGTGATCAACCCATATCTCTTTCGGCGTTGTATGTAGCTTATGAAGGGCCTTTGCGAGGTTGGTGGCTTCTACAGAAATAGTCTCTGAGCTGCTCTCAGTTGCTGGAATGAATTGGTAGGCAGCACACGGAAACCCGTTTTCCAGAGCGCCAAATTTCTCTGGCTTGGGAGTGAGTAATCCAATCTGTAGATGGGGCAATATCGCATTTTCGCGCATGAGTAGTGGCACCACGTCAGCTCTTCGAGCTGCGCGCATGATCCACGTTCTCCCATGGGAATCAAGGGCGATGACGGTGTCGTAATCCCAGCCGTCTCCGCCGTAATTCATGATTTTCTCGAGGCCAAGTGAGCGCGCGGCTTCCGCCAACATGGGTTTGGGATGGAGAGTGGCTCGCACTGCTCTAGGGTGGCATATATGCGCCGCGAAGACCTCCTTTTAGCCGCCACCAGCGTCAACCCTGGCCTTGACCGGGCAGCTCACCTACGGATTGATCCAGCCGCGTTGGCTGCATATCCATCAAAGACTTTGGATGTTGCTCGAGGAGGGGTGCGCACCCAAGGTGAAATCCTTTATTTCTCGGAAGCATCTCCTAATCTCGATGCTGTTATTTTTCTTGGTTTGGATAGTGATGGTGTTGCATATTTTGCACAATCTGGAGAGGGCGATTTCACTTCGCTACGAGAAGCAGTGAGCCAATTCCCGGCATTTGAAAGATTAATTGCCGCTCATGCAGTTGCCTTAATGAATTGGCACGAGTCGCATCCTCACTGTCCACGTTGTGGCTCTCCTACTGTCATGAGTTCTGCCGGTAATGCTCGCCTCTGTGAAAAAGACCAGCGCGAGCTCTATCCGCGCACGGATTCTGCAGTCATCGTGTTAGTAAAAGATGTTGATGATCGCATTCTCTTAGGAAGACAAGCGAGCTGGCCAGTGGGGCGTTACTCAACATTTGCAGGTTTTGTAGAGCCTGGCGAGTCTTTTGAAAGTGCAGTGGAGCGCGAAGTGCGTGAAGAGTGTGGAATTGTTTCAGAGCAAATTAACTACTTGGGTTCACAACCCTGGCCTTTTCCAGCTTCCATCATGGTCGCCTTTGAGGCCATTGCGAAAGATCCTTCGCAAGCATTAGCCGATGGCGTGGAAATAGAAAGAGTCGAATGGTTTTCACGCGCACAGTTTAAAGAGGCAACTGATTCGGGGCGTTTGGTCCTGCCACCATCAATCAGTATTGCCCGCCGCATGATTGAGGGATGGTATGGCGAAGTGTTGACCGGCGATGAAGCGTGGCGTTAATGCACTAAGCGCTGATGCCGAGCCTCTTCTTTACTTCGATAAGTGAAGGATTGGTAGCACTGGTGCCATCGGGGAAGAGGATAGTAGGGACGACCTGATTACCCCCATTGATCTGCTCAACTAGATCAGCAGAGGTCGGATCATCTTCGATATTCACTTCTACGAATTCAATCCCAGCGCGCTTAAGCTCACCTTTTAAGCGGTGGCAGTAGCCACACCAGGGCGTGGAGTACATGATCATGAGGTCGGATGACATGCCTGAAGTATATGGGAGTCTCTGGGAGTCCCAGGGAGTCTCTGGAAGTCTCTGGGTGGCCAGCCTGTCGGGCATCTCTGGAAGGATGGGCGAGTGACCCCAGATGAGATCCTGGCTGCTCTCGATGAGCAGCAACGCGAGGTAGCCCTTGCCCAAGGACCTGTGGTGGTTTACGCGGGTGCGGGTAGCGGCAAGACGCGCGCCATCACACACCGCATTGCCTATCGCGGGTTGGCTGGCACTCTGCGTCCAGAGCACACACTGGCGCTCACCTTCACTGCTCGGGCGGCGGGTGAGATGCGGTCACGGCTGCGCACTCTCGGGGTAGAGGGCGTGCAGGCTCGAACCTTTCATGCTGCCGCGCTGCGCCAACTGACGTACTTCTGGCCCAAGCACACCCGCACAGAATTACCCCGTCTCTCACCAAGTAAGGCTCGCCACCTCAGTGTTGC
Source organism: Actinomycetota bacterium (assembly GCA_026393015.1). Lineage (GTDB taxonomy): Bacteria > Actinomycetota > Actinomycetes > Nanopelagicales > Nanopelagicaceae. The sequence continues at coordinate 14,258 of JAPLBA010000073.1, forward strand.
GCTTCGGCGCAATGGTCTTCGGGATGCACCTGCTGTTCTGCAAGATGTGGCTTCTGAAATTGAATGGGCCAAAGTCAATCAAGTTTCACACGATGATTACATCTTGCGCGCGAAGGACCGTACCGTCCGCAGCGACTTAGGAGCAGATGTTATCCAGCAACTTTACGCAGATTATGATGAAATAAAAACTAATGATGGAGCGATGGATTTCGAAGATGTATTGCTCTTAGCTAAAGCACTGCTTGAAGAGGCTCCCGCCCTGCTTAACGAACTTCGGGCGCAGTATCGATCTTTCGTGGTCGATGAGTATCAAGATATTTCAGCCATCCAGCAGCAGTTGCTAGATATTTGGATTGGCGACGGCGATGATATCTGCGCTGTGGGCGATATCAATCAAACGATTTATTCTTTCGCTGGGGCCGATCCCAAGTTCTTTATGGATTTCCCGAAGAAGTTTCCGCAGGCGCTCTTACTCAGGCTTTCTACTAATTACCGATCAACTCCGGAGATAGTGCACTTGGCAAACCAAATTAATAAGCGCTCCGGGTCGGCACTGGAATTACATGCTGTTCGCCCGAAGGGAAGTGCGGTTCAGTACCAAGAGTGTGCAGATGAAGAAGAGGAGGCTAGCGGCGTAGCGGATCGGATTAAGGTGCTCACCGCTTCAGGGGTCGCACTCGATCAGATCGCTGTTCTATACAGAACTAATGCGCAATCTGCCGCCCTAGAGAGCTCCTTAGCTCGCGCAGGAATCCCCTTCGCAGTACGTAATGGTGAAGGATTCTTTCATCACCCGAAAGTGCGCGAGGCACTTCGTTTACTGCGAGCAGCAAATCGCAGCGCCGGCGAGGGTGAAGTACCTGATCGGGTTCGTGAAGTGCTCGAAGTCTTGGGATGGCGCCACGAAACTCCACCCGATGCACTCGGTGCGGGCCGTGATGAGTGGGAGATGCTTAATGCGCTCTATCGGATGAGTGGCAGTTTTGATGATTTCGATGCGCTCATTCAAGAATTAGAAGATCGTTCGCAACATTCTCACGCCCCGCTTCGTGACGCGGTGACGTTGGCCTCCCTGCACTCGGTAAAAGGTATGGAGTGGGCTCATGTGTTCCTCGTGGGTGCCAATGAAGGATTGATCCCGATCTCCTTAGCCAAGGAGCCTGCCCAGATTGAAGAAGAACGTCGACTCTTCTACGTGGGAATTACTCGCGCGAAAGAGAGTCTTACGATCTCGTGGGGAAACCGCTCTCGTCAAAGCTCACGCTTTCTTCGAGAGATAGGCATCGGCGGTGAAATAAAGAGCGCTTCAACCGCCTCGCTGGCTCTCTGTAAGTCTTGCGGTAAACCACTCAAGAATGGCGTGGAACGTAAACGAGCCAGATGTGGCGAATGCCCACTCGATGTAAATGAAGAGTTATTCGAAGCTCTGCGGGCATGGCGTTATGACCGGGCAAAGATTGCTGACGTACCTGCGTTCGTCATCTTTACAGATGCCACGTTAGAAGCGATTGCCGCGCTCCGACCCAAAAATAATCAAGAACTCTTAACTATCTCTGGAATCGGAGCGCGCAAACTCGAAGATTATGGCGTCGAAGTGCTCGCCATCGTCGCGCTTAACGGTGTGAGTTAGGCAGCTGCTGGGTTTAATCGTGGACGTCCTGGCATCCGTTTACTCGCCACGACGACGCCTCGATCAAAGATCTCCCCGCCCCATACGCCACATGGTTCTGCGCGCGAAATGGCTCCCGAGAGACACTCCGTTTTGAGGGGGCATGGCCGGCAGATCGCTTTGGCCAGTTCCAACTCGGATTGATGCTCGGAGAAGTAGATATCCGGATCGGTAGTGTGGCAGGGCAGTGAAAAGTCATAGGTAAAGACTGGTGCCTCCATCGTTTCGTTAGCCCAGCCAGGAACCAACAAAGGGTTCAAAATAACGCTCATCACGACCGCCTCTCCGCTCCGGTAGGAGCAAATAAAAAAGGGCCCCGGATCTTTTAGATCCGCGGCCCGAGTTGTTGGTGGAACTTACTCAGTAGGCGGAATCATGGCATACCAAAATGCCGTCTTCGCTGTATGCGAGACGGTGACGTAGTGGTACGTGAAAGCCATGGCTCCTCCTTCTGTAGACCAGGTTAGGGGGCGAAGAGCTATCGGGGCAAATGAATTAATCTCTGTCACGGGCGGTCACGGGCAGCCACGGGTAGCCATGGGGCAGCTTCCGCAAGAAAGTGCCCTTCAGCCTCGAGCTGGCAGAGGATGCCGGTGGTACCGAGAGTCACTCGGTGAATGAGCAGGAATTCGGCGGGCAAGTTGAGTTGTAGGCCAATTTTGGCAGTGGGGTTTCGTGGATCCCCAACCCGAATCGATTGATCACGGAGCCAGGCTCGTGAATAGCGGAACTTCTCCACGCGAAGCGGCTCAACTAGCGGTAGCAAGAGATCTAGCAGTGCGTCGGGATCCACTTCGATACCTGGCCGCACGAAGCCATCTTCCTTAAGACCTTCGTAGAGGAGTTGGGCATCTCCATCTAGCGCGTGGCGAAGCAAGCGTTTCATCGGTTCGGGGAAGCCACCGGGAAGTCGATTGACGGCGCCGAAATCCAGCACACCAAGTCGACCATCGTCGAGTAAGCGAAAGTTTCCAGGATGTGGATCGGCGTGGAGTAATCCGGCGCGCTCAGGCGAGGAGAAGTGGAAGCGGGCAATCATCATGCCAGCGCGATTTCGTTGGGCTCGCGTTCCTTTGGAAATAATTTTAGAAAGCGGTGTGCCATCCATCCAGGTAGACACGAGAGTTTGAGGCGACGCAAAGAGCACGTCTGGGATAGCAATGTCTGGATCCCCAGCAAAAATCTTTGCGTAGTGGCGTTGGGCTTCAGCTTCGTATTCGTAGTCAACCTCTTCGACAATGCGAACACGTAGCTCGTCGAGTAAAGGCTTCATTTCAAGACCAGGCATGAAAAGCGCAAATACTTTGGCAAAGCGTTGAATCTGGTTGAGATCAGAGACGAGCGCTTCGGCGGCACCTGGATATTGCACCTTCACGGCGACTTCGCGTCCATCTTTCCAAATAGCTTTATGAACCTGGCCAATTGAAGCTGACGCGGCTGGCTTATCATCGAAAGAGAGGAACTTGGAGCGCCACTTCACTCCCATTTGTTCCTTCATCACTTGATGAACAATCTTTGCTGGCAGCGGTGGAGCGGCCTCTTGTAATTTGGTGAGGGTGGCGCGGTAAGGAGCGGCAAGTTCTTCGGGCAGGGCAGCTTCGAAGACGCTCAAGGCTTGGCCAAATTTCATGGCGCCGCCTTTGAGTTCTCCGAGTACTTTGAAAACTTGTTCCGCTGTTTTTACCTGTATTTGCGCCATCACAAGATCGGCAGATTGTCCGAAGACTCGCTTTCCAATTCCTAATGCAGTGCGTCCAGCCACCCCCATCGGAAGAGATGCGAGCTTGGCCCCGCGGGCAAAAGTACTCTTTGGGATTTCGCTCATTGCCATATTCTTTCGCGAAGCAAGTCAAGGCGCGACTTATAGCCCGCAGGTCTACTTTCGGACAGTGTGTTGATTCCCAGCGTGCTGATTCCAGGTACAACCACATCGGGGGTGTGGCTTGAAAGAGCGACTGGAGACGTCAAGAGTGGACGCAATCGTGAGCACGGTATTGGCCAGGGGGTGAGACGCAGTGCCAGCCCTAAAGAATTCTTGAATGGCTAAGGCATGAAGGCTAGCCGCCAATTGTGCCAGAGGCAGCGGCGCAAGTTCGCTCACACGTGCGAGATAGAGGCCTCTTTCTATGGCATCTGCGTGTGCGTCGTTATCGCGTATCCGTAAGCGTTGGCAGCGTAAACATCCGGTACGCCCGGGAAGAACCAGAGGTCCTAAAGTGATAGCACTTCCCAAGGTGGCACTCACTAAGTGCGGCCGCCCCGTGCGCATTGCTTCCGCCTCTACTTCTGGGGGAAATGCTTGCGTCGAGACGAAGAGTTCAGCGTCGTGCGCGCTGGGTGCAGGGTGCGGAGTCGATCGAGAGAGAAAGACGATCTCTTGAATCTTCTCCGTTACCGCAGTCGAGAACGGTTTACCTACTTCTGCGGGAGTGAGTAAGGCTCCTCCCGAGTCGGCCAATGTGACGGGTCGGCGATCCATTAACACTAAATCTTCAACTCCACAGAGATATAAATTAAGTGCCAGGAGTTGAGCACTGCGGTCTGATCCGTAGATAGCCACTACTCCGGCGCGTGGTTTTACCTGTGCGAGATATCCGAGATCGTTGAGTCGAGTGAGTAGCGCAGTGACAGTTGGAATGGGTAGATCGAGAGAGAGTGCGATCTCGCTCTCATCTCGACGCCCGTTAATGAGTGGAATGGCGGCAGCGGCCTCGCCAGTGATAAGAGTGCCGTGCACTCCATCTCCGACATAGTGTCCGTCGCGAAGGGGTGAATAGAAAGTTCCAGGGGCAAAGCGCGGATGGGTCATGGCGGTGAGTATGCAGATTTAACAGGGTGAAGGTGAGCGGGTTCCCACAAGTGGGATCTTCGCGGCAGCGCGGGATAGCCGCGGGTCAGGTATGCGTGACGCAGAAGTGAGGGAAAAGCAAAAGAGGCGCCGACAGAGTCGGCGCCTCTTTTGGAAGTGTGTTCGTTATGCCTTGCCGAGAATGCGATTGAGCGTGGTGCCGCATACGCTGCACTTGCCCTTGGCCATCCTGCGACCTGACTCGGAGACAACTACGTGACCTTCGAAGTCACGCTTCTCCTTGCACTTGACGCAGTATGCATCGCCCTTGTAAGTCTCTGTCATAAGTTTCCTCCCGCTCGATCTTGAGTTCACCATACCTGGCGCTCGGCTGAGCGTGAGGCAGCCTGGCGGCGATTCGTGGAGAAATCAGCGGCAAATGTCCGGTTTAGCTACTTTCTCCATGGCCGTGACCTGCCTGCCACCCCTCCAGGTAGGCCTCGGCTCGGAGACGCTCAGGGTAGCGATTCTCCAATTCATAGAAGGCGGGGTTATGCCCAATTTCAATGAGGTGAGCTAACTCGTGCACGAGCACATAGTCGAGTACGTATTCGGGCATGAGACGCACGCGATCTGAGATTCGAATTGAACCATCTTCGGGCGTGCAGGATCCCCAGCGTTCTCTCATATTGCTCACCCACCGGACGCTACGTGGAAGAGCTAAACCTTCGAAGTACTTTGCGCCGAGAGCGAGTGATCGCACTTCCAAATCTTCATCTGAGATCTTCTTCTTCAAATCATGCTTATTCATGCGCTCAACCATTTCGCGCACGGCATCAGATTCTTCGCGTTTGCTGAGGTTGGCAGGAATGGAGATGACTACATTTTCGCCTTCACGATGTGCCGAAATGGTGCGCTTGCGGCGCGCGCTTCGGCGCACTTCCACACCGCTGCCAAGACCTGGAATAGGTTGAAATGAGTCGTCATTATTCGCGTTCATTTGAGAGCGAAAGAATGGCATGTGCTCACCGTATCGAACTCTTTTTCAAATTCTGTCAACTCTGAACATCTGCTTGAGAGATCGCGAGATTCCGTGCTCAATCGAAGAGCGGTTTATACACAGCGCGCACTGCGCGATATCCACCGGTGTGGGAAAGCGCCTGTGACGATAGGGGGTTGCCTGCGCAGCAATTTATGCAGGTCAGACCGTGAAAAATTGTCAGCGGGATAATGTAGCCAATCAACTCTTCTTGATCAAAATATCTCTCTATCCCCAGGTAATCAACAGGG
>JAPLBA010000160.1 GCA_026393015.1 Actinomycetota bacterium
GCAGCCACACTCGCTAAGGCGCATATCTTTGCTGGCCTCGACGAAGCCACCGAGAAGAAGTGCCAAGATGCGTTCGCAAAGGTAATGGGCGGTTGATGGATCAGATCGCCGGCGATCTTCGCCTCGTCTCGTTCCGTAAAGAGTTCGGTGATTTCGTTGCAGTCGATGACATCGACATTCTGATCCCTAAAGGCTCGTTCTTTGCACTCCTTGGGCCATCGGGATGTGGCAAGACCACCACGTTACGCATGGTGGCTGGTCTAGAACTTCCCACTGCTGGACAGATCCTGATCGGTGATCACGATATTGCTTCACTGAAGCCGTATAACCGTCCAGTGAATACGGTTTTTCAGTCTTATGCGCTCTTCCCACATCTTGATATCTATGAAAACGTAGCTTTTGGTTTGCGCCGCCGTGGAGTCAAGGATGTGGCCACGCAGGTTGAGGCGATGCTCTCACTCGTAGAACTTGATGCCTTTGCTCGGCGTAAGCCATCGCAACTCTCTGGCGGTCAACAACAACGAGTGGCGCTGACACGGGCACTGATAAACCGTCCCGAGGTGCTTCTCCTTGATGAGCCACTCGGCGCACTCGATCTTAAGCTTCGGCGCCAGATGCAACTGGAACTTAAGCGTATTCAGACAGAAGTGGGTATCACCTTCGTTCATGTGACCCACGATCAGGAAGAAGCCATGACCATGGCTGACACCATTGCGGTGATGAATCAAGGCAAGGTTGAGCAACTCGGTAGCCCAATGGATCTCTACGAAAACCCCAAGACCACCTTCGTGGCCAACTTCCTAGGGCAATCAAATTTGCTTACGGGTGAAGTGATGGATCGTGGAGACTTTGTAGGCGTAAAGGTCTGGGGCAATCACATCAAGATTCCGGCAAGCCGAGTAGCAACTACAAATGCCAAAGTATGGGTGGGCGTGCGTCCAGAGAAGATCTACATTTCGGCGGAGTCAAATCATGCGCACGATCATTTAGGTAATCAACTAATAGGCACGGTGTTAGAACGTTCATACATCGGCGTCTCCACTCAGTTCATCGTGGAAATTCCAGGATTTTTAGACGATGAGAAAATCATGGTCTTCGAACAAAACGTCGATGCATCTGAGGTAAAAGCAGGGGATCGCGTTCGCATTTCATGGGATCCGTCTCATACTTTTGCCCTCGACGCTAAGCAAGATGCCTATGCCGGCGATGTCCTCGCCGAAGCGGAGTAAATCCAGTGACCAATACGGATACCAGTAAGAAGTGGGTGCCCTACCTACTCCTGGCGCCAGGTGCGCTCTGGTTGGCGCTCTTCTTCTTGACTCCCATGTTTAATCTAGGTGCTACTAGTTTGTACGATCCGAGTGGCTCCCTTGAGACGGGCTACGTCATGAACGGCCACGTAGGAAACTACGCCGATGCATTGGGCGAGTACTGGCCGCAATTTCTTCGCTCATTCACTTTCGCTGCGATTGCCACCGTGCTTGCGCTAATTATTGCGTACCCGCTGGCTTACGCAATCGCTTTGAAATCTGGCCAGTGGAAGAACATTCTCTTGGTCTTGGTGATTGCTCCGTTTTTCACATCATTCTTGCTACGCACTCTTGCATGGACCGCGCTTCTGGGTGATAACTCAAGTTTTGTACACTTTTTACAGGATATTCACATCTTGCCTGAAGGTGGCAGAATTCTGGCGACACCATTCGCTGTTGTGATGTGTCTTACCTACAACTTCTTACCGTTCATGACGCTTCCGCTCTTCACGAGTTTGGAAAAAGTGGATCCCCGTCTCATTGAAGCTGCTGGCGATCTCTACTCGAAACCCTTCAACGGCTTTCATCGTGTGGTGCTTCCGCTTTCAATGCCCGGGGTAGTGGCGGGGACGTTACTCACCTTTATCCCAGCATCGGGTGATTACATCAACGCGCAACTTCTTGGCGGCATCAAGAACACCACCATGATCGGTAACGTGATCGACCGTGCATTCTTGGAACGTGGCGCTTACCCCACTGCGGCGGCGCTCTCTTTCTTACTCATGGCCGCGATCGTCATCTTGGTCGCGACCTATGTGAAGCGCGCCGGCACAGACGAGTTGGTGTAGCGATGAATTGGATTCGCAAGAACATCATCATGATCGTCGGCCTCTTGGTGCTCTTCTATATGTTCATCCCTGTCTTTGTGGTCATTGCCCTTTCGTTTAACGAACCCAAGTCGCGCCTCACATACACTTTCGACAAGTTCACATTCGACAACTGGTTACATCCATGTTCAGGCGCTGAAGCTATGTGTCCTGCAGTAATGGTCAGCCTCAAGATCGGTTTAATCTCCACGATAGGCGCCACCATCCTAGGAACGCTGATGGCCTATGCACTGATGCGATACCGCTTCCGCGGCAAAGGTGTGGCAAACCTCCTTCTCTTCTTGCCGATGGCATCGCCCGAAGTAGTATTGGGCTCGTCGCTTTTGACGCTCTTCGTCTCAGCAAGTTTTCCGCTGGGATTTTGGACGATCTTGATTGCACACATCATGTTCTGTCTCTCCTTCGTGGTGGTCACCGTGAAGGCTCGGCTTGCAGGTATGGATCCGCGTCTTGAACAAGCCGCCATGGATCTCTATGCCAACGAGTGGCAGACCTTTAGGCGCATCACGCTCCCACTTCTTGCCCCTGGCATCGCAAGTGCTGCATTGCTCTCTTTTTCGCTCTCCTTTGATGACTTCATCGTGACCAACTTCAACTCTGGCTCCACGGTGACTTTCCCCATGTTTGTCTGGGGCTCGGCGCAGCGCGGCATCCCAGTGAACGTGATTGGCTCGGCCGTATTCCTCATTGCGCTGGCCATCGTGGTGTTAGGGCAGATCATTGGCGCCCGCAAGCGGAAGGCGCTGGCTGCCTAAGCTGGGTTAGAATGGGGCGAGAGTCTTAGTCAGGAGTTCTTATGTCCGGTGGTCCATCGTTACCCCAAGAGCGCAAGCTCGTTACCTCCATTCCTGGGCCAAAGTCGGCTGAGCTTCTCAAGCGCCGTAGCGCTGCGGTTAGCGCTGGTCTCGGTGTCGGCATGCCGGTCTTTGTGACCGCAGCTGGCGGCGGAGTTATTCAAGATGTAGACGGTAACTCCATCATCGATATGGGTGCCGGTATTGCGGTAGTTAACGTAGGTAACTCAGCTGACAAAGTTGTCGAGAATGTTCAGGCACAAGTTGCCGCATTTACACACACCTGTTTCATGGTTGCTCCCTACATGGGTTACGTAGAAGTCTGCGAGCACCTCAATCGCCTCACTCCTGGTGATCACGAGAAGAAGAGCGCACTCTTCAACTCCGGCGCAGAGGCACTTGAGAATGCAGTGAAGATCGCGCGCGTTTATACGAAGCGTCAAGCTGTCATTGTCTTT
>JAPLBA010000102.1 GCA_026393015.1 Actinomycetota bacterium
AGATTTATTCGATTGCTCTTCTTGGTGTCGCTGGCCATGTAGTGGAAGTGGAAGCAGATATTGCAGATGGGGTGCCAGCTTTTAATTTGCTGGGCCTTCCCGACGCCGCATTGTCAGAGTCGCGCGATCGCGTGCGTTCTGCACTCATTAACTCTGGGGAAGGGTGGCCGAATAAGCGCACCACGGTTGCTCTCTCGCCGGCCTCGCTTCCCAAACGAGGGAGTGGTTTCGATCTCGCGGTAGCGCTCTCACTGCTTGCGGGCGAAATGAAGATTCCGAGCGATGGAATGGATTCAACGGTGGTACTCGGGGAGTTGAGTCTTGATGGCCGCATACGCACTATCTCTGGCGCGCTTCCAGCGATGGTGGTGGCGAGAGATGCGGGCTTTACGCGAGCCATTGTGCCGCGCGTTAATCTTGCTGAAGCGAATCTGATTCCAGGGATCGAAGTCTTTGGTTTCTCACAGCTGCGCAATGTAGTTTCATTTCTGCGAGGCTTAGAGTTCACTGAAGATGACGATATCGAAGTAGTCGATGAGCCACTCGAAGTCCCAGACCTCTGCGATGTGTTGGGACAGTACGAAGCGCGCAGAGCCATCGAGATCGCTGCGGTCGGTGAGCATCATTTACTTATGATGGGTACTCCGGGCGCTGGGAAAACTATGTTGGCAGAACGTCTTCCTTCAATCATGCCCCCGTTAGATACGGATGCGGCAATCGAAGTGACCTCTATCCACTCAATAGTTGGGTTGATAAAAGGATCATCGCCACTTTTACGTACTCCACCCTTCGTCGCGCCGCATCACACCGCAACACGATCAGCCATCATCGGCGGCGGAATGAACCAGCCGCGTCCAGGGGCAATTTCGTTAGCGCATAGAGGTGTGCTCTTCCTCGATGAAGCTCCCGAGTTCGTGAGCGGTGTATTAGATGCACTTCGCGAACCGTTGGAATCAGGTCAGGTCACTCTCTCGCGCACCGGTGGCACTGCGATCTTTCCTGCCCGGTTTCTCTTGGTGCTTGCGGCCAATCCTTGTCCTTGTGGTCGCTTTACGGGAGATGGACGTGCATGTAACTGCACGCCTCTCGCTATTCGCCGTTACCTCTCTCGCTTATCGGGTCCACTTCTTGATCGAGTGGACCTACAGATCTTTGTAGAGCCGGTCAGCAGAGTGGCATTAGCTGCTAGCGATATGGGGGAGTCGAGTGCACTGGTGCGTGATCGAGTCTTGGCAGCGCGCGATCGCGCGAATGTGCGGCTTTTGGGAAGTGGATTTGCCACGAATGCCCAAGTCTCGGGGAGTGCGTTGCGTCGAGAATTTTCGGCAAGTGATGATGCGATGGCTCTGATACATCGCGAACTTGAACACCATCGGGTGACCGCTCGTGGCTTGCATAAAGTCCTTCGAGTGGCGTGGAGCATCGCTGACTTGGCTGGCCATGATCAGCCACGGCGTGAAGATGTCGCCGAGGCCTATCTCTTGAGAAGTGGAATTTCACAGTTAGTGGGTGCGGCATGATCGATGATCGAGAGGCTCGCCACATATTGATGGCGGTCTGTGAACCTGGGCTTGTGCATATCGCCAAAAGTATCGACCGTTATGGAGCTCCCGAGACCTTAGAACGTTTACGCGCTGGCAACTTTCACGAGGTGGCCGCCGTGGCTACCCGTGCCATTCAAGAACTTGACGAAAAAGAATTAGCAAGTGAGTGGAAACAATCGGGGGCTCGCTTGCTGATTCCCTCCGATCTTACTTGGCCGATCGCATTGAATGAGTTGCCTGTTCCACCTATAGCCCTTTCCTTGCTCGGAAAGGCAGAGATCACAGAGCTCACACCATCGATCGCGATTGTTGGATCGCGCACCGCAACCTCGTACGGTATCCGAGTTGCGGAAGATTTCGCCGCGGCACTGAGTGATCGTGGATTTTCTATCGTTAGTGGTGGCGCCTTTGGGATCGATGCGGCCGCACATCGCGGCGCTCTTGCGGCACGAGGTGTTACGTGCGCGGTCCTTGCGTGCGGAGTGAGCAGGAGTTATCCCGTGGCACATTCGCGGCTATTTGCTCAGATTGCAGAGTCTGGTCTCCTTGTCTCTGAGGTGCGCCCAAGCGCTTTAGCTTTTCGTTCGCGCTTTCTGGTGCGCAATCGCTTGATAGCAGCACTCTCACAAGGAACCATCGTGGTGGAGGCGGCCATGCGTAGCGGATCCCTGCGCACTGCATTTGACGCTGCTGAATTACATCGCCATGTGATGGGGATTCCTGGCCCCATCACCTCGCCGATGTCGGCAGGGGTTCATCGACTCATCGCCGAGAGCGTGGCAAATCTCATTACACATGTTGATGATGTGGTCGCCCTGGTTTCTCCCTTCACAAGAGAGCGCGTGGAACATCCGCTGCTGGCGCTACTCTCGCGTCGCCAAGGAATTACTACTGAGGAGTTGGCGCACCTGGGCGCAGTAGAAGTGAGCCAAGCATTTACCGCGTTAGCCGAGTTGGTGGCACTTGGATGCGTGGTGCGTGATAGTCGGGGCGCCTTTCTGCTCGCGCCTGCTTGACCTTCGCAATACTTTCCGCGACCGTGTCGATATGGAACGACCCGAATTAGAGGTGACTGCCAATTTTGCGCGGGCACTCGATGCTTTTCGGAGTTTCTTGGTGGACGAACGAAATCTCGCGGAGAACACAGTTCGTGCCTATCTCAATGATCTTGAAACCTTGGGTGATTACGCGCATAAAGAGGGTAAGGGTGATCCAAACGAGCTCTCACTCGCCTTGGTTCGATCGTGGTTGGCGACTATGCAACTCGGAGGTGCAGCACGCACTTCGATGGCTCGGCGGGCCTCCTCCGTTCGAGTCTTTACTGGGTGGGCGCATCGTCGTGGTGTTATTGAAAGTGATTTCGCAGTCACACTGGTCTCTCCCAAGTCTCATCGCACACTTCCGGGTGTGCTTAATCGCGGTCAGGCCAATGAGGTGCTCGATGCCTTGGATTCGGCGGCGAATGAAGATGAAACACCGTTAACTCTTCGCGACCGGGCGATTGTGGAGGTGTTGTATGCCACTGGGATCCGGGTCTCTGAACTCTGCGGACTCAACCTCGAGAGTCTTAACTTTGACCGGCGGACACTTCAAGTTATCGGTAAGGGAAATAAAGAACGCACCGTACCTTTTGGCGACCCCGCACGCCTTGCTCTCGAATCGTGGATTGCTCGTGGTCGGGATTCCATGATTAAAGAGAGGTCGCGCGCACTTTTTGTCGGTGTCAAAGGAAAACGGATTGATCCCCGAACTGTGCGCACGCTCGTTCATGAAGCGCTCTTAGCTTCTCCAGGCGCTCCCGACATGGGACCACATGGTTTGCGTCACTCGGCAGCTACGCATTTATTAGAAGGTGGTGCAGACCTGCGCACCGTGCAAGAGATTCTTGGACATGCTTCCCTTGGTACAACGCAGATTTACACTCATGTTTCTATCGATCGGCTCAAAGAGGCGTTCAAAAACGCTCATCCGCGCGCTTAGTGAGTACGTACTCAGCGTTTTACTGCGCTTAAACCTTCGTCGAAAATATTTAAGAAGAGATCAACATCTTCGGCGGATAGCACCATAGGTGGCTTGATCTTGAGGACGTTGTTATCAGGGCCGTCGCAGGAGAGGAAGACTCCGCGATCCTTGGCATATTCGATGAGGTCGCCCATCTCTTCGGTGGCAGGAGTCTTCTCGTCGCGCATTAATTCCACACCAATAAATAATCCAGAACCTCGCACATCTCCGATGATGGGGTGGCGCTTACTCATATCGCGAACCCCGTCGGTGAGGTACTTGCCCATGTTGATGGCGTTAGCTTGTAGATGGCCATCTTGGACAACTTCAAGAACTGCCAGACCAATCGCGGCGCTGACTGGGTTACCACCGAAGGTATTGAAGTACTCCATGCCGGTGTGGAAGGAAGCGGCTACTTCGGGGGTAGTGACTACAGCAGCGAGTGGATGGCCATTTCCTAATGGCTTTCCCATGGTGACGATATCTGGAACCACATCGTGTAATTCAAATCCCCAGAACTTGTTGCCCACACGGCCTAAACCAATCTGCACTTCATCAGCAATGGTAAGTCCACCAGCGGCACGCACTTGTGCGTACGCGTTTTTGAGGAACCCGTCTGCGAGCACGATCTGTCCGGCGGTGCTCACAATTCCTTCTGATATGAAAGCCGCAAGTGGCTGATTGAGATCGGCTAGCGTGGCTGCAAAGTCAGCGGCGTATTGGCTTCCGGCGGCCCCGCCTTTGTGTACGCCACGAAAAGGATCCGGCAGATTTGCTACTCGTACGTGTTCAGGAGCGCCTTGGCCGCCTTTGCCGAGGAACTTGTAAGGACTGATCTCAACAACGCTTGTGGTGTGGCCGTGATACGCGTGGTTAAGTGCGATGAAGCCGCGAGCTTTTGTGTGTGCTTGCACAATTCGGATTGCTAAATCGTTAGCTTCACTTCCCGAGTTGACGAAGAAGACCACGCTGAGTGGATCTGGGAGAGTGCTGGTGAGCGCACGTGCGTAATCAATGATGTTTTGATGCAGATAGCGAGTGTTTGTGTTGAGTGCGGCCATCTGCGTAGCACCTGCGGCCACTACGCGTGGGTGCCCGTGCCCCACATGAGCCACGTTGTTCACGAGGTCGAGGTAGGCCTTGCCGTTTACGTCGTAAAGGTAAGCACCTTCACCGCGGACTATCTCTATAGGTGTGCGGAAGTTGAGGCTGAGATTGCGCGAGAGCACTGTGGTGCGAGCTTCACGAATCACATCAGTAGAAGGGTGCGCATGCGCATCAGTTCCCGACGCGATGCCGAGTGCGAGGTTGGGGTTGGGGGAGATGCTGCGCCAAAGTGAGATCTCATCCTTGGGAGCCACGCCGTAGACATCGAGTCCCATGCCGCAGAGATCGGTGAGTAATTGGAAGTGAGTGTGTGGCGGCCAACCAACGTTTTCATGCTCTTGACCAATCGTGGCAATTTGATCACCAGCATTGATTTTCATTCCGATGGAAAGTTTGGGGAGTGATTCTCGCGAAAGGTGACCGTAGAGCGTCCAGAAAGGAATGCCTTCAGTGGTTTCGTGGCGAAGCAAAATGACTGCGCCGTAGTCGAGCGGGGTGTTGTTGTCATTGAATGCATCCACCACGCCATCGAGAGCGGAGTACACAGGTGAACCAGCAGGAAGGAAGAGATCCACGCCGAGGTGAATGGTGCGAGCGCCGGCGCTTTCGGTGTTGTATGCGTCTCCTTGATAGACGTTTCGGTTTTCGCAGTAATGACCAATGGCTACGTCTGCACCTTTTGATGCCATGAGGTTGGCGATGTCTTCACTCCACCTCGGGATCGAGGTGTTCTCAACCGACCAATCCAGGTAGATGTATTTGTGATCTTTGAAAGGCGGGCAGACGACGTCGGCACGTCTGGCAACAGTGGAGAGGTATTGACGGACGGCACGAGAATTTGGATTTCCTTCGTATCCGCACGCGTCGCGGAAGCGGAAGTGTGAATGATTGAAATCGGTAGCATGTAATTTCATGAGCAGCGCCGGAATGACGCCCTGGCTGATGTTTAAGTATTCGTTGGCGGGATCTGCAGCGCTCTGCACGGCCGCATTGACCACACTCATTGCCAAGCGGACCTTAGTAAGCGGCAAGAGGAGCTCTAACTCCAGCGGTGAGAGTGGCGAGGTGATGTGATACCCGCGCACCAACGGCAAGATGGTCTTTACTGGATCGTCGTAACCAATACCTGCATAGGAGGCGGCCACCGCTAGCCCAATCACCTTGGAACCAAGGACGATGTCACCAAAATCGATCACACCAATCCTGTGATCGCTCACAAAGATGTTGTAATCGTTGGCATCGTTATGAATCATTTGGCGTGGCAAGAG
>JAPLBA010000025.1 GCA_026393015.1 Actinomycetota bacterium
AAAAGAGCACCTCTTTGAATTGCGCTACACCTTTGGGGATTTACTCGGCCAGTATTCAGGCCGGATAAAAAGCCACGAGGAGATAGAGGAGATGAGCCAGCAGGTCGGTGAGTTTCAGGTCTACATTGTGGAGGTCTGCATCAAATGCAGTTGGAACCACCTCATCGCTTCCTATGTGATGGGTGATGGCATCCCAAGAGCAATCCCGAGGCGATTGCCAACTTATGAGTAACCAAGGACGAGTAGGAGAGTGAAGTGAGACCATCACCACTTCGACTCATTATTCGATGGGGACTTCTACTCTTTGGATTCTTTGCTTTGGCGGGAAGTGCCACGTTGGCCTTCGCATATTTCACAGTGTCAATTCCAGATCCCAATCAATTCACTACTGGGCAAGCCACCATTATTCAATATGCCGATGGCAGTGAAATTGGTCGACTTGGGGCACAAAACCGCGTAAGCGTGCCGCTTGCCAAAATGCCGATCGAATTACGTCGTGCAGTTCTCGCCGCAGAGAATAAGAGTTTTTATACTGATACTGCAATAAGCCCGACAGGAATTCTACGCGCCGTGTATTACAACTTGCGCGGGGGTTCGCTGCAAGGCGGTTCCACGATTACGCAGCAGTACGCCAAGACTGCATTTCTTACACCTGAGCGCACCATACAAAGAAAACTTAAAGAATTGGTGATCTCTATCAAATTGGAGAATACGCTCTCTAAGGATGAGATTCTAGAAAACTATCTCAATACAATTTACTTTGGCCGCGGCGCATACGGTGTGGAAGCAGCAGCACGTCAATATTTTGGTCGAGATGTTGATCAACTCACACTTGCTCAATCAGCGGTGTTAGCAAGCGTTTTACGTTCCCCAGGTTTTTACGATCCGCAGTACAGCGAAGGTAATAAAAAACGCCTTGACGCACGGTTTTCCTATGTCATTAAAAATATGGTGGAATCAAAATGGATTACGCCAGCCGAGGCGGCCAAAGTAAAGCTTCCCACAATCAAAGACCCCATCACTGGTGGAGAATTTGCCGGCCCTACGGGATATCTATTAATGACGGTCAAGAGCGAACTTGCAAAACTTGGCTTTACTGAAGACCAACTATTAGTAAGTGGACTTCGGGTGAAGACCACATTTGAGCGCGCTGCCCAACAAGCGGCGGTAGATGCGGTCGATACCCAGGCACCAAAGAAGGCTCCAGCAGATTTACATATCGGTCTCGCGTCAGTACGCCCAGGAACCGGTGAAGTTGTTGCCATGTACGGTGGGAAGGATTACTTAGTACGCCAACTCAATGACGCCACCCAAGGAATTACGATGGCGGGTTCCACTTTTAAACCATTTGCATTGATTGCTGGGCTCGAAGCCGGAATTGGTTTGGATACCATCTGGAATGGTGATTCGCCACAAATTTATGAGGCAGATGGGAAGCCGTACGAAGTAGGAAATTACGGCGATAAATCTTTTGGAGACATCACGCTACTTCAAGCAACCGCAAGTTCTGTTAACACGGTTTTCGTACCTCTTGGTTTGCAAGTCGGCGCGGAGAAAGTTGTTGAAGTAGCGCGCCGAGCTGGCATACCTACCTCAGTACAGATGATGCCGACACCCTCTGTCGTCCTTGGATCAGCGAGTCCACGAGTACTTGATGTGGCAGTTGCATACGCCACCTTTGCCGCACAAGGTGTGTATGCAAAGCCTTACTTCATTTCGACCGTCTCTGGGCGCAATGGTGGAATTCTCTTTGAAGCTAAGCCCCAAGGCGAACAAGTCTTTAGCGCAGATGTCATGGCAGACCTCACCGCTGCACTACAAGCCGTAGTGAAAGTTGGTTCAGGTTTCGAAGCGAAGAAATTAAAGAGGCCAGCGGCGGGCAAGACAGGCACTAGTCAAGAGAATGCATCGGCCTGGTTTAGTGGTTTTACTCCACAATTAGCCACCGCAGTCTCCTTCTATCGCGATGACGCTACTCAGACCCTTCGCGGTATCGGTGGACTTAATTCAGTGACCGGTGGTTCATTTCCAGCGCGCATTTGGACGCGCTACATGATTGGCGCATTGAAAGGCCAACCAGTATTAAAATTCCCTGAACCAGCCAACATCAGTGGTACCGAACCGATACTTCCCAAAATGTTCGGTGTCAGCGAAACCGCCACAGTGGGATCGGGCGAAGCCGGACTTTAACTATCTAGACCCAAGATACGATCAAAGTAGGTTGTGGTATTCCTCAAAGTGAGTGAAAGTTGTTCACCAATCTCCGGCGCATTCTTTCCACTAAATAAGAGAAGTGAACATTGCATGTGTGGCGGTTCCAGGAATCGCAAACTCTTTTCCTGCCAAGAGTATGGGCTCCGTAGAACTCCGAAGAATTCAAAATAAGCCTTCGTAACAATCTTGATGCGGCCAAGTAAAGAGAAGTCACTTGATGGGGCGGAAAGTCCGATACCGTGTGCACTTCCGCCACTTGCCACCAACAGAGTTCCGCTGACTTTACGTAGGCGATAACCAGCGGTACCACTCACTTCATGCTTATCGATCACTGTTGCACTCATGCGAAGTGATTTTGCGTGGCCCAACCACAAATCGGTTCCTACTCGTTCATGAAATGTCATTTGAGGAAAATTCTTAGCTGTACGCGTGATGTTATGTGCATGCGAGATCCAAATATGTGCATCGCTTGGCAACATCGAAAGCACCGTGTGCAGCCACTTTTTCTCCATGGGTGCAATAGGTAAATGCAGCGAGAAACCTAGAAAGTTCGCACCGTTGATAAATGGAGTCGCGCTCGCGAATTCATTGAGTGCGATGCCATGGCGATGCAGGGGAGTTTCAATTTCTAAAACAAATTCCTGATCAGAAGATAAGTCCTTGAGGGTCGAGAGTGAAGAGATGGTCAGTACGGTGCCTCGCGGCACGGTAGCGCCTTGCGTCGGAGTGAGCAGAATGATTTTTCCGGAGAAGTGTTCGGCGACTGTCGTGATTTCGGCAATCGCTCCTACCGCGACGGCTGCTACCTTCATCCGCTCGGCTTCTCTGGCAAGCAACGTGTTGGTGAATCCGTATCCGTTGCCTTTAATTACGGGAACGAGATTGCTTCGCTCTTGGCCGACCTTCGCCAAATGCGCACGCCACTGTGGCGCATCTACGTGAAGATCAAGAGTCATAGTTGGATTATCCCACTACTTACGCAAGCGGAGGTAAAGATGGAAGGCCTTTGCTAACACTGGCGAGATAACCACTTCCCACTCGCCGATCACCTCACGGGCATATCCCCCGGTACCCACCTTGAATTGAATGAGCCCCACGTGGGAATCGTGGGGATCCAATGTTGGGGTGATGCCACGCAGGTCATACGTGGCACAAGAGCGATCGAGTGCATCTTCCATCATTGCCCACTGAACGGCATTACTCCCACGAGCATCTCGACCGAAAGCTGTCGAGGCCCCATATGAATACCAGTAGTGGTTGCCTACTCGGATGGCAATGGAACTTGCGATCACACTTGATTGCCACTCAGCAAGAAAGAGGTAGAGATGCTCATTGGTAGCGTTGAGGGCATCCCACATGCGCTCGAAGTAATGGAGCGGGCGTGGAATAAAACCATCGCGCGCGGCGGTCTCTAAATACGCCACATGAAAGAGGGCGAGATCGCTGCGGGTGCCTCGCCGGACAGTTACACCCTCTTTTTCTGCTCGTTTGATGTTGCGCCGCCAGAGTTGATTAAAACCAGCGAGTAATGATTCGCGATCCAGACCTAGAAGATTTAACTGAAAGAGAAAATTCGGTTGCCCCTCACCAAATCCATCACTGCTATTAATATTTTTCCAGCCAGCACTTTCGAGAGCGCGTACCGCGGCAATTCCTGAAGAGTATTCATGGTCGGAAGAGATGTTGATCAGAGAAGTTGCTTCAGTAGATGCGAGTGCATCTTTGATCTTTTCTGTCGACCAATCTCTCAGTGGAAGTGGGGTACCAATGCGGAGTAGGAAGGCTCCGGCACTCTTCACATAACTTTTCAGTGCGTTAAGTAATTCGGAATCTAAGGGTGTGGCAGATGAAAGTACTGGTCCTTCGGGAATATAGGCAAAAGAGCGACCGATCTTTGGGAGGGATCTATACAGAATAAGTGCGACGCCCACCAACTCATTTTCCTTATAGATACCAATGCTTTCGGCCCGCCATTCCTTCTTCACATCTCCCCATTCAGGGAGTTGCAAGAAAGAAGCACTTGATTGTTGGGCAATAAACCGAGTGTGCTCTTCTCGAGTGATGCATTGGACTTTCACGCTATACCCGCTAATACGTTTTTTAAGAAAGAAATATCTTTTGCTTGGTCTTCGTTACTTCCAGGAGTTTCAATAATCGCGGGTGCGCCACTCTCATGAAGAATGCGTGCTACCACTTCTCCAGGCAGTAAACCCTGACCAAAATTAGCGTGACGGTCTCTGCCCGAGCCGGCCTCGTCACGACTTCCGTTCGCGTGCACAAGATCTATCCGACCAGTGATCGCCATAATGTCGGCGACGAGCGTCTCCATATTTAATCCGCCAGCATGGGCGTGACAGGTATCAAGACAAAATCCAGTATCGAATTCAGCTATTACTTTCCATAACTCGGCAATTGAGTTGAGGTGTCGGGCCATTGCGCGCTCGCCACCCGCAGTGTTTTCAATAAGTAGTGGAGTTGAAAGATTGAGGGCACTTACTTCAGTGAGCGCCTTCGCCCAATTCGCGTATCCGAGTGCGGGCTCGTCACCTTCCACTACATGTCCACCATGGACCACCACACCGGCAGCTCCGGCAGCAGCGGCCACCTTCATCGTGTAGCCGAGGAGTTTGCGGCTGGGGATGCGCACCTTGTTATTGCTGGTGGCCACATTGATCACGTACGGGGCATGGATATAGAGCGTCAACCCAGCCCCCTCCATGGCCGCGCGTAGCTCTTGCGCGGGATAGCCCGCTGGCGCGCTCCACGATTGGGGATCACCGAGGAAGATTTGGATGGCCTGGGCACCAGTGGCCTCCGCCTGGGCGATCAGGTCATCAAAGGAGTCTCCCCCGAGGGCTGCCCCAATGATCGCCGTTGGTCGCTCCATAGGTTGAGGGTATCTGAGCCATCCCTGGGCCCCGTGGGATTCCAGCCTGTGGATGCCGATTTCCGACGCTCCCGGGGTGCGGGGTACCCTATGGCCGATGCACCCTCCTGCCACGGAGAGACCGTGGCCGCTTAGTCCGAAGGAGGTGGGTATGCGTCATTACGAAATGATGGTCATTCTCGATCCCGAGTTGGAAGAGAAAACCGTGGCACCAAGCCTTGAGACATACCTCAAGATTGTGAAAGACGCCGGTGGCGCCGTAGATAAGTTAGACATCTGGGGACGTCGCCGTATGGCATTCGAAATCGCAAAGAAGCCAGATGGCATCTACGCAGTTATCGAAATGCACTGTGAACCGGCTGCTGTTATTGAGTTGGATCGTCAACTTAATCTCAATGAAGCCGTACTTCGCACCAAAGTCATCCGTCCAGATATGCGCTGACGCGCTTTAGTGAAGGGAGTCAATAGCCATGGCTGCTGGAGACACCATCATCACCATCGTTGGCAATCTCGTCGACGATCCGGAATTGCGATTCACTCCTTCGGGAGCGGCCGTCGCAAAGTTCCGTGTTGCGTCAACCCCGCGCTACCTCGATAAAGCTACGAATGAGTGGAAAGACGGTGACTCACTCTTCTTGTCGTGCAACGTATGGCGCCAAGCAGCAGAGAATGTCGCTGAATCGCTTCAACGTGGCATGCGAGTAATCATTCAAGGACGATTGAAGCAACGCTCTTACGAAACTAAAGAGGGCGAAAAGCGCACCGTGTTTGAAATTGAAGTAGATGAAGTAGGTCCATCACTGCGTAACGCCACTGCGAAGATCTCTAAGACTTCGCGTGCTGGTGGAGCGCCTGCTGGTGGCGGCAACAGTGGCGGTAACAGTGGAGGCGATGGCGGCGGAAACGACGATCCATGGGCTTCATCAGCACCTGCAGGCTGGGGCGCTTCAGTCGGTTCGATGGAAGAACCACCCTTTTAAATCAACCTAATCCACGCTCTCGAAAGAGAGCAGACCATTCCTGCGAAGGCAGGGCACCCAGAAATGGAGCACCACGATGGCAAGAGAACGAGATAGAGATAGTAAGGGCCGCGGTGGCGATAAAGCCGCAGCTCTTAAGAAGAACTTTAAGAAGAAGCCATGTTCTTTCTGTCGCGACAAAGTTGCGTACATTGATTACAAGGACACGGGCCTTCTTCGTAAGTACATTTCCGATCGCGGCAAGATCCGCGCACGTCGCGTCACTGGCGCATGTGTGCAACACCAACGCGATATTGCACAAGCCGTGAAGAACAGCCGCGAGGTTGCACTTCTTCCTTACACTTCAACAGCGCGATAGGGGATTGAAATGAAAATCATCCTGACGCACGAAGTAAAGGGCCTTGGCCATCCAGGAGATATCGTCGAGGTGAAGAGTGGTTACGCACGTAACTTCCTCCTCCCACGTGGCGATGCAATTTCTTGGAGTGCAGGCGGAGAGAAGCAGATCGAAGGAATTCGACGTGCACGCAAGTCACGCGAAATTCACGATCTCGATCACGCGCAACAGATCAAGAAGACGCTCGAAGAGAACGCCATTCGTCTTTCCGTCAAGGCAGGTGCGGGTGGTCGTCTCTTCGGTTCAGTGACTGAGAAGGATGTCGCACTTGCTGTAAAGGCAGCTGGCGGTCCAGATCTTGATCGTCGTCGTATTGCAATTGCTGGCCACATCAAGACTATTGGCGCACACAAAGTGAAGGTCACTCTTCACCCACAAGTGATCGCCAATATTGCTCTCGATGTACACACTGGGGCCTAAACCCAGAGTTCACTAGTAAGAAGGGGCGAGGGGAAACCTTCGCCCCTTCTGCTTTTTCTGGCTCTCATATCGGGCTGCTAGATTCGCCACATGTCCAATAAATGAGACGCGAAAGATCTTTCTTTATCCCCCGGTCCACTTGGAATGAACACGCTGCTGAACAGGGAAAAGAGCACTCCAGCTCATTCTTATCAACAATTCATCCACAGATATCCACACTTTTATCCCAAGTTATCCCCAGTTACCCACAGGAGTTTCGCCCGTCATCCCCTGGTGCCTCCACAGCCTGGATTCAGAGTCCGCGCCGCGCTCATACTCTTCGTGTCAGATCTCAGCCGGAGTGTCACCTGCTCAGGGCAGAATATGAATGAGAAGTGGCGAGAGGAGGCGAAGACATGAGCGTTGCTGAACTCCCCCGTGACCGCGAATTCGAGCGCACCCCTCCGCAAGATATTGCAGCAGAGCAATCAGTACTCGGCGGCATGATGCTCTCCAAAGATGCCATCGCTGATGTGGTTGAAACTATGCGCTCTCGCGATTTCTATCGCCCCGCACACGAAACTATTTACGACGCCATTGTCGATCTCTACGCCAGTGGTGAACCTGTTGATCCAGTCACCGTATCTGCGGAATTAACGAAGCGCGGAGAGATTGCGCGAGTTGGCGGCGCACCATATTTGCACACACTTATTTCATCGGTCCCCACCGCAGCGAACGCTGGTTACTACGCCAACATTGTTCGCGACCGAGCTATTCTTCGCCGACTTGTTGAAGCGGGTACCAAGATTGTGCAACTCGGTTACTCAGTCGAAGGTGAAGTTGACGATGTAGTTGATACTGCGCAAGCTGAAATTTTTGCTGTTACCGAACGTCGGGCATCAGAGGATTACGTGGTGCTCGCCGATCTCTTGGAAGCTACGCTCGATGAAATCGAATCAATCGGCACGCGCGGTGGCCAAATGAGTGGAGTACCCACTGGCTTTATTGATCTCGATGACTTGACTCAAGGTTTGCATGGCGGACAAATGATCGTGCTCGCCGCACGACCTGCAATTGGTAAGTCCACGCTTGGTCTTGATTTAGCTCGATCGGCATCCATTAAACATGGTTTAACGTCGGTGATTTTTAGTTTGGAAATGACCCGGAACGAAATCACGATGCGCATGCTTTCGGCAGAAGCACGCGTTCCGCTTCACCATATGCGCGCTGGCACCTTGGGTGAAGAAGAGTGGGGTCGCCTCGCTCGTCGCATGGGTGAAATTTCAGCCGCACCACTCTTCATCGATGATTCAGCGAATATCAACATAATGGAAATTCGTGCTAAGTGCCGGCGCCTGAAACAACGAAATGAACTACGCCTCGTTGTCATCGATTACTTGCAGTTGATGACCAGCGGCAAGAAGGTCGAGAGCCGTCAGCAAGAAGTCTCTGAATTCTCTCGCCAACTCAAATTGCTTGCTAAAGAATTAGATGTTCCAGTAGTTGCCATCAGCCAGCTCAACCGCGGTCCAGAACAACGCACTGACAAGAAGCCACTACTCTCTGACCTTCGTGAATCAGGCTCGATCGAGCAGGACGCCGACATGGTGATCTTGCTTCACCGCGAAGATGCCTACGACCGCGATCACCCACGCCAAGGCGAAGCAGATCTGATTGTGGCCAAGCACCGTAACGGCCCCACAAAAACTGTCACCGTGGCATTCCAAGGCCATTATTCGCGGTTCGTCGATATGGCCACACCGATCAGTTAGCCCCTCAAAGACGCCCTGCCTCATGGACGCGCTTAAGGAAATCTTGAGTGCGTTGATGTTGCGGGCGTGCAAGAACTTCGTGGGCAGGTCCTCTTTCCAGGATAGTTCCGGACTCCAGGAAACAGACTTCATCAGCTACTTGAGTGGCAAAGCCCATCTCGTGGGTGGCAAGCACCATCGTCATTCCATCACCTTTAAGATCACGCACAATACTCAAAACCTCGTTGACAAGTACGGGGTCGAGGGCCGAGGTAACTTCGTCGAGAAGTAATAAACGTGGATTGACAGCAAGCGAACGAATAATTGCTACGCGCTGTTGTTGGCCACCACTGAGGCGATCAGGATATTGATCCGCCTTCTCTAATAAATCAAATCTCGAAAGTAGCAAAGTAGCAATCTCCATTGCCTCTTCTTTACTCTTTCCATGAACCTTAATTGGCGCAAGAGTGACATTTTCTAAAACAGTCTTATGGGGAAAGAGATTAAATGATTGGAAAACCATCGTAAGTTTTCGTCGTACTGCATCACCATCAATACCAGGATCTGAAATTTCTTTACCATCAAGAAGGATAGCGCCATCATCAATAGATTCCAGAAGGTTGATGCATCGCAAGAGCGTCGATTTTCCTGAACCTGATGCTCCAATGAGCACGGTAGCGGTGTGCTCTGGGACGGCCAAACTAATATCGTGTAAGACCACATTCTCGCCGAATGATTTACGTACGTTACGCAATTCTAAGACGTTACTCATCACGCCTCACCTTGCGCATTTTGTGCTGAATACGTGCGGTGAAGTGCTTTATCTGTATAGCGCGTTAATGGAATAGTGATTATAAGGAAGAGAAGCGCTGCCACCACATATGGTGTGTAATTAAATGTGCGACTGGCATGAATTTGAGCTGCGCGCACTGCATCTGTCACTCCAAGAATAGAAACTAAACCGGTATCTTTCAGCAGAGAGACAAAATCGTTGAGCAGAGGCGGTATCACACGGCGAATTGCTTGGGGAAGAACTACATGGCGCATAGTTTGAGCTTGGGAGAGCCCCAGAGAACGTGCGGCAGCCCGTTGACTCGGGTGTATGGAAAGAATTCCGCTGCGAATTACTTCTGCTACGTATGCTGAGTAAGTAAGTACCACTGCAATTGTGCCAAGGACTAAAACACTATTAGTCATACCGGTAAGACGAAGCGCTGGAACACCAAATCCCACTAAGAGAATTACTAAGAGAAGTGGGACGCCACGAAAGATATCTACATATACGGTTGCCAGAAAACGAAATGGTACAAGTGCTGCCGATTTGGTTGTGCGTAATAGTGCTAAAACTAAAGCGATGAAACCAATCAAAATGGAAGCCACAATCGTGAGCAGAAGGTTGACCAGAATTCCACGGGATACCGTCTTGATGACAACTTGGCCGTAGTGAAAATCAAAAAAGGTTTGACGTACCACTTGGAAACCAGGAGAGGTCACCACAACGGTGGCTAAAAGACTAATAACTATCAATGACGAAAGCGAAGCGATGACGATCTTTCGCTTTGTGAGCGCACGGCGAATCTGGCGTCTTTCTAGTTCACGTTCGCTGGGAGTCCATGGAGAAGCGTGCTCGTTTCCACGCTTCTCCATAGCTCACCAACTCTCTTACAAGCGCTTACTTGAGAACGGGAGCGCCGGCATCTGTGCTGAGCCACTTGGTGGTGATTTCAGCAAGCTTTCCTGAGGAACGCAGTGAATCTACCGCCTTAGTGACACATGAGGTGAGTGGATTGTCCTTGGAGAGGAGTAGACCGAAGTTGTCTCCAGTACCAGAGATCGGAAGCTGACCCACGATGATGCCATTCTTCACTTCGACACCGGCCAAGTAGAAGATAGTAGGTAGATCTGCGACGAATCCATCGATCTGTCCATTTTTCAGTGCAGCCACTGCAGCAGCGTTGTCATTAAAGACTTGTGGAGTGCCGCCGATGACGTTGGTGATGGCATCGAGCGATGTAGTTCCCACTCCAGCGCCCAGCTTGGCATTCTTGAGGTCAGCGATCGAGGTCTTGCCATCGATCTTGCTTCCCTTGTAGGAGACGATCGCTTGTGGGGTCGTGTAATAAGGAGAGGAGAAGTCGACTGCCTTCTTACGCTCATCTGTGATGGTGTATTGCTGAAGGTTGAAGTCAAAATTCTTTGCTCCAGGAGTGACCGCACTATCGAAAGTAGTGCGCACCCAAGAGACTTCGGCATTGGTAAAGCCCAACTCATTTGCTACTGCATAGGCAAGTGCACCTTCAAATCCCTGACCGGTCTCTGGCGCATCATCGATGATCCACGGATAATAGGCAGGTTGTCCGGTAGCGATCGTCAACTTACCCGGGGCGAGCGTTTTGAGATCAGCTTTAGCACACGAGGCGGTCGCGGTCGCAGCTGCGCTTGATGATGAATCATTGGCAGGTGCGCATGCTGCGATCAGGAAAATTGATACAGCAGCGATGCCTTTCCAGAGGTGAGAACGGTTCTTCACTAGGGCTCCTTTGAGAGGGAATTCTGGTAATTATCGTAGAACTCTACAGCGATCGAGGGAACCCTCAAAGACCTTTGAGTATTGCATTTATATGGAACGCCAGTTACGTATTTCTCTTGACCCGTTGTTGTGTGAGTAGCAGGCCTCCGATGATGACCGCTGCACCAATCACTTCATGGAAGGCGACGTTCTCTTTAAGAATAAGTACACCAGCGGAAGTTGAAATAATCGGGATGACATACGTAACAGTGGATGCAACCGTAGGACCCGCATCACGGTAAACAATATTCATCATGAGGTTTGCTAAACCTGACCCAAGAATCCCGAGCGCGAGAATTGCCAAAATCGGTGAGATGGTTAGATCGTGTGGCGCCTTAAAGAAGAAGATTTCAAAAGGTACCAAAATAAGTGAAGCGCACATGAGTTGCATGACAGATTGCTCAAGAATCCCCATTTTGTGTGAGATGTATTTGCGCACGTAGGGAGAGCCGATTCCGTAACAAATCGGTGCGCCAAGGCAGAGCAGAGCACCGGTGATATCTCCAGAGATGCCCCCGCTCCAGACACCGAAAACTGTGATGACACCAACGAAAGATATTCCCAAGCCAAAGATGCGTCGTCGACTTGGCTTCTCACTAGCGATCATGAGTGGAGCAATAAGCACTGTGAAGAGTGGTGTTGCTGCATTTAAAATTCCAGCAAGTGATGAGGAGACTCGTTGCTCACCAAAGCAGTAGAGCGACCAAGGAAGAGCATTGAGTAAAAAGCCGGCGACAAACGTGTGGAGCCACAGTGTTCGATCACGCGGAAGCTTTACTTTACGAAGGAGGACGATAATCAAGAGCACTACTGCGCCGAGCGCCACACGCAGAAATGCCACTTGGAAAGGCGTGAAGGAGTCCAAGCCCACTTTCATAAAGAGAAAAGAGAATCCCCAAATAAAGGAGACCGAAAGATAGGACCAAAGCCAAGATGAGCGATTCTTCATCGGGAGGTTTCAGCGAGCAAGATGCCGCAGAGTACGACCACGGCGCCGCCCATCTGAACGAGGGAGAGCGACTCCCCTAGCCACCACCAGGCAAAAGCTCCCGCGAAGAGGGGCTCCATGGTGCCAATCACGCCGACTCGAGCGGGTGATGTGTAGCGCAGAGCTCCAATAGTGAGCAGGAAGGGGGCGATAGTGCCGAAGAGCACAATGTAAAGGATTACCCACCAGCCAGAGACTGAGGAGCCTGCAAAGGGGCCACCGAGATCGAGGTTGGTGTTGAGCACTTTGGCGGGAAAATTCCAGATGGGTTGGAAGATTGCCCAGAAAATAGTGGCAAAAATAAAGCCCCAAGTGACGAGTGAAAGAGTGTCGCGTTTATGAACGCCTTTATCCCCGAGCAAGAAGTAAATAGCGAGTGAGACCGAGGCAATAAGCCCGCAAGCGATTCCAAGCGGCTCCAACTTCGTGTTTGACCAGAGTTGCGAGATCAATACGAGACCGGAAACTGTGCAAACAATTGCCGCGTACATTCTCTTCTTTACCTTTTCATGGCGGAAGAATCGAACGTAGAGCACGATCCAGACTGGCGCAGTAAATTCAAAGAGCAAACCAATCCCCACACCAAGTTTGGTTATCGCGACAAAGTAGAAGTACTGCACAAAGGCGAAACCCGCAATGCCGTAAACGGCGAGGAATGGAACATCTTTTTTGGTAATACGTAAAGACTTAGCATTTTTAAAGAGAACATAAATTGCAATAAAGAAGAGTGCTCCGGCACTGCGAATCTGAGTGAGACGCGGGGCAGAAAGTCCAACATCTAAAACTAAGCGTGCCGCGGTCCCATTTAGCGCAAAGAGTACTGCCGCAATTGCCACCATAATAGTGCCACGGCGATGGTGATAATTTCTTAGTTCACTCAAAACTGACCAAATTCAGTAAAAAATCTGGAAGCCAATTCAATAAATCGAGTGTTCGCTTCATCCTCGCCAATTGTGACCCGGACACCTTCTTCTCCATAAGGTCGAACAGAGAGACCTACTTCGGCCGCTGATTGCGTGAAAAGCTCAGTCTTTCCAGGCAATCTCATCCATACGAAGTTAGCTTGTGAATCGGAGAGTTTCCAACCTTGTGAAGTAAGCGCTTCACTGACGCGCGTTCGCTCTTCTAGAAGGTGTGCCACTCTCACCATTAATTTGTCTTCGTGCTTGAGTGCTGCAATAGCAGCATCCTCGGCAATAGTGCTGACGCCAAAAGGAAGTGTGCACTTACGGATAGCTTCCGCCAACTCCAAATGTGCAATGGCATAACCGACTCGAAGGCCGGCTAAGCCATATGCTTTGGAGAATGATCGCAAGATTGCAACGTTCTTATAGCGATGGAAAAGATCAAGTGAATCAGCTATGCGCGTATCAGTGATGAATTCTACGTACGCCTCATCAATAACTACCGTGATATGCGCAGGAACTCGATCTAGAAAGTGAACGAGCTCATCTCTCTTGGCTGCAACTCCAGTGGGATTATTGGGTTGGCAGATCAGTATTAATTGTGTGCGCGGTGAAATAGCTGCGACCATGGCATCAAGATTATGACTCTCATCACCGCGCAATGAAACGGGCACACTGACAGCTCCATTGACTGCGGCAACAATGGGATATGCCTCGAAGGATCGCCAAGCATGGAGAATTTCATCTTCAAAGTTACAAGTGGCTTGCACGATTTGTTGGAGCACGCCCACTGACCCAGTACCGGTGGCAAAGTTATCTGTCACGAGGTGGTACTTCGCTGCCAAGAGATCACGCAAACGCGCATTGGAGAAATCCGGATAACGATTGATCTGGGAGAATGAGAGGGCGTCCAGCACTTCAGGTAAGGGTGAGTATGGGTTTTCGTTAGAAGAGACCTTGAAACTTTCCACCCCGGGGAGGGCGGCAGCTGGCTTACCTGCCAAGTAGGCGGGGACATTTTCTAGGCTACGGCGCACCCGACCAGCCTACGGGTGGGAAGGGTGGATTCTCGCCCGGTAGGTTAGAGCCCGGTCAGATAGCTGGCTGGCAGGGATTCAAGCGGAGGGGGTCTGATGAGCGAGTTACAGCTTGTCCAAATCCTCTCTCCTGAGGGTGAATTGCTCACCGACCCGGAGTATCCACTCGAAATTTCAACTGAGGAGATCCGCGCGCTCTACCGCGATCTCGTGATGGTCCGTCGATTCGATGTAGAAGCCACTGCTCTTCAACGCCAAGGCGAACTGGGTCTCTGGGCACAATCACTCGGACAAGAAGCCGCACAGGTGGGATCTGGCCGCGCATTGATTCCCGGCGACTATGCATTCCCCACCTATCGCGAACACGGTGTCGCATGGGCGAAGGGTGTGCCACCAGAGAAACTTCTCGGGATGTACCGCGGCATAAATCATGGCGGTTGGAATCCGCACGATAATGACTTCCATCTCTACACGTTGGTCATCGGCTCGCAAACATTGCATGCCACCGGTTACGCCATGGGAATTCAACGTGATAAAAGTAACAATGCAGTTATCGCTTACTTTGGTGATGGCGCTACCAGTCAAGGCGATGTGAACGAAGCATTTACATTTGCATCGGTGTATCACGCACCAGTGGTCTTCTTCTGCCAGAACAATCAGTGGGCCATTAGCCAACCTATTGAGAGTCAAACGAAGGTGGCGTTGTATAAGCGCGCTGCAGGCTTTGGTTTTCCTGGTGTCCGAGTAGACGGTAACGACGTGCTTGCGGTCCTAGCAGTTACTCGGGTAGCTCTTGCGCGGGCTCGCGCTGGCGAAGGCCCCACACTCATTGAAGCCTTTACATATCGCATGGGCGCTCATACCACTTCAGATGATCCGAGTCGTTACCGGTTAGCTCAAGAATTGGAAGAGTGGAAACTCAAAGATCCAATCGCTCGGGTAAAGTCTTATCTCACCCGAAGTGGCCTTGCAAATGAGGACTTTTTTGCAGATATTGAAAAAGAAGCCGAAGCGATGGCAAGTAAGTTACGCGGCGACATCATCGATGCGGAAGATCCATACGTGGAAGCCATCTTTGATCATGTGTATGCCGAACCACATCCAATTCTGGAAGCCGAGAAGAATGCGTACATTAATTACTTAGAATCTTTTGCAGAGGGTGATATGAAGTGATCACTATAGGAAAAGCAATCAACATGGGATTACGTCGTGCCCTTACGGAAGATCCCAAAGTTCTTGTCATGGGAGAAGATGTCGGCAAGCTTGGTGGCGTTTTCCGCGTTACCGAAAATCTCCAGAGCGAGTTTGGTGAAGATCGCATCATTGATACACCACTCGCCGAATCAGGAATTCTTGGAACTGCGATTGGTTTAGCTCTCCGTGGGTATCGTCCCGTCTGCGAAATTCAATTTGATGGTTTCGTCTATCCAGCTTTTGATCAGATCACTTCTCAGCTAGCGAAGATGCATTCACGCTCGCTTGGAACCTTGAAATTACCGGTAGTTGTTCGTATTCCTTACGGTGGCGGAATCGGTGCGGTTGAACATCACTCCGAAAGTAACGAAACCTACTTTGCGCATACGGCCGGTCTTCGAGTCGTCACCTGTTCTAATCCAAATGATGCTTATTGGATGATTCAACAAGCGATCCAATCTGATGATCCGGTGATCTTCTTTGAACCTAAGCGTCGCTACTGGGATAAAGCCGAAATCGATGAAGCAGCACCTTCACTTGGTTTGCATGAGACCCGAACGGTGCAAGAAGGAAATGACTTAACGCTCATCTCTTACGGACCTACGGTACGCACTGCCATTGAGGTAGCCGCGGTCTGCGCGAAGGAGGGTCGCTCTGTTGAAGTCATGGACCTCCGAACGCTCTCACCCCTTGACCTTGCCCCGGTCTTTGAATCTGCCCAAAAGACCGGCCGAGTGGTGATTTTGCACGAGGCGCCCACTTTCTTGGGCCTGGGGGCAGAAATCGCCAGCCAAATCACCGAGGAGTGCTTCTACTCTCTCGATGCTCCCGTGCTCCGGGTCGGCGGCTTCAATGTCCCTTATCCACCTGCACGCCTAGAAGAGCACTACCTACCCGACTTAGATCGCACACTTGATGCGATCGACCGAGCATTCGCTTTCTAGAGGAGATGAATCATGGCGCTACGCGACTTCCGACTCCCTGATGTGGGCGAGGGATTAACCGAAGCTGAAATTCTTCAGTGGTATGTCTCCGTCGGTGATGTGGTCACCATCAACCAGATGATTTGCGAGATCGAAACCGCCAAGGCAGCCGTTGAACTGCCCTCTCCTTATGCAGGAACGGTTACCGCCCTCAAAGTTAATCAAGGCGAGACAGTTGATGTGGGAACAGTCATCATCACGATCGAAGATGGTGTCGCGGGCGAGAGTGCGCCGGCAGTACCGGTAGTACCCGCAGAAGATGATCGCAATCTTGAAGTACCCACTGGCAAACCAAAACAAGCCGCAGTATTAGTGGGTTATGGAGTCAAAGAAGGACAGACACCTGCACGTCGCGCTCGTAAAGCAGCGAGTGGAACGCAAGAAGAGTTGGGCGAGAGCATCGTCGTAGAATTACACGATGGTCCTGTGGTGGCCAAGCCACCTGTTCGTAAACTTGCGAAGGATCTCGGCGTAGATATTCGTCGAATTCGCAAGAGTGGGAATATCACGCGCTCTGACGTACTTGATGCAGCCATGGCATTACATGGTATGGAACAACCACCAGCAACAACTTACGATCCACATCGTGAAGATCGCATCCCCGTAAAGGGAGTGCTCAAAGAAATGGCGCAAGCCATGACTACCAGCGCGTTCACAGCGCCTCACGTCAGTGTGTGGTTACAAGTAGATGTCGCTAAGACTTTGAAAGCAGTGAAGAAGTTAAAGGATTGGGAAGAGTTTGAAGGTTTGCGGGTCTCTCCACTATTGATTGTGGCAGCAGCTGTACTTCAAGCCACGAAAGAATTCCCTAAGATTAATTCAAGTTGGGATGAAGCCAATCACGAAGTAATTATTCGTCGGTATATCAACCTTGGATTTGCGGCGGCGACTCCTCGTGGCTTACTTGTACCAGTCATTCACGAAGCCGATGGTATGGATATACCCACACTGGCAAAGGAATTAATGAGTTTGGTTGATACTGCACGTGAAGGCCGGACGCCGCCGAATCGTATGCAACACGGCACCCTCACTATCACTAATGTGGGTGTACTAGGAATTGATGGAGGCACACCAATTCTTACGCCGGGTCAAGGTGCGATTCTTGCCGTTGGACAGATTCGTGAAATTCCATGGACTGTTAAGGGCAAAATGAAAGTCCGCCCCATTTGCCAACTCACCCTCTCATTCGATCACCGAATGATTGATGGAGAACTTGGTTCACGCTTCTTGGCACGTATCGGTGCACTACTTGAAGACCCAAGTGAGCTCTATGAGAGCGATAACGACGGAGACGACGAGTAACTAGGGTGTTACCGAAAAATTCGTTAGTACACGTTGGGCTAACTCTGTATCTCCACTCACAATGGGAGTTGCGTTCTCTCGTCCCTCACGACCGGCTGTAAGTAAGTACCACTCATGCGCACTCAATGAAATTGAAGTGGTCGGTATCGCTAGTTCCTTAACGAAAGCAGCTTTGCCATCCCCGTTGACTTCAATGAGTGATGTAAAGCAATCGCGCACTTCTAGCGAAAGAGATTCGCCAGGCTTAGCCCCACCGCGTTTTCCAAAGACCATCGGAAGTCCTGCACCTAAGAGCATCCAGGAGTGTTTCGCACCGAGACCAAGTTCATCTCCGGGAATGCCAAGTGATGTTCGCAAATCTTGATTGTGCGTCCAAATATCCATCACGCGACGTGCGAGGAGTAGTCCGAGTGAGATCTCACCAAAGGGATCAAAGTGGATAAGGGTCTCGGGTTCTCGCGAATCCAACCGCCACGCTTCGTCGCGCAAGTGTGTGATGTCGATGAACTCACCAAAGACAATCTGGCCGCGGCGCGAGCGACGGACTTCCACATCGATTTCCATAAAACTAGCGGCGGGATTCTTCACCCACGGCTTAGCGACATCTACCGCTTCAGGATCAGGGATCTCGCCGCCAAGCACCCGTGATTCCAAGCCCACCATGTGGCTGATGAGGTCCTTCCGACTCCAACCGGGGCATGGAGTGGGAGCCTCCCACTCTTCGTCAGAGAGGGTGGCTCCGAGCGTGGATATGGCTTCCACACTCTCGAGCCAGGCGAGGCGCAAGCGTTCCATTTCTGGATGAATTGCCGACTGTGAGGACATAGGTGGCAGGCTAATGCCTATGCGAGCCCATGTCATTCAATTGCGGACCGATCTATCAGAGCCGATTAGCGAACGCATTGATCGCGCTGCGACTCTGGTGCGGGCGCAATCAGCTGCCGATTTCGTGATCCTTCCCGAGCTCTGGGTACAAGGTGGCTTTGCATTTCCCACATTCCCAGAGACCGCAGAATCTATCGATGGTCTCGCAGTAAGTGCACTGCAAGCTGCCGCTAAAGAAGCACAGGTCTGGTTACATGGTGGATCACTTGTCACTCGTGATGATGATGGAAAATTGCGTAATACTGCAATCGTTATTTCACCTACCGGCGAGCTAGTAGGGAAATATGCAAAGCGCCACCTCTTTGGGTTTACGGGTGGCGAAACCACAGTGCTTGCGGCAGGAAACGATCTCGTGACAGTTGACCTTCCGTGGGGTCGTGCCGGATTAAGTATCTGTTACGACGTACGTTTCCCAGAGATGTATCGCGCACTATTAGATCTTGGTTCCAAGATCTTCCTTATTCCATCAGCTTGGCCAGAACGTCGTATTGCGCATTGGTCTTTACTTACGCGCGCACGAGCAGTCGAAAATCAATGCTTTGTGATTGCCTGCAACGGCGTTGGAATCCAAGGAGACATCGTTCTTGGTGGTCGGTCAGTTGTCGTTGATCCATGGGGAGCAGTTCTTGCTGAAGGTGGGGACGATGA
>JAPLBA010000130.1 GCA_026393015.1 Actinomycetota bacterium
ACCGCTTAGGAGGCGGTCGCTCTATCCGACTGAGCTACGGGGACCTGGGAAAAGTCTAGAGCCATCGAACCAGGCCTCTATTCTGTACACGTGACTAAGCGAACGATCGACGAGTCCGAACGTGCTCTCAACGCAACCTTGGGTGGCTTGGGTCTGGATTTCGAAGCGATGCGTGCGGTGAGCAATCTCTACTTAGCAGCAAATGCCGTGCGCAACCGGGTGGAGTCAGCAGTCTTGAAAGATGTGGATCTCACCTGGACTGCCTTCGTGGTGCTTTGGGTGACCTGGATTTGGGAAGAGATGGAGGCCACCGCGCTCGCTGCCGAGGTGCGTATCTCCAAAGGCACGCTCAGTGGAGTGCTCAACACACTGGATGCTCGAGGTCTGATCGTTCGAAGTTCGAGAAATGAAGATAAGCGCAAGGTGGTGGTCTCCCTCTCGCCAGCAGGAAAACGCATGATGAAGAAGATCTTCCCCAAGTTTAATGCAGAAGAGACGTTAATGCTTGAAGCTCTCTCACCCAAGGAAGTGAGCGCACTTGCATCATCACTTCATAATGTGGTGAAGAAAATACAAAGCCTTTAGTGATCTACAGTGAAGCGCTTTAATGCTTTGGGCGCCCACCAGTTTTGCTCACCAAAGAGACGCATCAATGCGGGTACCAGTAGGGCCCGAATGATGGTGGCGTCGAGAAGAATCGCAAAGGCCACCCCGAATCCAAGTATTTTGATTGATGTCACTCCACTTAATATAAATGAGGCGAAGATGATGGCTAGTAGAGCAGCTGCCGCAGTAATGATGCGTGCTGAACGTTGAAGTCCGATTGCGACGGAGTCAACGGTGCCTTTCCCGGCGTCGTGTTCTTCCTTGATGCGTGAAAGTAGGAAAAGCTCATAATCCATAGAGAGCCCAAATGTTGTTACTGCAACGAGAACCAACATCGATGTATCGAGAGTTCCCGTATTAGTGAAGGAACCAACAAGCCAATTTAGGTGGCCATCTACGAAAATCCACTTCATCACGCCAATCGTGGCGCCTAGTGAAATGAAGTTAAGTACGATGGCCTTGAAGGGGAGGATGATCGAGCCCGTAAACATAAAGAGTAGAAGTAGGACTGCGATCACGATCCACATCACTACGATCGGCAACTTGCTCTTGATGCCCCCTTGTGAATCTGCATAATCGGCGGCGACGCCACCAATGAGAGTTCCACTTGGTGCTGGAATTGCGCGTAGTTTCCGAATTTGGCTCTCGCCCGGTGGAGTTCTGGGCGATACGTCGCTTACAGCTTGCACTTGGATGTAATTCTTAGTCTGCGCTCCCGGGATGACGGCAACGATGTGCTCTTGCTTTGCAATTTCCGCTGTGTACTTTTCGCTCTCATTTGAACCGGTGGGAATGAGGAATTGGATAGGGCTTGCGATCGAACCAGCGAAACGATCTTGCTGGACCTGAGCTGCAATTGCGGCTCTATTTGAAGCGGGCAGCACTCGCTCGTCAGCCTGCGAAAAGAG
>JAPLBA010000152.1 GCA_026393015.1 Actinomycetota bacterium
GATGCAATAGCTTCAGCTTCTCACCCCAAACAAAAAGGTGAATCTCTCGATCGCGCTGCCCTGGAATCTGGCGCTGACTAGGCATTTCAGCTCGATTTCAAGTTGCCCACTCTTTCTTTAAAGATAGATTGAGCATCATGCGAATCAGGCTCCTTCTTACCTCCGTCATTGTTACTGGCCTCACTCTCTCCACCGTTCAAGGTGCGATCGCGGTTATCAAGCCAGGGTCTGCATGTAAGAAGGTGGGCCAGGTGGCCCTCGACTCGAAGATGGTCTATACCTGCATCAAGTCCGGGAAGAAGTTGGTCTGGAATAAAGGCGTGGCTCTTCCAGGTGGCGTCGTAGGCGCGTTGCCGACTCAATCCCAGCCCGCCCCTACTTCGACGACGCAACCAGCCCCATCTGTGCCAAAACCGCCAGCTATCGCAACTGCGTCCAATCCTTTAGCAGCCGGGACCAAAGTGACGATTGGTAAAGTCGCATTCCGCCTGGAAGGCACCAATAACTCCGTGATGGCGCAAGTCTGTGCTGACAACGGTTCGCGAGATGGTTGTACTTATGATGCTAAGTACAACGGCATCCCAGATCCCAAAGCTAAGGTCTGGTGGTATGCAATCAAGGCGAGCGCATTCAATCTTGATACCAAGATTATCGATGTGGGTTCGTTGGATCGCAGATTTAAATTGGTGACCGAGTCTGGTCAGTTGATCGAAGCAGATAATGCCTCACTTGAAGACAACTTGTTAGCTTTTGGACAAATTATCCCCAGTGGTAGCGCCACAGGCCGCTTCTATTTCAAGATATCAGTCGGGGTCTCGGTGAAGACTCTGATGGTGATTAACGATCAAAGCAATTGGCCGATGAGTGAGGCTGATTACTACTTACTCACTGATACGTCAGCAGTAGGTCCAATTCCCGAGCCAGGCCCCATGGCAACTCCAGCTTCGCTTTCTGGCGATGTGGGAAGTGCGGGCAATCCGGCGCCACGTGGGACCACATTGGTCGCTGGGAAATTGCAATTTAGGGTCGATGCGTCACTGCAATCTATCTCCAAGGAAGTGTGCGCTGAAAATGGATCTCGTGATGGATGTACTTATGATGCTAAGTACAACGGAATCCCCGATGTGAAGTCAGGATTGACCTGGCAGGCGCTGACTATGACCGTCGTAAATCTTGATAGTAAGATCGTGAGCGTAGGTAGTTTTGACCGCACCTTCAAAATCGCGTTGCCAAATGGACAACTTCGAGATGCTCAGTACATATCCATGAAGGATGCACTTAACGACTCTCTTCAATTAATCCCAGGGGGAAGTACAACTGGACGACTCTATTTTATGAGCAAAGTTGGGGTGACGTTCAAAGAATTACTAGTGCTTCGCGATTCGAGTAATTGGCCGATCAGCACGGCTGATTATTACTTCTCTTTGAAATAGCGATTAGCGGGATTGTTTAAGTGCTGCAGAGATGCGTTCTGCAGTTGCTACTACTGCGGCTGCATGTAAACGACCTGGTCTACGACCGAGGCGTTCAAGCGGGCCACTCACACTGACGGAAGCAATAACTCGGTTATGTGGTCCACGCACTGGTGCGGAAACACTTGCGACACCGGCTTCTCGTTCCCCAACGCTCTCTGCCCAACCTTGACGACGCACTGCCTCGAGTCGAGCTGCGGTAAAGCGCGCACCAGTTGTTCCTTGATTAATCTTCGACGCATCTTCCCAAGCGAGAAGTACTTGTGCGGCTGACCCTGCATGCATCGTGAGTAGTGAACCGATAGGGACTGAGTCACGCAATCCGCTGACGCGTTCGGCAGCTGCAATGCAAATGCGGTGATCTCCTTGACGGCGGTAGAGCTGTGCACTCTCTCCGGTGGCGTCGCGCAAAAGTGCGAGTGCGGGGGTGGCAACTGCCACCAATCGATCTTCGCCGGCGGCACCGGCAAGTTCAATAAATCTTGGTCCGAGAACGAAGCGTCCCTGGATATCGCGACTCACCATTCGATGGTTTTCCAAGGCAAGGGCTAAGCGGTGCGCGGTCGGACGGGAGATGCCGGTGGCGCTTACGAGGCCTGCGAGATTCTGCGGCCCAGCCTCAAGTGCGTTCAAAACTTGCGCGACTTTGTCGAGAACTCCGACTCCACTAATGTTGTCCACGATCCAATACTTGCGTATCAGTATTTGAGACGCAAGTGGGCAGCGAAAGGGACTCACTATGGCTCTTACACTCGCAGAGAAAGTCTGGCGCGATCACTTGGTGCGCAGCGCAGATGGCGAACCTGATCTCCTCTACATCGACTTGCACTTGTTGCACGAAGTCACCAGCGCACAAGCCTTCGATGGTTTGCGCCTAGCCGGCCGAAAAGTACGCCGCCCCGATCTCACAATCGCCACGGAAGATCACAACACCCCCACCATCGATATTGATAAACCGATTGCCGACCTTGTCTCGCGTGCGCAGATCGACGCCCTTCGCAACAACTCTGCGGAGTTTGGTATTCGCCTTCACTCACTCGGCGATGCTGATCAAGGAATCGTCCACGTGGTCGGACCGCAACTCGGACTGACGCAACCAGGTATGACTGTTGTTTGCGGTGATTCACACACTTCCACACATGGCGCTTTCGGGGCCTTGGCATTTGGTATCGGAACTAGTGAAGTAGAGCATGTGCTAGCAACGCAAACATTGCCTCTCAAGAAATTTAAGACTATGGCCATTACGGTGAATGGAAAGTTAAAGCCCGGTGTTACTTCGAAAGACATCATTCTTGCGGTCATTGCCAAGATTGGTACTGGCGGGGGACAGGGCTATGTTCTTGAATATCGTGGCGAAGCTATACGTGCGCTTTCGATGGAAGGTCGCATGACGGTATGCAACATGAGCATCGAAGCAGGTGCGCGTGCAGGAATGATCGCGCCTGACGAAACTACTTTTGAATATCTCAAGGGTCGCCCACATGCACCAGAAGGTGCTGATTGGGATGGCGCAGTGGCTTACTGGAGCACCTTGAAGAGTGATGCAGATGTGAAGTTCGATGCTGAGGTCATTCTCAATGCCGATGAACTTTCACCATTCGTGACCTGGGGAACGAATCCAGGACAAGGACTCCCGCTCTCCGGGAAAGTTCCTCACCCAGATGAGTACTCCGATCCAGAAGAGCGCAATGCCGCAGCGCGCGCCCTCGAGTACATGGGCCTCACTGCAGGTATGCCGCTTCGCGATATCAAAATCG
The DNA here is from genome assembly GCA_026393015.1 of Actinomycetota bacterium. Classification (GTDB taxonomy): domain Bacteria; phylum Actinomycetota; class Actinomycetes; order Nanopelagicales; family Nanopelagicaceae. The sequence continues at coordinate 3,230 of JAPLBA010000152.1, forward strand.
ATACGGTTTTCTTGGGCTCGTGCACCAACGGTCGCATCGAAGATTTGCGAGCATCAGCAGAAATCCTCAAGGGTAAGAAGATCTCTTCTACCTTGAGAATGCTGGTAGTTCCTGGGTCAGCCAAGGTGCGCTTACAAGCCGAAGCTGAGGGTCTCGACAAGGTATTTCTTGATGCCGGTGCCGAATGGCGTCAAGCGGGTTGCTCGATGTGTCTTGGTATGAACCCTGATCAATTGGCAGTAGGGGAACGGAGCGCTTCAACGAGCAATCGGAACTTTGAGGGAAGGCAAGGAAAAGGTGGGCGAACCCACCTGGTGAGTCCCCTCGTGGCCGCGGCTACCGCACTTCGAGGCACTCTCTCATCTCCGGCCGATCTTGATTCAGCGAAAGTAGGCGCATAACAATGGAGAAGTTCATCAGCCACACCGGAAGCGGTGTCCCACTGCGTCGTAGCAATGTTGATACGGATCAAATCATTCCGGCCGTCTGGCTCAAGAAGATCACTCGTGATGGATTCGAAGAAGGTCTTTTTGCTGCTTGGCGTCAGGATCCAGAGTTTGTTTTGAACAAGCCAGAGTTCGCCAACGGGACGGTGCTGGTGACCGGCGCTGACTTTGGCACCGGCTCATCGCGCGAGCATGCTGTTTGGGCGTTGCAAAATTACGGTTTCCGAGCAGTCATATCTAGCCGCTTCGCCGACATTTTCCGCGGCAACTCCCTCAAGGGCGGCCTCCTCACCGTGGTCTTGCCCCAGAGCGACGTAGAAGCACTCTGGAAAGCCATTGAAAGCGATCCCAGCACTGAAATAACGGTTGATCTTGAGGCGCGCCAAGTGCGATATGCCAACCAGTCGATCGGTTTTGAGATCGATGACTACACGAGGTGGCGCTTGATGGAAGGGCTCGATGACATCGGCCTCACCTTGCGCCATGTCGATGCTATTGACGCTTTTGAGAAGGTTCGGGCGGCATATAAGCCCGCCACTTTGCCTGTAAAAGTGTAAGACATCA
>JAPLBA010000149.1 GCA_026393015.1 Actinomycetota bacterium
CTCATTACTTCCTCTCTGACCAGGCTGTTGAGATCACGGTAACGGGGATTAGCTTGTTGGGGAGGAGATCTATCCAGACCTTTAACTCTCCGTGACCTGGGACGAATCCGCGGATGAGATCTCACGTTGATCTCAGGTGGGCAGGAGATGGGTGCGAAAGTGCGGTAGGAGTGAAAGTGGGTTGAGGTAGTGCTCGCCCCAGAGCAGACCCCAGTGGAGGCAAGGGACCCCCGCTAAGTGGCCAGCAGCGCTGACCTTGCCGAAGATTTCACCAGCGGCCACCTTCGCCCCGACCTTGAGTGAAGTGGTTACGGCCTGATAAGTGGATCGATACCCGCCGGTGTGAGCCAGCACGACGGTGGGCACCTTGTTGACCTGGCCGGCAAAGGTGATGGTGGCTTCCGAGGGAGCGCAGACCGCGGTTCCGATGGCGGCGGCGAGATCGACTCCTCGATGACCGCGCCCATAACGCCTGGTGGGTGGTGTGAAGGGACGTATGAGTTCGCTTTGGGCCAACGGCAGGCGCCAATTCGGCGGGGCAGCGCCGGGGTGAGAAGGCGCAGAAGAGGAGGCGAGTGAGAGCCCCGCGGGTACCAAGGTGAGCGCGCTCGCTAAGAGCAAGTGGGCTGGGAGGTGTCTCATCGCCCCAGGATGAGCGTAAATCCGCTCGTGGGTGCTCACTGGAGGGGCGCTGTGGAAGCCACCAGATGAGGCCTGATTCCTGTGGAGAGAACGCCGCGACCCGAGTTCGCGCCAGGACTACCTGCTCCGATACCCTTAGCCCGCACCGTGAAAGCGGTGACATCGCACATCCCACACCGTGGGTTACCGGGAGTTTTCCCAAGTAACCCACACTCCACTCGGTCCTTTGGGTCAAGCGTGGGATGTCAGGGGTAAGTATCCACTCGGTCCTTTGGGTCAAGCGTGGGATGTCAGGGGTAAGTACCAACCGGTACCTACCAATAACCGAGTGCGTCCGGCGCAGCTTGCCCGGATGCGAAAGGAGTGTGCGGCCATGGCGGTCGTCACGATGCGCGAGTTGCTCGACGCAGGTGTTCACTTCGGACACCAGACACGTCGTTGGAATCCAAAGATGAAGCGATTCATCTTCACGGAACGCAACGGCATTTACATCATCGATATTCAACAATCACTCGCACTCATCGATAATGCTTATGAGTTCGTCAAAGAGACTATTGCCCACGGTGGCAGCATTCTTTATGTCGGCACCAAGAAGCAGGCTCAAGAGCCCATCGTTGAGCAAGCTCGTCGCGTAGGTATGCCGTACGTGACCGAGCGTTGGTTGGGTGGCATGCTCACCAACTTCGGAACCGTCAGCAAGCGCATCGCTCGCCTCAAGGAACTCGAAGCACTCGAAGAATCCAATGACCAACTCCTCACCAAGAAAGAACTCCTCGTTCTTCACCGTGAGAAGGTCAAGCTTGATCGCGTTCTCGGCGGAATCCGCGACATGGTGAAGGTGCCCAGCATCATCTGGGTTGTAGACACCAAGAAAGAGCACCTTGCAATCAAGGAAGCTCGCAAACTTGGTATCGCCATCGTCGGAATCCTCGACACCAACTGCGATCCAGACGAAGTTGATTACCGTATTCCAGGTAACGACGACGCTATTCGCTCCGTCACCCTCTTGACTCGCGTCATCACCGACGCAGTTGTTGAAGGTCTCAAGAAGCGTTCAGAGATTGCCACGGCCAACAAGCCTGCTGCAGTCGAAGCGATCGCTCAGGAAATTCTCGATGCCGTCGCCCCTGTCGCAGAAGTTGCACCAGTTGAAGCAGTAGTCGAAGCACCAGTAGTGGTAGCAGTTGAAGAAACTGTTGTTGCTGAAACCGCCCCGCAAGCCTGATAGGAGAGATACATCTTGGCGAACTACACCGCCGCAGACGTAAAGAAGCTGCGTGAACTCACAGCAGCAGGAATGCTCGATTGCAAGAACGCACTCGTAGAAGCCGATGGCGACTTCGACAAGGCAGTCGACATTATCCGCGTCAAAGGACTCAAGGGCGTAACGAAGCGCGAAGGTCGCTCTGCATCTAACGGTCTTGTGGCCGCAAAGGTGGAAGGAGACCTCGGCGTTATTCTCGAACTCAATTGTGAGACGGACTTCGTTGCAAAGGGCGATCGCTTCCAAGCGCTCGCAGAGGAAATTCTCACCCATGTTGCAAAGACCAAGCTCTCAAATCTCGAAGCTTTGCTCGCCTCCGATTTCGGTGGCGGCAAGACTTTGGGCGCCCATATCGATGAAGGCAACGCCACTCTTGGTGAGAAGATCGAACTCAGCCGAGTGGCTGTCTTCGCGGGCTCACCAGCAGCTGCCTACCTCCACCGCACTAGCCCCGACTTGCCTCCGCAGGTTGGCGTCGTGGTGGCACTTTCAATCGACAATGCAATCGGCAAAGATGTCGCGCAACACATCGCTGCATTCTCACCGCAATATGTTGCGCGTGAAGATGTGCCTGCAGATGTAGTTGAGAAAGAGCGCCGAATTGCAGAAGAGACCGCTCGTAACGAAGGTAAGCCAGAAGCTGCGCTTGCCAAGATTGTTGAAGGTCGTGTAACCGGCTTCGTGAAGGAAGTTTCACTTCTCGAGCAGGCATATGCGAAAGACAACAAGAAGAACGTTGACCAAGTCCTGAAAGAAGCTGGCACTACGGTGACTGGCTTTGCGCGATTCCGCGTCGGACAGGCCTGATGCCATGAGCCCTTCTCGCCCCGCATACCGTCGAGTGCTTCTTAAGCTCTCGGGTGAAGTATTTGGTGGCGAGAAGGGTATTGGCGTCGATCCCGATGTTGTTCAAGACATCGCAAAGCAAATTGCAGATGTGGTACGCGGGGGAACTCAGGTAGCCATCGTCATCGGTGGCGGCAATTACTTCCGCGGCGCTGAACTTTCACAAAGAGGTATGGATCGCGCTCGCGCCGATTACATGGGCATGCTCGGCACGGTCATGAACTGCCTCGCACTCCAAGACTTCCTCGAAAAGCAAGAGATCGATACTCGCGTGCAGACCGCCATCACCATGGGCCAGGTCGCCGAGCCGTATATTCCTCGCCGCGCTATGCGCCACCTCGATAAAGGTCGGGTAGTTATTTTCGGCGCCGGCGCCGGCATGCCTTACTTCTCCACCGATACCGTCGCGGCGCAACGCGCGCTAGAAATCGGTTGCGAAGCGCTCTTGCTCGCAAAGAGTGGCGTAGATGGCGTTTACTCGGCAGATCCACGCAAAGATGCCAGCGCAACCAAGTACGACTCAATTTCTTACAGCGAGGTCATCACCCAGGGATTAGGCGTGGCCGATGCCGCTGCTTTCTCGCTCTGCAAAGAGAACCACCTTCCGATCATCGTTTTCAACCTCATGGAGGATGGCAATATTGCGAAGGCCGTTCGCGGTGAAAAGATTGGCACATTAGTTCACTGAGGTAACCCTCAGGCCACTGCTACTAGGTACGCAACGAAGGAGAAGCCATGATCGACGCAATACTTGCAGAAGCTCTTGCGAAGATGGATAAAGCTGTCGAGGTCGCGAAAGAAGACTTTGGCTCTATTCGTACTGGCCGCGCGCATCCCGCCATGTTCAACAAGATCATGGTGGATTACTACGGAACTTTTACCGCCCTCAATCAACTAGCTACCATTCAAATTCCAGAGGCGCGCATGGCGCTCATTAGTCCCTTCGACAAGAGCGCCATGGCCTCCATCGAAAAGGCGATCCGCGAGAGCGACCTTGGAGTGAATCCGGGTAACGATGGCGGAGTCATACGTGTAGGTTTCCCACAATTGACTGAAGAGCGACGCAAGGAGTACATCAAGGTTGCTCGTCAAAAGGCGGAAGAGGCACGAGTCACGCTTCGCAACATTCGTCGCCATGCCAAAGAAGGTTTAGATAAGTTGGCAAAAGATGGCGGCTTTGGTGAAGACGAACTCGGTCGTGCCGAGAAGGAGCTCGACAAGGTCACTGCATCGCACGGTGACAAGATCGATGAGCTCTTGAAACACAAAGAGAGCGAACTTCTCGAAGTTTAATCGTGACAGACATTAATGCCCGAGCCGGGCGCAACATTCCTTCAGCCGTCATGGTGGGTCTCTCACTACTAGGGCTGATCATCGCGTCCCTTTCTTCCTTCAGCCGTCATGGTGGGTCTCTCACTACTAGGGCTGATCATCGCGTCCCTTTCTTGGAACCGCATATTTTTTGCCATTTTAGTTTCCGTTGCCATGATTCCCGCGGTGTGGGAGCTCTCTCGGGCGTTTGCGCTGAAGAGTATTTTGATCGATCCGTACACAGCAGCTATTGCAAGCGTTTCCATCGTCATGTCGAGTTGGTTTTGGGGACTCTCCGGCTTAGCCATCGCAACTGGTGTGGCAATTCCTGTGCTACTTGTGATCCGACTTCGTTCTGGTGTTAACTCGTTTGTGCAGGATGTCACGGCAACTCTTTTCTCGTTGCTCTATCTTCCGGTGCCAGCGGGATTCGCGATACTTCTTGCGGTCCCTGAGAATGGTCGCGCACGTGCCATGGTGTTCGTCGCTGCAGTTGCATTAAGCGATACCGGCGGTCTCATTGCCGGAGTGCTCTTCGGTAAGCACCGCATCGCACCGACTATAAGTCCCAAGAAATCCATTGAGGGTGTGGTCGGTTCTCTTATTCTTGCGGTCGGTGGTGCGGGAACGCTCTACACGATTTGGCTTGATCGTCCTTTCTGGGAAGGGGCGGTGCTGGCAACGGTCACGGTCATTGCTGCAACGAGTGGAGATCTCATTGAAAGCGCGCTCAAGCGTGACTTGGGTGTCAAAGATATGGGTGCGCTCCTTCCAGGCCACGGAGGCATCCTGGATCGTCTCGATTCAGTCCTTCTTGCATCACCATTTGCCTACTTACTCATTACCCATTTTGTGGGGCGCTAATGGCGCTTAAGCCAGGGGAATTAGTTTTCGCCGCACCTAAGCGCGGCAAGAAGGCGCCCCAACACATCAGTGATGTGGCAGCCAAGGATCGCAAAAAGTTTGCGGAGGATCTTGGCCTTCCCGGTTTTCGCGCCAAGCAAGTAGCGCTCCATTACTTCGAGCACCTCAATAACGATCCGGATACCTGGAGTGATATTCCGGTAGATCTTCGTGGAACTCTTAAAGATCTACTGCTCCCAGAATTACTCACTCCGGTTCGTTCGCTTGAGTGTGATCGAGGTAGGACGCGGAAAGATCTCTGGAAGATGCACGACGGCGTTCTCGTAGAGAGCGTCATTATGCGTTACTCCGATCGGGCAACTGTATGTATCTCTTCGCAAGCCGGATGCGGTATGAACTGTCCGTTCTGTGCTACCGGTCAGAGTGGGCTTACGCGCAATCTCACCGCCGGTGAAATTACTGAGCAAGTAGTGATGGCTGCGCGAGCTCTTGATAGTGGCGAAATCCCTGGTGGCACGATGCGTCTTTCAAATGTCGTCTTTATGGGCATGGGGGAGCCACTCGCCAACTACAACGCAGTGATCCAATCAATTCGTAATATTACGGCGCCACATCCAGAAGGTTTAGCGATCGGCGCGCGTTCAGTCACACTTTCTACTGTTGGTCTTGTTCCCGCGATTATGAAGTTGATCGACGAAGATATTCCGGTAACTCTGGCTGTTTCTCTCCACGCACCTGATGATGAACTGCGCGACACGCTCGTACCAATCAATACTCGCTGGAAAGTCAGTGAAGTTCTCGAAGCCGCTGATGCCTACTCGAATAAGACTGGTCGACGTTACTCGATTGAATATGCGCTGATTCGCGATATAAATGATCAGGCCTGGCGCGCTGATCTGCTCGGTCGCTTGCTGAAGAATCGCAACGCGCACGTGAATCTCATTCCCCTCAACCCCACTCCGGGGTCTAAGTGGACTGCCTCGCGCCAAGAGGATGAGGATACGTTCGTCCGCCTCCTTGAGGCTTATGGCGTGGCGGTGACGGTTCGCGATACCCGTGGCCGCGACATCGATGGCGCGTGTGGGCAGCTCGCAGCGAGCGAAATATCCATCACAGGCGCTCCTGCGGAATAGGTGGCAGAATCCTTTCATGCCAAAGATCGAAGCTTCTAACGTCGTTGATCATCGCGAGAAGCGTCGCGCCGCGTTGCTGGCCGCTGCAGTAGAAATTGCTATGGAAGAGGGCAGTGGTTCGGTCACCATGTCGGCCGTGGCGGCTCGCGCAGGTCTTTCAAGAAGTTCGCTATATGAATACTTTGATTCCAGAGAAGATTTGATCGCTGATTTAGTACTAGACGAATTAGATCTTTGGGCTGCTTCACTCAACGAACAAGTCTCCGTCACTGCCACTGCGTTGGAACACGTTGAGGCGTGGATGGTAGGGGCTCTCGAATACGTGGTTGCCGGCAAACATCGCCTTGCTCGTGAACTTAGTTCCGTTGCACTTCCACCACATCGAGTGCCCGAAGTTCGTGCCGCTCACCATCGCCTCACTGGGCCACTCATCAAGGCACTGGGCGAAGCAGGTACCTCAGATCCAGCACGCGTAGCAAATTTCGTGAATGGCATAGTCGAAGCAACTACCCGGCGAGTAGATTCCGGCGGTGCGAATCCTGAAGCCGAAGT
>JAPLBA010000077.1 GCA_026393015.1 Actinomycetota bacterium
CCACTTGGCTCTTTACTTCCATATATGGGATACCCATCGAGTTGATAACCCGCAAGTGCGCTCTCTGAACCAAGGACGGATATTAAACAGCTCGGTTCTGCGTGGTAGTGATAGTCATCCCCGCGACCAGCGTGGCCGGCGCAAGTATCTAATTCACCCTGCAACTTAGGATCGGCGCTCGCCGAATACACAGAACCCGTTGAATTGGGAGCCGGCTTGGTGGCATTGAAATTAGAGATCCCGTTAAGCATGATCCCGGTTCCGCCAACGCCTGTCGTGGCGATCTCAGAAGCAGCGACTACTGGCTTAAGTGGAAAGCGCCACATCTGCGCGAGTGATGAACTGACCAACATGGGCAGCGGGACCTGTTGGTTCCAACCAGTAATTCCTACCATCATCGAATGAGAGGCCACACCGTTTGATGACACATACATGTACGTCTCGTCACAGATCACTGCGACATCAGGAGCAAACTTCTCAAAGGGAAGGGCGCGGGTGCCACAGAGTGCCTTGGTGGCAGTAGTCGCAGCAGAGGACGGTGCAGCTCCAAGCGAAAACTGAATGAGAGCAGTACCAAGAACTAATGCAATGAGGCCAGCGGTGCCGGCGCGGGATCGATCGGTGATGAGTCTTTTCATGTTGAGAAAATTACACTAGAAGTTGTGCTTCTGAAGGTGAGTTTGCAAGAACTCTCTGTGATTTGCGTGTGATTCAACGAACATCGATTCAAGTTATCTTTAGGCTGGTAGAAATACTCCATGCGAAAGAACTCTCTACTTCTGCTGGCTACTTCTGCGGCAGTGCTACTTCTCACCGCACAAAGTGCATACGCCCACGTGGGAACCCCTTACAGCTTGATCAACACAGATACATTTCACCAAAAATTCATCTCAGGATTCACCGCTGGGAGGCACCACATCGGTTCCGGGGTCGACCATTTACTCTTTCTCTATCTCCTCATTCTCCCCATCCCTGCATACATCACACGCCGACGCCTGCACCCTGGGAATGGATTCCTTCAAAGCGTGAAACTCACCGTGAAAACGGTCAGTGCCTTCACATTAGGGCATGCCACATCAGTTGCCCTTGCTGCCTTCAACATTATTGCCGTCCCTGACAGACTCATTGAGACGCTGATAGCGCTTTCAATATTCATTACTGCAATTCATGCTCTATACCCCACCCAAAACCGAGCGATTTTCTTGGTGCCAGTTCTCTTCGGCCTGGTGCATGGGTTGGCATTTTCCACCATGCTTAAGCACTTGGTGGTTTTCCAGAGTGATCGTGTTCTTACTCTTTTTGCATTCAATATCGGTATCGAATTTGCTCAGCTGATTCTCGTGGTCGCCACTCTGCCTTCGATCTGGTTGCTAAGCCAAACTCGTTGGTACCCCACAGTGAAGAATTGTGGAGCAGTTATTGGCCTCATACTTGCGGAATTCTGGATCGGTGAACGAACCTTTAACTTAAAGAATCCGGCTTTGCCTCTCACTCAATTCTTGACCGATTATATTTGGTTCATACCTGCGCTCCTCGCAACTCTGGCACTCATTGCGTATTCCCGCTTAGAATGGCGGAGTGAGCGAAGAGCGTGAAACACATGGTGGAGATTTGGCTGTATTGGCAGCGCAAGCACATGGCATAAACCACCTCTTCACACTTTCGGGCGCACATGTCTTTCCCATTTATGACGGAGCCGTACATCGCGATTTGCCAATCATCGATGTGCGCCACGAACAAACCGCAGTATTCGCGGCGGAGGCTACGGCGCGATTAACTCGCACTCCCGGGCTCGCAGTCGTCACTGCAGGTCCCGGTGTTACCAACGGCGTCAGTGCGGTAGCAAACGCTTTTTACAACGGTGCTCCGCTCTTGATGCTCGGTGGGCGAGCACCAGCTGGAAGGTGGGGTCAAGGTGCGCTTCAGGAAATTGATCATCCGCCACTTTTAGCCCCCGTTACCAAAATTGCTGCGACAGTAAACAAGACTGAGGAAATTGGTAATGAAGTGTTTGATGCACTTGCACTCGCACGCACCCCACATCGTGGACCCACATTCCTTGATATCCCGATGGATATTTTCTTTGGACCAGCGACCACTCATCCGGTCTCAGCCTGGACCCCACAAGCACGTCAAGTGAATACCGATGAGGTAGCAAGAATTACCGACCTCATTAAAAAGTCTTCCTCACCCCTTCTCATTCTTGGTTCCGATGTATGGGCTGGCAGCGCCGAAAAAGAAGCACTCGAATTTGCCGAATCTATTCAGATTCCAGTCATCACGAACGGCACCGCTCGCGGAATTATTCCTCGCGGAAATCCACTACTGGCAACAAAAGCGAGATCTTTCGCGTTCAGGTCAGCAGATCTCATTCTGGTAGTCGGCACGCCGCTGGACTTCCGATTAGGTTACGGCGATTTTGGTAGCGCCAAAGTAATTCATGTGTCCGACTCCCCAGCAGGAATTGCCACCCACGCGACACTTGCTGCCAGTACCTCAGGAGACTTGCCCGCTATCTTCACCGCGCTTACACACGCTCTCTCACATCAAGTGTCGAACGAGTGGCGAGAATTGATCACGCAGGCCGCACTTAAGAGCGCCTCCAAAGAGCGAGAGCTGCTTGAGGCAGACCTCTCCCCCATTCATCCTGCCCGGATCTATGGCGAACTACTTCCAAAACTTGCTGATGATGCTGTCATCATCGGTGATGGCGGAGACTTTGTTTCCTTCGCCGGAAAATTTGTAGAACCGGTGCGTCCAGGATGCTGGCTCGACCCAGGGCCCTTCGGCTGTTTGGGCGGTGGCATGGGCGGAATTATTGCGGCCCGGTTAGCCAGACCATCAGCGCAAGTTGTCGCACTCTTTGGAGATGGAGCTCTTGGTTTCTCACTTGGAGATATCGACTCTCTCATACGACATCACTTGCCAGCAGTGATGGTTGTCGGAAATAACAGCGCCTGGGGCTTAGAGAAGCACCCGATGCAATCTATCTTCGGGTATGACGTTGCGGCTGACCTCGCGCCACAAACGCGATACGACGAGGTAGTAAGAGCTCTGGGTGGGGCTGGCGAAATAGTTACTCAATCTAGCCAGATTGGACCAGCCCTTGATCGTGCGTTCGAAAGTGGCGTTCCCTATCTGGTAAATGTCATCACAGATCCAGCGATCGCGTATCCACGGACGACAACGGGAATTTAAGAACGCGCAGTTGCACCTAGCGCAGCCACGCGCGCCGTAAATTGCAAGCGATCAACCAACATACGAATAACAACGCCACGAGCAACAAGACGTTCGCCGTCATGGGCTTCGATCTCAAAAGTGATACGTGACCCCTCTACATTGCTCACTACAGCGCTTGCTTGCACAAGTGATCCCACGGGCGAAGCGCCTAAATGTTCGATGTGTACATCAACACCGACGGTCGTTTCTTGCTGATCGAGCCGGTCTGCAATGGCAGCAAGGGTGGCCGCCTCTGCCAAAGCCACCATTCGTGGCGTTCCCAGAACGGCCACATCACCCGAACCCAGTGCGATTGCCGTATCGGCGTGCTTCACCGTCATCGACGAAAGCCCAATCGCGCCTAGAAAGCGATCGCTCATGCGTAATCGATTTTCACTAGCAGATCGCCGCCCTGGATCACTTCGCCGTCAACGACTGCGACCTCGATTACTTTTCCACTGATTTCGCTGAGAACTGGAATCTCCATCTTCATCGACTCCAAGAGGAGGAGTTGGTCACCAGCGGCGACCATATCTCCGACCTTCACAGTGATAGTGAGTACATTCGCCACCATCTCTGCTCGTACGTCGAAATGCGCCATGTCCACAACTTAGTTGTTGGGGAGATCAATTTCCGTCAGCGTGAGTCGAAATTCCGTAAACGTTTGCATCACGCGTGCTCGCAGTTCCGGTGGAGCTTCTTCTTTGCAGGCACTTGAAATAGCTACACGGACGCGTTCTTCGTGCGTGAACTCCTCCTGGCAGGGGCCACACTCTTCTAGGTGGATTGCGATCGCTTGAGAACGAGACTCATCCCCCACCTCATTGTCGAGATAGATGAAGAGCGCCGTGAGGACGTCTCGGCAGGGTGTCTCGTGATGGTTTCCGCAACTCATGACCGGCCACCTCCCGTTCCAGCAAGCCCTCTTTCGGCGGCATATCCAGCCAATGCCTCACGCAAGAGTTTGCGACCACGATGCAAGCGGGACATCACGGTACCGGGTGGCGTATCCATGATCTCGGCAATTTCTTTGTAAGGAAAACCCTCGACGTCAGCTAAGTACACAGCAAGACGAAACTCTTCTGGCAAGTTCTGTAACGCTTCTTTTATTTCTGAATCGGGAAGTCGATCGAGGGCTTCCATCTCGGCCGATCGTCCAAGGTTGCTGGTGTGTGAAGCGGCATCTGCGATCTGCCAGTCTGTTATTTCACCATCTGAAATTAATGGCTGCCGCTGACCCTTTCGGTAATTATTAATAAAAGTTGTGTTGAGAATGCGATAAAGCCAGGCGCGGATATTCGTACCATCTTCGTATTGATGGAAGGAAGAGAATGCTTTTGCAAAAGTATCTTGCACTAAATCTTGTGCATCATTCGGATTCTTTGTGAGGCGCATTGCCGCCCCATACATCTGGTCGAGTAGCGGCAGAGCATCGCGCTCGAAGCGGTCAGCCTGCCCCTTCGCGCTCTCGGCCATCGCTCGCGCTCCATTTCTCTGGGTCTCTAAAGAATCTACAGGTGATTGACCGCGGATCTCATCAGTAGCAAGCACATCAAAGGAAAACCCACTCAGGCGCCTGGTTATTCCCTAGAGGGAGAGGACGCGGGTGGCAAAGTCCCTGGCGGCGGCCTTCACTATGGCCGCGTGTTCATCATCTCTACTACGTAGGAGTTCATGGCCTCGCCCCGGCACCACAGTGACATCGACTCCATTAAATTCCGCTGGTGTACCGAAACCATCCTTATCTCCCTGGATCACGTGGAGTGGCAGCCCCGCCCCAAGAATGATCTCGAGCTCACTGTCGCGACGCCGATTGGTTTTCTTCGGTGCATGCAAGGGAAAAGAGAGCGCCAGCACTCCGACTGCTCCTAGTGGGAGCGCGGTCCGGCACGCTACCCGAGCCCCCGTACTTCTCCCACCCAAGATGAGCGGGAGTGCAGCAGCAGCCGCGGGTAGCCAGGTATTTCGTTTATAAAGCACATCAAGCCACGCTTCATCTAAGAGGTGGGATGCCGGTGCAATTTGACGCCCAGAAACCACCCAAGGTTGTTCCATCCGAATGATGGCTACACCATCGATGCCGTCTGCGATCAACTCCAAATCAGGCGTTCGGGCACCGGTTCCGGCGCCATGTCCAAGGATGAGAAGCCCACGAGCACCCTTTACATTTCCCACAAGAAGCCGTGCTCTACCCACAGTTGTGGGGAGTACGACTTCAGTGATCACCAGAGCACCTGCTCTATCTCCAACGGAACAGGGTCGGTGAGTGACGACCTGTTTTCGCGGGACGAATTTACTGCTGACGATACCGGATAGGCATCAAATTCCTGAAGGGTTTCAGAGATCGCTAAGAGTTCATCTACCTTTGAAAATTCACCTTTGAGCCAGCCATCCCAGGCTTCGCGTGGAAGCATCAACGGCATACGGTCATGAATCTCGGCGATCTGAGGAGTGGCATCTCGCGTGAGGAGAGTGGCCGTTAAGACGGAGAGGCCACCATCGCTCGGCGTCCACCATTCATAAAGCCCGGCCATGGCAAGCGGAGAGCGATCGCGGGCGCATATATAGAAAGGCTGTTTGCGCGAGACCGGTCCACTTGCGGTGTACCACTCGTAATACCCATCTGCCGGAATGATCGCTCGCCGGGATTTGAATGCTGATCTAAATGAGGGTTTCTCGGCCGCTGTTTCCACGCGTGCGTTGATGGTCTTCGCGGCAAAATCAAGACTCTTTGCCCAACTGGGTACCAAACCCCAGCGCGCTCTCGTCAGTACTTTTGCTGGATCGAGAATGGCATAGATCTGCGCGGTGGGAGCCACGTTCCACGACGGGGCAAGATCCTGAAGCCCTACATCGCCAGTGGCTTCAAAGTATGCAATTAACTCATCCGCCCCCTTTGAAGAGGCATAACGACCACACATAAGGGGAGCGTATTCGCCTAAACTCTCATTGTGACGACTCTCTGGCCCGCGCCCTTAGCAAAAGGGGCGATATCTGGGGTTCTCCCAGTGCCAGGGTCTAAGTCCGTGACAAATCGAGCTCTAGTCCTTGCAGTGCAGTCCCCTGATGAATCTCTTCTCAAGAGTCCGCTCCATTCTCGTGATACTGAACTGATGGCAGCTGCGCTGGCCGCCCTCGGGTTTTCCATCACCGATGAAGCCAATGGTGATTGGAGAGTTGGGGGGAAAGGTTCAACGGAAGTACGCAATATCCAGATCGACGTCGGCAACGCCGGTACTGTCATGCGCTTCTTACCTCCGGTGGCAGCTCTCGTAGCTGGCACATTTCGCTTTGATGGAGATGCCCGCTCTTACGAGCGTCCCCTGGGTCCAGTCATTGCTGCACTTCGCGAACTCGGCGCCGAAATTAATGATGATAATCGTGGGTCGCTCCCCTTCACTCTTATAAGTAATGGCACCTTACGAGGAGGCACAGTTGAAATTGACGCGAGCGCCTCATCGCAATTTGTTTCTGCACTTCTCCTAGTTGGCGCCAGCACAGAGCTTGGAATACGTGTGAAACATATCGGCGCATCGTTACCCTCACTGCCTCACATCGAAATGACCATCCACATGCTGCGCAAGTCTGGCGTCGAAGTAGAAGTTGTGGGTACGGTTGAATGGTTTGTAGCACCCGGAAGAGTAAGTGCGCAAAATTATGTGATTGAACCAGATCTCTCAAATGCCGCCCCTTTCCTTGCGGCGGCTCTTGTCACTGGCGGTGATGTGACGATCAAGGATTGGCCGAGCGAAACCACTCAACCCGGAGATCAACTGCGATCTATCTTTGCCAAGATGGGCGGCGATATTTCCTTCACGGAAGTGGGTCTACGACTACGCGGTGGTGGCGCTGTTCGCGGAATCGATATTGACTTACAAGACGTGGGTGAGCTCACGCCGATCATTGCAGCTGTGGCAGCACTGGCTACCACGCCTTCACATTTGCGTGGAATTGGGCACTTGCGCCTCCACGAAACTGATCGACTTGCGGCGCTCGCAACTGAACTCAATGCACTCGGTGGACATGTGATCGAGCACCCCACGAGCCTAGAGATTCGACCAACACCACTCCATGGCGGTACTTTTCACACATATGAAGATCACCGTCTTGCCACAGCTGGCGCCTTGTTAGGTCTCGTCGTGCCCGGCATGAGCGTGGAGAATATGGAAACTGTGGGAAAAACCATGCCCACATTCCCTTCGTTGTGGCAAGAGTTAGTGAGTGGTGCTTGATGGCACGTCGCTTCGACGAGGACGATATTCGCGTACGTCCACCGCGTAGCACACGACCACGCACGAAAGATCGACCCACTTTTGATAACACCACTATGGCAATGGTGACCACCGTTGATCGCGGCAGGTTTACCTGTGCGCTCGAAACCGGAGAGAGCGTCAACGCCATAAAGTCACGTGAGCTCGGTCGTCGCGGAGTGGTTGTAGGTGATCATGTTCGATTAATTGGCGATAGCAATGGGAACTCTGAGTCGCTCGCCCGCATCGTTGCACTCGATGAGCGAATGAACGCACTACGCCGATCCGCCGATGATAGCGACGAGACTGAGCGCATCATTGTTGCCAATATCGACCAACTCATGATTGTCACTGCATGTGCAGATCCCGAACCAAAGATCGGGCTAGTAGATCGGTGTCTGATTGCTGCCTATGACGCAGGCATCTCCCCCGTGATTGTGATGACAAAATCCGATCTCGCCGATCCTGCGGATTTTCTTGCCCAATATGAATCACTTGGTGTTCGCAAGTTCATCTTAAGAAAAGAAAGTGATCTCGGTGAGCTGAGAGAATTACTCAAAGGAAAACAATCAGTATTCGTCGGCCATTCAGGAGTAGGGAAATCTACGCTAGTAAATGCACTCGCTCCTGAAGCCAAACGTTCTACTGGCGGCGTCAACTCGGTCACTGGAAGAGGCAGACACACTTCCTCGAATGCACTCGCCGTTCCGGTCGATACGGATACCTGGATCATCGACACTCCTGGAATTAGATCCTTCGGCCTGGCCCATGTCGATGCAAATCGCATCATCCACGCATTTCCGGATTGTGGAGAAATCATTGAAGCCTGCCCACGAAGTTGCACGCACGACGAGGAAGAGTGCGCCCTCAATGCCTGGGCACGTGAAAGCGAAGGTCGCAATGCCCGGGTAGAGAGCCTTCGCCGGCTGCTCCGATCCATGCGACAGGCGTAGCCCAACTCCACGTATCCCTGTGCAAGCATCTGGAGCTAACCGATAAAGTGCCCCTATGCGCTTCTCCGAAGAACTGGCTTTAGTTCACGCACTTGCTGACATTGCCGACAAGATTTCGATGGATCGCTTTCTGGCTCTCGATCTCTCGGTAGAGACCAAGCCAGACCTCTCTCCAGTTTCTGATGCCGACAAGAGCGTTGAACTTGCACTTCGCGCCGCCATTCAAGAGAAGTACCCCTCCGATTCAATTATCGGAGAAGAATTCGCGAATACCGCTGGCTCCTCGAAACGTGCCTGGGTGATTGATCCGATCGATGGCACCGCAAACTTTGTCCGAGGAGTGCCTGTCTGGTGCACTCTCATCTCTTTGATGGAAGATGGAGTATCCGTGGTCGGCATGGTGAGCGCACCTGCGCTCAATCGACGTTGGTATGCAGCAGAAGGATCTGGCGCATTCACCCAATTTGGAGAAACGAACCCTCGGAAGATTTCCGTTTCAAAGATAAGCAAGATTGAAGATGCCTCGCTCTCATACTCAAGCTTTCATAGTTGGAAGGACGGCGGAAAGTTCTCCAACCTTTCCAGGCGCTTCAGGCGCACAAGAGCATACGGAGACTTCTGGTCACACATGTTGGTCGCTGAGGGCGCGCTCGAAGTTGCTGCCGAACCAGAACTCCAACTCTTCGACATGGCTGCGCTTGACATTGTGGTGCGCGAAGCAGGTGGTCGGTTCACTGGAGTTAACGGAATTGATGGCTCGCATCAAGGTACTGCCATCGCTAGTAATGGACTCTTACATGACGAAGTTGTCGCGGCTCTTAAGTGAATTTTCGCAAACTTCCACAAACGTGCTTCGGTCTCATCATTGCCGGTAGCGGCGTATTTCTGGCATTACACTCCGGATTAGGAGTCTCCCCTTGGGATGTCCTCCATGTAGGCCTTGCCAGAATTATTCACGTGGGCACTGGAACCGCAATTATTATCACAAGTCTGGTAGTACTCCTCATCAGCATCATGTTGGGCGTCAAGCCGGGTCTGGGAACGCTCTGCGACATTATTTTGGTGGGAAGTACGGTGAATTTTCTCAATCGTTTCGACCCCATCAGCGGGCTCACCAGCAATTCACCTTTCTTAATGAGAGTTATTACCTTCACACTTGGAGTCTTTATCACCGCATTAGGCGTAGCCACTTATGTCGGTGCACATATCGGAGCCGGCCCGAGAGATGGTCTGATGGTGGCACTGCACAATCGATTTGGCATCAAGATCTCTTACGCACGTCTCGTCCTGGAAGCTTTCGGCTTACTCGGCGGCTTAATTTTGCGAGGTCCAGTGGGACTCGGGACTCTCATCTGGTCGATTTCCATGGGCTACTTCGTTGGATTCTGGTTTAAAACTTTAATGCTCACTCCGCAACCGGTCTCTGGTCCTTAATTTTCTTACCTGACGCAAAAGAAACGGCGCCAGAAGTAGCGCAAAGAGATCAAACCATCCATAACCACCCGCAGCGCCACTGGGTGGGTTTCCTTGCGCCACCCACTCTTTAATGGTGTCGTACTCCATCCATTTCCATGTTCCGATTGAAGTACCCACGATCTCTAGCCAGGAGACCACCACGATGGCCCCCAGATAGGTAGGCCTTGAGGGACCCCACTTCAAAAAGATCAAAAGGTTAATGAACCAGAAGGCACCGAGCACATCAAATTGCGGCGAGAGCAAGAGCCCCCAAAGCACCCAAAGCGCAAGCACACTTACCAGGAGATAAGTCCAAAACTTTTCGCGTGACTTTAAGAGCAACCCCAGTGAGTAGGCGCCAAAGTAAATGAGCCCATGTCCTGGTGGCACAAACCAAGGCACGTTCTCCAAGCGATATACATAAACCCCGAAGTGACCAGCGAAGAGATACTCAACAACCGTGGCAAATGCCACCACGAGCAAGATTTGAGTACGAAGAAGCGGTGAACTCTTCCACAGGGCTAGTAGAAGTAGCACCCACGTAGCCAGGCCGATAAAGCGTTGCGTCGTCAGAGTCGCACCGCGATCAGCCAGAAGGGCAAGTGGGACCCACGTCACAACTACGATTACACCGAGCGCAGCCCTTCGCGTTTGCCTCTCCACCTGACAAGATTAGTGATAACTACAGATGCTCAGCGAGCGCGAGGAGTCAAAGTGCAAAAGATTCTTTCTGGAATATCTGAAGGCTGGTGGATGTTCTTTGAAACGTTCTGGGCACTCGTCCTTGGATTTGCACTCTCTGGCATAGTGCAAGCCTTCGTATCTCGAAAGCGCATGCGAGAATTCCTTGGAGATGACTCAGCTGCCACACTTGTAAAGGCTACATTCTTTGGAATCGTTAGTTCATCATGTTCGTACGCGGCGAGCGCATTAGCCAAAAGCCTTTTCAGTAAGGGCGCAAACTTCACTGCCTCAATGGTCTTTATGTTTGCCAGTACGAACTTAGTCATCGATATGGGTATTGTTCTTTGGATATTGATGGGATGGCAATTTGCTCTCGCTGAGCTCATCGGTGGCATAGTCATGATTATTTTGCTCCGAGTATTTATCCCACTCTTTATTTCATCAAAACTCATTGAAAATGCTCGCAAATCAATGGATTCTGGCCATGAAGAGATGGCCACTAGCACGACAAAGTTGAGTTTTTTCAATCAACAAAAATGGAGTGAGGCTGCCGGCTACACCATCGGTGATTTCACCATGTTACGTGTCGAGTTAATAGTTGGGTATCTTATTGCAGGATTTGCAATGACGTTAGTCCCGATGCGCTTCTGGGAAGCACTCTTTATTCCGGGGTACGGATTCTGGTCGGCCCTCGAAAACGCACTCATTGGACCAGTCCTCGCATTCATTAGTTTTGTCTGTTCTCTTGGCAACATTCCCCTTGCTGCAGCTTTGTGGCACGGTGGCATCTCCATTGGTGGCGTCATCGCATTTATCTTCGCCGACCTCTTGGCATTCCCGATAGTTATGATCTACCGGAGGATCTACGGTGGCGCACTCGCCCTACGCCTCGCCTTAGTCTTCTGGCTAGTGATGTCGCTGAGTGGGCTTATTACTGAAGGAATTTTTCATCTGCTAAACCTAATTCCCACCGAACACAAAATGGCCCCAATGGGGATGCGTACATCCACTCTGGTACTCAATGTCGTCGCGCTCTTTATCCTCGCATTTATTTTTTGGCTCTACCGGACTAGAAATCGAGGAGAAATGACGACAGAATTTGCTACAGACTTTGTCTGCGGAATGCAGGTACGCGTCGCCGATGCTCCTGCGAAAGAAGAAGTAAACGGTACGATGTATTATTTCTGTATGGACGGATGCCGTGAAAGATTCCTCGCTACACCAGAGAAGTTTCTCGCGCATTAGCGGTACTCTGACGGATTATGCGAGCGATCCTCTTTGAAGAATTCCAGGGACCCATTCAAATCCGTGAGGTGCCCACACCTTCACCAGTGAGTCATGGCGCCGTTGTGAAAGTGGAAGCAACTGGACTCTGTCGCAGCGATTGGCATGGCTGGATGGGCCACGACGAGGATATTCACCTTCCCCACGTCCCCGGGCACGAGTGGGCTGGAGTGGTTGCTGAGGTGGGTAGCGACGTTACACGCATCAAAGTGGGCGATCGCATCACCGTGCCTTTCGTTTCGGGGTGTGGCACTTGCTCGTACTGTCTGGAAGGAAATGCGCAGGTCTGCCCAGATCAAACGCAACCAGGTTTTAGCAATTGGGGATCATTCGCAGAATTCGTTCATATAGACAGAATCGATTTCAACGCAATTCTTCTTCCGAATGAGATTTCCTTTGCCACAGCTGCAAGTTTAGGTTGTCGATTCGCTACTGCATTCCGTGGAGTTGATGGTCGTGCCAAATTGCAATCTGGCGAATGGATCGCAATCTTCGGTTGTGGAGGTGTGGGGCTTTCAAGCATCATGATCGCTAAAGCCCTTGGTGCGCGGGTGATCGCAGTGGATGTAAATGAAGGTGCCCTCGAGAAGGCGAAGACAGCTGGCGCTGAGTTCACCATTAATTCTCGAAACATAGAACCCACAGAGAAGATCAAAGAGATCACCGGTGGTGGCGCTCATGTGGGCATTGACGCACTCGGATCCGAAGGCACTGCGAGCCAATCAATAATGAGTCTGCGACGTCGTGGTCGACATGTACAGATCGGGTTACTCTTGCCAGTCGATCAGAATTCGCGCATTCCGATGCAGCGCGCACTCAGTTACGAATTAGATTTATTCGGAAGTCATGGAATGTCAGCGATGGATTATCCCAAGATGTTGATGATGATCTCCGATAGTCAACTCAATCCAGAATCACTTATCGAGCGAACCATTTCACTTGAAGACGCTGCCAAGGAATTGCCACTCCTAGATACGGCATTGATCACCGGCATCACCATCATCACACCTTAGAAGGGAAAGCGGCAATGGATTCTCACATAGGCCACATGAAGTGGAAGCATGGCCAGACCTGGTATCGAGTCGTAGGAGATCTACAAAGTGGGTTAACTCCACTGGTAGTGCTCCATGGCGGCCCCGGAGCTTGTCATAACTATTGCGAACCCATCGCTGATCTCATCGCCCCTAGCGGGCGCGCCGTAGTGCTCTATGACCAGATTGGTTGCGGCGACTCGACGCTTCTTCCAGATAAACCAAAAGAGTTTTGGACGCCGGATTTGTTTATGGAGGAACTCGAATTACTCCTTACACACCTAGGAATCCGAGAGAAATATCTAGTGATCGGGCAATCGTGGGGCGGCATGCTCGGGATGCAATTTGCTATCACGCAGCCTTCAGGGTTGCAGGCTCTCATCGTTGCCGATTCACCCGCCAGCATGAAGCTCTGGTTGTCTGAAGCAAATCGCTTGCGCGAAGAGTTGCCACCTGGAGTAAATGAAATTCTTCTCAAACACGAAACCGCAGGTACTACCGATGATGCTGAGTACACCTCTGCAGTCAATGTCTTCTACGACCGTCACCTCTGTCGGATACCAGCACCACCGTGTGTTCTTGAAGGGCGGAGAAAGCAAGCTCTCGATCACACGGTGTATCACACCATGAATGGGCCGAGTGAGTTCCACGTAGTCGGCTCACTTAAGGAGTGGGACATCACCGACTCGCTTCATCACATCTCCGTACCTACGCTACTCATTTCCGGAGCATACGATGAAGCCACACCCTTGATGGTCAAGCAAGTCCACGATCGCATTCCGGGAGCGCTCTGGGAACTCTTCCCGGAATCCTCACACTTGCCTCACATTGAAGAACCAGCGCGCTTCAAGAGGGTCGTCACTGATTTCCTCGCAAACTTTTAACTCAACATTGAACGGCGTTTAGATAAAGAAAAGGCCCTCGCTTTCGCGAGGGCCTTCATTTCGTAGCGGGGACAGGATTTGAACCTGCGACCTCTGGGTTATGAGCCCAGCGAGCTACCGAGCTGCTCCACCCCGCGTCGGTATTGCGATGGTATGCGCTTCACGCATACATCGGCAAATCCACTAGCCGTGCGTTACTTCCCTGAGGCTGAAACCGCTCGTGAGATGGCAACTTTGAGTCGATCCTGTGCCTTCCCGTAAGCCGCGAAGTCACCCTTGGCGAGTGCGGCTTGGCCATCAGCTAGTGCGCGCTGCGCATCAAGGAGCGCTTGGTCAAGGGTCGTCGATGTCGTAGTCGTGCCAGTTGTGGTGGAGCCAGTACCTGTACTAGTTCCTGCACTTTTGCCACCACCAGTTGTGGCACCTGCATTACCGCCAAAGACTTGATCGAGTGCGCCCTGCAAGTTGTCGTCGAATCCGATTTGATCACCGAATGCAACGAGTACCTTCTGCAGCAGCGGATACGAGGCCGTGTTTGATGTAGCACGTACATAGACAGGTTGCACGTAGAGCAGTCCGCCACCTACCGGCAACGTCAGCAAGTTACCGAGCACAACGTCTGACCCACCTTGACGCAAGAGTGTGAGCGCTTGTGAAACGGCAGGGCGCGCTTCGAAGTTAGAAGAAACTTGCGAAGGTCCGGCGATGTTAGTGCTACGTGGAACTTGGAGTACGCGAATCTTTCCGTACTCCGGGCCAGGTTCTGCCACAACTGCCGCAAAAGCCGAGAGGTTTTCCCGACCACCCCGAGGAACAAATGGTGTGGTGAGTGAGAAGGACGCCTTTGTAGTTCCTGGCATCTTTAACGTCAAGTAATACGGCGGCTGATTAGAAGCGTTACCGCCGAAGGTAGAAGGATCTTTGGGAACCTTCCAGAAATCTTGACCACCGTAGAATGCCGCTGCACTCTGCACGTGGTACTCACTTAATACATTGCGTTGTACGCGGAAGAGATCTTCCGGATAACGAAGGTGTTCCATCAGATTCTTAGAAATCGCACTTTTTGGCTTGACTATTCCTGGATAAATCTTGCTCCATACCTTGAGCACTGGATCCTTGTCATCCCATGAATAGAGCGACACTGTTCCGTCGAAAGCATCAACTGTTGCCTTCACTGAGTTACGAATGTAATTCACAGATTTCTCAACGGTTGTGGCGCCACGAGCATTTGTAATGGAATCAGCAGTTGCGGTGCTTAACAGAGTCTTCCTCGAGTAAGGGAAACTCGATGAAGTGGTGTAGGCATCAATGACCCAGAGCACCTTGCCATCAACGATGGTGGGGTACGGATCTGAATCGAGCGTAAGCCAAGGAGCAATTTTGGCTACGCGCGTGGCTGGATCGCGATCAAAAAGAATACGTGAATTGGGGTTTATCAGGTTTGAAAGCAGAATTCTTTGCTCTCCGTACTTCAGAGCAAAAACTGCCTTGTTAAGGAGTGAGCCCACCGGCACGCCACCTTTACCCAGATAGGTGTAATTCTTCTGACCGTTAGCAGACTTATCGTCTGGATAATCGAGTTCGTTAAGGCCAGTGCCACCGCCGACAATGGAATACTCTGGCGAGTTCTCACCAAAGTAAATGCGTGGTTGATACTCGCCCAACTTGCCAGTTGGTGGAATATTTCCTTCAGTGAACTGTGGCTTGCCATCCGCATCACGTACGTTGCCAAAAGCAGCTGCCATGCCGAAACCGTGCGTATAGACAAGATGATCATTAATCCAGTTACTGCTTGGGCTGCCAGCAAGATCGAGCTCGCGAACCGCCACCACCATGTCACGAGTGACGCCATCTACCTTGTATCGATCAATATCAAGCGAATCGGCGAAGGAGTAATACGGCTTGATTTGTTGTAACTGGCGGAAAGTGGGCGAGAGAAGATTCGGGTCCATCAACCTAATACTGGC
Organism: Actinomycetota bacterium; assembly: GCA_026393015.1. Lineage (GTDB taxonomy): Bacteria > Actinomycetota > Actinomycetes > Nanopelagicales > Nanopelagicaceae. The sequence continues at coordinate 15,728 of JAPLBA010000077.1, forward strand.
AGTCGTTTGCGCATCATTATTGAGCTGACCAGCTGAAGTCGTTGTAGTCGCTTGGTAATCCTGCACTTCAACCTTATCCAAACCGTATGCAGTACGCGTGGCATTGATGTTGCGCTGAATGAACGGCGCTTCCTTCGATGACTCGGAAGGTTTTACTTGGAGTTGTTGAATAACTGCTGGATAGACGCCATCGATCAGCAATGCGCTCACGAGCAAGAGCCCCATACCCGCTACGGGCAGAGTCCAGGATTTGCGAACGATATTGGCGAAGAAGAGTAATGAACAAAGTATTGCGATACCCGCAAGAATTGATTTCGCGGGAAGTGAGGCATTTAC
>JAPLBA010000143.1 GCA_026393015.1 Actinomycetota bacterium
AAAGCACTAAAGCGAGTTTTCCAAACTCGCTTGGCTGGAATCGTATAGGGCCAAATTCGAGCCAATTGCGATTTCCATTTATATTGACACCTAGCGGTGTGAAAATAAGGAGTTCCAATGCGCAGGATCCGACGACTGCTAGTGGGGCGAGTTTACGATATATAGGTGTCGGAATCTTGAATGCCAAAAATGCAAAAGCGCTGCCAATTCCTAGGAAGAACAACTGCTTAAGCACAATAGAAAAACTAGAACCGGAAGATTTGATGGCTGCCACCGACGACGCAGATAAGACCATTGTTATTCCAATGACGCAGAGCGCGATCGAAGATCCCAAGAGGAGAGGAAAATATCGTCGATCGCTTGCGAGTGCGCTCTTAGACATGGCTGCCCCCTCGAACTGCCTCTGCGAAGAAACTTCCCCGCTCAGCGTACGAAATGAATTGATCCATCGAAGCACAGGCAGGTGCCAGGAGAACCGTATCCCCGGTTCCAGCCAATTCACGCGCGCGAGCCACGACGTTGCACATCAACTGCCTGCCCTGTTCAGCAGGAGTCGGGTCCACATGTACATCAATTCTTTCCACCGCGACATGGGGGGCATACGTTGCTAAAGCCTCAGCGATTTCTTCTCGATCCTGTCCAATAAGTAAGGCAACTTTGATGCGTTTACCACACTCGATTACTAATTGATCGACAGAGGCCCCCTTCAGTAGACCACCTGCTACCCATATGACGTTATCAAAAGTTTTAAGGGAAGCGATTGCTGCGTGCGGGTTAGTCGCTTTGGAATCGTTTATCCATTTCACTCCACCTTCATTAAAAATTTCAGCGATGCGATGAGGTCCCGGGGTGAAAGCACGAAGACCCGCCGCTACTGAAACTTCTGAGACTCCAATACTTCGAGCCAGCGCGCTAGCAGCTAATGCGTTTTGCACGTTATGTGCCGCGAAGGGTTGGATATCTCCTAATTCAGCCAGGGAGATCGCGCCATGATCTGGATCTTCCACAAAGGCGCGATCAACTAAGAGTTCCTCAACTACTCCCAATTCCCCACGCTTCGGGGAATCTAGGGTGAATTTTACATCAGGGCTAAATCTAGCAAGATCAAGCATGGAGCCCAAGAGTTCATCATCGCCATTGCAAATCGACGTATCCGAGGCCACAAGCAACGCAATTTTTGTTTGCGCATACTCTTCGAAGGAGCCGTGCCAATCAATATGATCCTCTGCCACATTCAGCAGTGCTGAGGCTTGAGGGTGCGCTTTCTTCATTCGGGCAATCTGAAACGATGACAACTCAATTGCCAAGACGTCGTACTGTTCATCATCTAATTCTGCCGAGATCAACGGGTATCCCACATTGCCGCAAGCCACCGAGTTGAGACCATCGGCGGCCAAAATAGATTGCAACATCTCAGTCGTAGTCGTCTTCCCGTTCGTGCCGGTGACAGCGAGCCAGAGTGGGGCTGGTTGGCCGAGACGTTCTGCACGAATGTGTGCCATGTCCCATGCAAAATCGACTTCGCCAACAACCTCGACGCCGGAAAGAAAGAGTGGATGGTTCAATTTCCAGCCAGGAGAGGCATAAATACGTTCGAAATCCGAAATCTGCTCCAGTGCATCACTCGTCAAGAGTGAGGAGATGCCCTCTTGGGATAATTCCACAGCAATATGTGCTGGTAATGGAGCATCGACGACGACGGTGACCTCATGCCCTTGATCTTTGACCGCCTGAGCCAAAGCTAACCCAGTCCGTCCCGCTCCGGCCACGATGACTCGGCTCATGTACTCACCCACGCCCCATAGAAAAGTCCCAGGCCACTGGCTACACAGAGTCCAGCGATAATCCAGAAGCGAATAACAATCGTCACCTCGCCCCAACCAATCAACTCAAAGTGATGTTGGAGCGGGGCCATTCGAAATATTCGTTTACCACGTGTCAATTTGAAGTAACCCACTTGAAGAATGACAGAGAGCGTGATGATCACAAAGAGTCCGCCAAGGAGAGCCAACAAGCCTTGCGTGCGGCTGGTAATCGCAAGGCCAGCGAGCGCGCCGCCGAGTGCAAGCGAACCAGTATCACCCATGAAGATTTGTGCCGGACTCGCGTTCCACCAAAGAAAACCAAAACAGGCGCCCATGAGTGCTGCGGCCACTATCGCAAGATCAAGTGGATCTCGCACGTCGTAGCACTTTGGACCTGGATTGACCGCACAACCCTGCCCAAACTCCCAGACACCAATCAAAATATATGCGGCGAAGGTCATCACACTAGTTCCGGTTGCAAGTCCATCCAGACCGTCAGTCAGGTTTACACCGTTACTAGCAGCAGCGATCATGAGAAAAACCCAGACGATTACCACAATTACTGGCAACGCAATCGCAGTATCTCGCACAACCGAGAAGTTAAGTGAGACTGGAGTCAAACCATTTTCATCAGGAAAACGTAAACCCAGCACCGCG
>JAPLBA010000059.1 GCA_026393015.1 Actinomycetota bacterium
CTCACCGAGCGAGGTGCACCTCTTTGATAAAAACAGTGGTGTACGCCTTAAAAACTAACGATCTAGGCCATCGCCTTTTGTAAGTTGGTATCGATGGCAGCCAAGAATTCTTGGGTCGTCAGCCAAGCCTGATCAGGTCCGACCAGACTCGCGAGGTCCTTGGTCATCGCTCCGCTCTCGACGGTCTCGATGCAAACCCGCTCGAGAGTATTAGCGAAATCAATAACCTCTGGTGTGCTATCAAGCTTTCCTCGATGGGCTAGACCGCGCGTCCACGCGAAGATCGAAGCAATTGGGTTAGTTGATGTGGGCTTACCTTGTTGATGCATGCGGTAGTGGCGAGTAACAGTCCCATGTGCGGCTTCTGCTTCGACTGTTTTGCCGTCTGCAGTCATCAGAACTGAGGTCATCAAGCCAAGTGAACCAAAACCTTGGGCCACGATGTCGGATTCAACATCTCCGTCATAGTTCTTGCAAGCCCACACGTAGCCACCTTCCCACTTAAGCGCGGAAGCGACCATGTCGTCGATCAAGCGGTGCTCATAGGTGAGACCAGCCTTTTCAAATGCGGCCTTGTACTCGGTTTCGAAGATCTCCTCGAAGAGATCCTTGAAGCGTCCGTCATAGGCCTTGAGGATGGTGTTCTTTGTGCTGAGGTAGACCGGATAGTGCAAGGTGAGTCCATATTGCAACGAGGCTCGAGCAAAATCCCGAATCGAATCATCGAGGTTGTACATCGCCATCGCAATACCTGGACTCGGAAAGTCAAAGACCTCAAGTTCCATCGGCGCAGAACCATCTTTAGGAGTCCACGTGAGCGTGAGTTTTCCTTCGCCTGGAATTTTCACATCAGTTGCCTTGTATTGATCACCGAAAGCGTGACGTCCAATAACAATAGGCTTGGTCCAACCTGGAACTAAGCGTGGAATATTGCTAATTACGATTGGCTCACGGAAAATTACGCCGCCTAGGATGTTGCGAACGGTTCCGTTGGGAGATTTCCACATCTTCTTCAGGCCGAACTCTTCAACGCGCACCTCATCTGGCGTGATCGTTGCGCATTTAACGGCGACTCCATGCTTCTTGGTTGCGTGAGCAGAATCAATGGTGACCTGATCATCTGTGGCATTTCGATTTTCGATCGAGAGGTCGTAGTAGTCAAGGTTTACATCAAGATAAGGAAGAATTAATTGATCTTTAATGAATTGCCAAATGATGCGAGTCATCTCGTCGCCATCCATCTCGACGACCGTGCCAACTACTTTGATCTTGCTCATGTAAATCTCCTACAGACTTTGAATGTCTGATTGCTTGCTTCGTACCGCTTCGGCGGCTTCTTTGAGTGATGCAATTTCTGTTGCAGTGAGGGCGGTCTCAACGACCTTGCGAACACCACTCTTACCAATCTCGGCTTCCACGCCGAGATAAACACCCTTGATGCCGTATTCGCCATCCACCCAAGCGCAGACCGGCATGATCGCACCCGAATCTTCGATGACAGCCTTTGCCATACGAGCTGCAGCTGCTGAAGGTGCGTAATAAGCAGAGCCTGTCTTAAGAAGTGCTACTACTTCGGCACCTCCATTGCGAGTGCGCACCACAAGTTCTTCAATCTTCTCAGCAGAGAGTAAATCAGAGAGCGGATTGCCGTTAACTGTGCAACGGCTTGGCACTGGAACCATGGTGTCGCCATGTGAACCCAGAGTCAGCGTCTTGACCGCACCCACTGCAACGCCGAGTTCTTCCGCCACAAAGTGTGTGAAGCGTGCAGTATCAAGCATGCCAGCTTGGCCCATCACGCGATTATGTGGAAACTTCGAAGCTATTTGCGCGAGCGCTGTCATCTCATCAAGCGGGTTAGACACCACAATGATGACTGCGTGAGGACTGTGCTTGGCGATGTTCTCGGCAACCGCGCGCACAATTTTCGCGTTAGTTTCCAAGAGGTCCATTCGACTCATGCCTGGCTTGCGCGGAAGACCCGCAGTGATCACCACAACATCGGAGTTGGCGGTGGCTTCGTATCCGGAGCCATCCATGCCAGTGGTGGCACCTATAACTTTGGTTTCGAACCCCTCAATCGAACGTGATTGATTGAGATCGAGCGCGAGCCCTTCAGGCTTGCCTTCGACAATATCTGTCAGTACCACGGTCTTAAAAACGTTGTACTCGGCGAGCCGCTGGGCAGTCGTTGATCCATAAAATCCTGATCCAACAACGGTGACTTTTCCATTCAAATGGCCGTTCATCTCTTCTCCTGGGGGCTCTCAGAAAATATCTTGATGTAAAGATATTACTTCCCGTGCGGAAGTGCGACTGTCAAGGCCGCAACGCCGACGGCTAAGAGCGTGAGTGTGGCCATATCCACCCGTTTTGAGCGTGACCAGGCCATCTTTCGGCGGGAGCGCCAGTAGGCCATCAGGGCTAAAAGGAGAGCCAGAATGAGGCCGCCAGTGCGCAGAAACCCGAGCGCCAAGAAGAGCAACGCCATTCCGAGCAAGAGCAGACCTAGGGTGCGCGCCCGAGGTGTCAGTTGCGCGTTCTTGATCTCCATAGCCGGAGCCTACCCAGTGGGGCTAGTGGGTGAAGCCCTAACCACTGGGCTAGTGGGTGAAGTGCCGGGCGCCAGTGAAGTACATAGTGATCCCTCGAGATTGCGCGAGCGCGATCACCTCTTCATCCCTGATGCTGCCACCGGGTTGCACCACTGCCCGAACTCCACCGCTGAGCAAGATTTCTAAACCATCAGCGAAAGGAAAGAACGCATCACTGGCCGCCACACTCCCCTGCGCACGTTCAGCCGCTCGAGTGAGTGCCAAACGCGCTGAGTCGACTCGATTCACTTGCCCCATGCCAATTCCAACAGTTGCGCCCTGATGCACCAGCGCGATGGCGTTACTTTTCACCGCACGCAAGCAACGCCAGGCAAACTCCAAATCCGCAAAAGTTGCCACATCGGCGGGCGCTCCACTGACAAGTTTCCAATTACTACTGAGATCGCCTTCAGCTTGATTGCTATCTGAATGCTGAAGCAGTACGCCACCCAATATGGGTCGAAGATCTACTCCACTCTTCTTCGGAGGCGCAGCTTGCAAAATACGTACGGAAGGTTTAGCTCGAAGAATTGCGAGAGCCCGCTCTTCAAATTCGGGCGCGATGATCACCTCAGTGAAAACATCTTGGCAAGCCATCGCGACATCTGCGGTGAAGAGACGATTAGAAGCGATGATTCCACCAAATGCAGAAAGTGGATCACATGCATGAGCAGCTTGATAGGCCGCCAGCAAAGTGCTCGCAGAAGCAATACCGCACGGGTTTGTATGTTTGATGATCGCAATTGCCGGATCTGAGTGATCCCACGCCGCACGCCACGCGGCATCCGCGTCTACATAGTTGTTGTAAGACATCTCTTTGCCATGAAGTTGTTCTGCCCCTGCCAGCCCGCCGCCACTTGAAGCGCTTTCATACAACGCTGCTTGCTGATGCGGATTCTCTCCGTAACGAAGACTCGCTTTAAGATTCCACGTTGCCCCGATCCACTCCGGAAATTCTGAGTCGCTCGGCGCAAGCACCGTTCCGAGCCAAGACGCCACCGCCACGTCGTAATCAGCCGTGTGGGAGAAAGCCTTGGCGGCGAGATGTGCTCGTTCTTCAAGTGTGGTTCCACCGCGCTTCATGGTTTCGGCGAGCCAGGTGTATTGCGATGGTGAAACCACCACCGCAACTGAACCGTAGTTCTTGGCAGCTGCACGGACCATGGTGGGGCCACCGATATCTATCTGTTCAACACATTCAGCAGGCGAGGCACCTGACGCCACGGTCTCAGCGAAGGGATAGAGATTAACTACCACCAAATCAAAAGGAGTAATACCCATCTCTTGCAACTGCGCTACATGACTATCTAATGAGAGATTAGCCAGTATGCCGGCATGAATCTTTGGGTGAAGCGTCTTCACACGACCATCAAGACATTCTGGAAAATCAGTTACGCTTTCAACTGGCGTGACCGGAATACCGGCGTCTAAAATATTTTTCGCAGTTGAGCCGGTAGAGACAATTTCCACACCATGCGAATGCAGAATGCGGGCTAAATCAATTAAGCCAGATTTGTCATAAACACTCAACAGAGCACGAGTGACGCTTCTGCGAGATTCTGGCATCTCAATTTCCCTTCACGAGAGCTTCAACTACAGATACTAGAAGTTCACGCTCCACGACTTTGATTCTTTCGTGCAACGTTGCCTCAGTATCTCCCGGAAGCACTTCAACGATCCGTTGAGCGATAACTTCACCTGTATCCACACCTTCGTCAACCCAGTGAATGGTGCATCCCGTGTGGCTCACACTGGCCAGTAGCGCATCTCGAACAGCATGGGCTCCAGGAAAGAGCGGGAGCAGTGAAGGGTGGGAATTGATGACACGGAACCGTTGCAAGAAACGTGGCGAGAGGATGCGCATAAATCCAGCGGAAACCACCAATTGAGGGGAGAAGGAGGCAACAGCATCGCCCAACCGCTCTTCCCACGCGAGACGATCTCCCTGCAATTCGACAACAGCGGTGGGGACGCTCACTGCTTGCGCATAGCCAAGAACACCAGCGGCTGGTTGATCAGAAATTACCGCCGCGACTTCATACACTCCGGCCGACGCCATCACCGCCGCAGCTAGTGAACCTTGGCCTGAAGCCAGAATCACAATCTTAGGAGGATCAGTTAACACAGTGATGAGGGTACTCGGTAGCGTTGCCTCCTATGGAGCGACCCAATATGGAAATTGATAAGAAAGTCCTTCGCCGGCGCTTTGCCCTCTTAGCCTCCATCGCGTCAATCTTTTTGATGATATTTACGCTGCCTGCCTGGCAGGGGCAAGCGTTTGCTATGGCGGTCGCGATTGTTGCTCTAGTGCTCTCTATTCGCTTCTCCACGGCAGCGATGGTCATCAGCATCATCATGATCCCAGTCGCTTTTCTCACCACTATCGGCACGCTTTTGCTCAGCACAGAAATCAATCGATATGCGCAGTGCCAACTCGGAGCAAACACGCACGTAGCAACAAACTCCTGCACGGAAGGATTTCGAGCAGACCTAGAGGCGCGATTAAGCGCGATGCGAACGGTTAAGTAAGCCGACCAAGAGTGCACCAAGAGCGCCACCGATAATCAAGATTGGTCCACCAAAGAGCGCGATGCGCCAATAGGAGGCGCCAATTGCTGAAAGTCGCCCGCCAAGAAGTGATCCACCTGCGAGCAGGTTAAGCAGCGTCAACATGAAAAGCGCAATCACTCCATGAAGAGCGCCATCGCGCAGTCGAACTCTTAAATCTAAGCCCGATTCCACTGATCGATAGCCCGTAAAGATGGACCACACGAGGAGAAGCACGGGCAGGGCGTGCGTGATCGCACTGGTCTGCGCCGGGAGTCCAGCAAGAATCGGCAGCGCTGGAATCTCTGCAGAGTTCACCGAAAATGGCGAGAAGAGCGTCCCAGATCCCACCGCGAAGCCGGCCCCGCTCACGTACGCCATAGTCATCACTACCGCATTTGGTACCGCCAAGAGCATGACTGCCGTGATTAAGAGTGTTCCTACAAACCCAGCACGAAGCACCGCATAGAGATTAAGCATCTGAGAAAAATTCATGATGGTTGCCACGAGAAAGAGTATGAATGAGATGAGAAGTAATCCGGCAATGTTCAAAAGCGAACTCTTCACAATACGAGATAACTCGCCCTTGGCTTTGATCAGATGAGGTGCTTGCAGCGAGAGAGCTGCGATAAGTGTGAGAAGCAACCCTGCAAAAAAGGCACTCAGCGGATTAGGCCGAACTGCATGAGTCGCCGAAATCAACGCGACGACTCCTAAGAGTGCGCCATATGTAGTTGAGAGCAAGGTGAGCCCTCCGCGGTAATTAGAGCTTTCTTTCGCCATGCGCTTACAGGCACCCCGCAGAACAACAATTGGAAAGATCAAAAATCCGAGCGGGGTGAACCATAGAAGGCCAGCGATATCGCCAGGTGGCAAAGAGAGGTGGAGCAATACCTTGTGGGCGGCTAACCAAATCCAGGCACCACCATGAACCGCGTCGCCAAGTTGACCGTTACGGCTTCCAGCAAACGACCACGAGAGAATTGAAATAAGCAGGATTGGTACGAGAGTAAGCGTGAGGGCACGCAGCGCCTCTTGAAGCGCTAAACCATATGGATTGCGGTGACCACTCACCCGCAAACTGTTACAGGATCTCGCGCAGAAGGCGAGCAGTCTCACTCGGTGTTTTGCCCACGCGTACGCCTGCTGCCTCGAGAGCTTCCTTCTTTGCTTGGGCAGTACCTGAAGAACCAGAGACAATTGCGCCTGCGTGACCCATGGTCTTACCTTCGGGGGCCGTGAAGCCAGCTACGTATCCGACCACGGGCTTGGTGACGTGCTCCTTGATAAATGCGGCAGCCCGTTCTTCAGCGTCGCCACCAATTTCACCGATCATGACGATCACCTTGGTTTCTGGATCGGCTTCAAATGCTCGAAGTGCATCGATATGCGTCGTTCCAATAATGGGGTCTCCGCCGATACCAATGCAGGTAGAGAATCCAAGATCACGAAGTTCATACATCATTTGATAAGTCAGAGTTCCCGACTTAGAGACCAACCCGACTGGTCCCTTCTTTGTAATATCTGCGGGAATAATTCCGGCGTTTGATATTCCGGGAGAAATCAATCCAGGACAGTTAGGTCCGATAAGGCGCGTGTGCTTGCTCGCTTGTGCGTAGGCAAAAAATTCAGCCGAGTCATGAACCGGAACACCCTCGGTGATAACTACAACCAATTCAATCTTGGCATCGACCGCTTCGATAACGGCGCCTTTAGTGAACTTAGGCGGTACAAAGACCACGCTGACATTAGCCTGCGTAGCCGCGCGCGCCTCTTGCGCTGAGTTGAAGACTGGAATGGCATGGCCCTCGATTTCTACTGTTTGACCACCTTTTCCAGGAGTAACGCCAGCGACAACTTGGCTACCTGAAGCGAGCATGCGCTTCGTATGTTTGGTTCCTTCTGATCCCGTAATGCCTTGAACGAGAATGCGTGAATTGCCATCGAGGAAAATTGCCATGTTACTTTCCAGCCTTTCCTGCGAGCTCAGCAGCGCGAGAAGCTGCGCCATCCATAGTGTCTGACTGTTCTACAAGCGGGTGGTTTGCTTCATTTAAAATTCTGCGTCCTTCGAGGACATTGTTGCCATCTAGCCGAACAACAAGTGGCTTTGTTGCCTTATCTCCCAGCATCGAAAGTGCCTGCACAATGCCGTTCGCGACTGCATCGCAAGAAGTGATACCGCCAAATACGTTCACGAATACGCTCTTCACAGCTGGGTCAGAGAGAATGATCGATAATCCGTCGGCCATCACTTGAGCCGAAGCACCACCACCAATATCCAAGAAGTTTGCGGGTCGCACTCCTCCAAAATTCTCGCCTGCATAGGCGACCACATCGAGTGTGCTCATGACAAGGCCAGCGCCATTGCCGATGATTCCCACTTCACCATCAAGCTTTACATAGTTTAAGTTCTTAGCCTTAGCGGCAACTTCGAGAGGATCGGTTGCACTTTCATCAACTAATGCTTCATGGTCGGGATGGCGGAAATCAGCATTTTCATCAAGTGAAACTTTTCCATCCAGGGCGATGATGCGACCATCCGAAGTTTTTACGAGGGGATTGACTTCCACCAAAGTGGCATCTTCAGATTGGAAGACCTTCCAGAGAGTCACCAATACATCGGCGACCTGACCTTCAATATCTGATGGGAACTTTGCTTGTTGCACGATAGAAAGTGCCAGAGCGCGATCAATTCCCTTGAGCGGGTCGATACCGACCATGGCAAGCAACTCTGGAGTCTCGTGCGCAACTTGTTCAATTTCAACTCCGCCAGCAGTAGATGCCATGACCAGATATTGACGATGTGCACGATCTACCAGAATTGAAACGTAATACTCCTCAACAATGGAGGCTCCTTGAGCGATCATCACGCGGTTTACCGTGTGACCCTTGATATCCATCCCAAGAATGTTCGTGGCATGCTCGCGAACTTCATCAATCGTCTTGGCTACTTTGACGCCGCCAGCCTTACCACGGCCACCGACTTTGACCTGAGCCTTCACTACTACAACGCCACCGATTTCTTCAGCGGCTGATACCGCCTCGGCCACCGTGGTAGCAACACTGCCTTTGAGCACTGGAACGCCGTGACTTTCAAAGAGATCCCGAGCTTGATATTCGTATAGATCCACGTTGCTCCTTTAGGGCTCCTTTAGGGCTCCCTTAGAAAAGAAAACCTTGGGTAATTATGCGACTTTGAATCGCGCGGAACCAACAATCGTCAGGCTGGGACGTGTGAAGTAACCCACTCGACGATGGTGTCCATGGTGGTGCCAGGCGTAAAGACCGCCGAAACTCCCATTTCCTTCAGGAGGACAATGTCGGCATCCGGAATGATTCCGCCACCAAAAACCAGAATGTCGGTGGCGTCACGCTCTTTCAAAAGAGTCATCAAGCGCTCGAAGAGGGTGAGGTGGGCGCCGGAGAGAATCGAGAGTCCGATCATGTCGGCATCTTCTTGGATCGCAGTCTCCACAATTTGTTCCGGCGTTTGATGGAGACCCGTGTAGATCACTTCGATACCGGCATCTCGCAAGGCGCGCGCGACAACTTTGGCGCCACGATCATGGCCATCAAGCCCTGGCTTTGCTACTACAACACGACGCATATCAGACCCAAATTCCCATCGATCGTAACCACTTCACTGGATTTACTGGCACACCATATTTACGGACTTCGAAGTGTAAGTGGGTGCCGGTGACATTTCCGGTAGCACCCACCAAGCCAATGCGTTGACCCACTTTGACTCGCTGACCCACATGCACACTAATCCGCGAAAGGTGTCCATACCAAGTCTGCACGCCATTGGGATGGCTGATGGCGATCTTGCGACCATATGGACCATCCCAGCCTGCGAAAACTACGACTCCACTTTCAGCGGCGCGCACTCTCGAACCATAAGGTGAAGCGAAATCTTGGCCGGTATGACGGTGCGCCCATAGACGAGATTTCGCACCGAATGAAGCTGAAAGCCGGTAATTCAAAACTGGGCGCGTGAAATTACGTGAAATCTTCACAAGCCGAGAGTGCTCGCGAGCCGCCGCGATCTTCTTGGCTTTAGCTGCAGCAATCTTGGCCAGCCGTTTCTTCGCTTTGAAATCTCCAGTAAAAGGGATGGCACCGGTAACAGGGTGGGCGACAAGAGATGTAGAAATGGCAGAGGTTGCAGTGGGAGTAACTTCCAGCGCAACAGCGGAATTGGGAGTTGACGTAGAAGAGATGACCAGGAAGGCAGCTACCGGGAGAGCCACACCGAGAGCGATCACCTTGCGAACGACTTTACGATTCGAAAACTTAATCTGCTGCGACATGTCACCCCCTGCGGGATCGAGCCTTTCGGCGCGGACGAGCGAAGACCTATCCCTCCACCCTGCCAAAGAGGGGGGCTAGGAGTCCAGCCGGCGAGCCATTATGAGAGTTTTTCCACAGGGGCATATCGCAAAAGCAGGCGCTTTGTCCCAAATGAACCGAAATCTATGGTCGCCTCTGCCTTCTCTCCGGCGCCCGCCATCGAGACCACCCGGCCGAGGCCAAAGGTGTCGTGGTTGACCCGATCGCCAGCAGCAAGATCTACCACGGTGGCTGTGCGCTTCCCCGTCGGTAACGGCGGCGGCAGATCGCGTCCGGCCAACCGATTGGGCGACGAACGCGATGAACTCGATGAACTCGATGAACTCGATGAACTCGATGAACGCGATGAACTTAATGCTGAGGCAACCTGTCGCCACTCAATGAGCTCCTCAGGAATTTCTTCGAGGAAGCGAGAAGGCGGATTGAAATTAGGTGAACCCCATGTAGAGCGAGCCGATGCGCGCGAAAGATAGAGATGTTCGCGAGCGCGCGTAAGGCCCACATAGGCCAAACGTCGTTCTTCTTCGATTTCACCGGGCTCCATCAAAGAGCGCGAGTGCGGGAAGATCCCCTCCTCCATACCCGTAAGGAAGACCACCGGAAATTCCAAACCTTTAGCCGTGTGCAGTGTCATCAAGGTAATGACGCCATCTTCGTTATCTGGAATCTCATCGGCATCAGCTACGAGTGAGACTTGCTCCAAAAAGGCTAGTAGCGTCGGCCGGTCCACATCTGGATCGGCATCAGATTCAAAGTTGGCATCAAACTCGTGGGCCACGGCGACGAGCTCTTCTAAGTTCTCGATGCGCATCTCATCTTGCGGATCACTGCTTGCCGCCAATTCTTGAATAAGCCCCGACTGCTCAAGGACTGCTTGCGCGACTACTCCTGCGGTAAGTCCGCTCTCCACCAAAGTGCGCAGCGCATGAATCATTGAAGTAAAAGAGTCGATGGTGGCGACTGCGCGCGCTGGAAGACCTGGCGCGCTGCTTGCTCGGCAGAGCGCGCGCCAGAACGAGGTCTGCTCCATCTGCGCCAACGCGTCGATGGATGCCAATGCTCGATCACCCAGACCACGTTTTGGCGTATTAATAATGCGGCGCAGCGAAACTTCATCATTGGGGTTATTCACTACCCGCAGATAAGCGAGAA
>JAPLBA010000098.1 GCA_026393015.1 Actinomycetota bacterium
TCGACTGATCACCTGGCTAGGAGCCACGGTTATAACATCTATTGCTCTACGGCAGTGGAGAATCGCGTACGCCCCCCAAGAGGTGGGTTTTGACGATCATTTTTCTATGTCACGCTATCCCAGGTCGCTCTTTGGTTACTTTCAAACATATCGCTTCCCATCAAATCCTCGTGTGTATTCGGTTTTACTTGAATTGGCTTTAACAAATCCAAGCTCTTGGGTCCGCGAAATGGAGGCTATCTCTAGGGAGGAGCACCCGATCGCAGTCCATATTCGATTAACTGATTATCGAAGTGAGGGCTTCGGAATTACTCCTCGTGAGTACTACGTAAAGGCACTCGCACACTTACGAAGCATCGGGGAAGACGGTAGAATTTGGCTATTCTCTGATGAACCAGAAGGGGCGATAGTTCTTTTGGGAGAGACATTTACTAATGGCGCTAGAATTATCCGGGAACCTGATGGGACTCATCCTGCAGAGGTACTGGAAGTAATGCGACTAGCAAAGGCTTATGTGATTGCCAACTCTACTTTTAGCTGGTGGGGTGCGTTTTTATCCCATTCGAGGACATCTGCAGTTTGCTATCCAGATCCATGGTTTCTAAACGGTCCTGAGATCAAGGACCTATGCCCACTTGAGTGGACCGCTATCCCGCGTTGAGCATAAAGTGAAGATATTGGGTTCTATTTATCCTTATATGCAAAGTAGTTAGTAACTCGAAAGATTTCATCTTCCTCTCGGGCGATAGTTATTAGTGTTAATCCTCTTGGTCCCAGGCGATAGATTTTAAAACCGCGAGTAGATAGAAATTGAAAGAAATCACGAAAATAAGTTCGAGAATCTATATTTGTCCCTCCAAATTCAAATTGAATTACTTGGACGCTCTCAAGAATGGACTCACCGCCTTGAAGCGCTTTCAGTTCGTTTCCTTCAATATCTAATTTGATTACGACTGGTAGAACCCCGTATTTGGAACAATAGCTATTTAAAGTAGTGACTTGTACTGATTCGCTCGAAGAATAATCGATTCCAAATTGCGTAAGGTCGCGTTTTACAAGACTTGCGAGGCCACTTCCTGGCGAATCAAACCAGAGAGTCTCCTCGCCGTTTTGATCCGAAAGTGCAATATTTTCTAAGACTATTGAAGGATTTTTTGAGAATCTAGCGGTAAGTACCTCAGTGGCTCTGGAGCTTGGTTCAAAGCAATATATTTTGGCGTTGGGGAAAATGCCATGGAATTCCGCTGCCCACTCCCCATTATTCGCACCAACATCGAAAGCTACGGATGGTTCAAAGGAACCACCGAGGAGTTTTTTAATTGCCCGCACTTCATTTGATAATGTCGCAGCGCCCCACCCTTTGCCTTGTGCGTCTTGCATTAATCGTTCTATCGAACCAAGCACGGGTTGAGGCAGTAGGGATAGGAATTTTTTAATTGCATTGCCAACCATAGATCGCAAACTCGGGGTCACCATTCGGACTATTGCACTTTAGTGATGTCGGCATCCACCATGAGTTGGGCAAGGTCTCGCCAGTGTGTCTTGGCGCTCCAACCAAACTTGGCTTTAGCTTTGCAAGCATCTCCGATGAGGGCATCTACTTTAGTAGGCCGCTTATAGCGATCCTCCACCACAGTGAAATCTTGGTAATCCAACCCGAGGTGTGAGAACGATGCTTCGCAGAAATCTCGCACTGTGGCACCCACGCCAGTGGCAACGGTGTAATCGTCGGGTTGATCTTGTTGGAGCATCAGCCACATGCTCTCCACATATTCTTTTGCGTAACCCCAGTCGCGAATCGCATCGAGATTACCGAGGAAGAGTTTCTCCTGCTTGCCGGCTTTGATGGCCGAAGCAGCCATGGTGATCTTGCGAGTGACGAAAGTTTCGCCGCGTCGCGGTGACTCGTGGTTAAAGAGAATGCCGTTCGTTGCGTGAATGCCGTAAGCATCGCGGTAATTCCGCACCACCCAATACGCATAGAGCTTGGCAGCTGCGTAAGGGCTTTGAGGTTGGAACTTACTTTCTTCGTTTTGTGGAGGTGGTGTGGAACCGAAGAGTTCTGAAGTTGATGCTTGATAGAAACGACAATCGAGTTTTGCCGATCTAATGGCTTCAAGTATCCGGATAGTGCCGAGCGCATCCACCTGGCCGGTGTAATCGGGCATCTCAAAAGAAACCTTCACATGGCTCTGCGCGGCTAAGTTGTAAATCTCTTGTGGCTCGATTTCGCGAATGAGGTTGTTGATACCAACGCCATCAGTGACATCTCCGTAATGTAAGTGCAGGTTGTTGGTGGGATCGTGTGGATCTTTGTAGAGGTGCTCAATGCGAGAGGTGTTGAAGGTGGAGGAGCGACGGATGAGGCCGTGTACTTCATAGCCCTTCTCGAGGAGTAACTCTGCGAGGTAAGAACCATCCTGTCCGGTGATACCGGTGATTAAAGCTCTCTTCATGATTTCCTCTCCATACTCACTCCACTAGACCTTAGAAAGTGCATTCTGCTTAAACCATTCATATGTACTTGCCAAGCCTTCTTCAAGTTTGATCTGCGGATCCCAACCGAGAGACTTGATTCTCTTGATGCTGAGAATCTTCCGGGGGGTTCCATTTGGCCTGCTCGTATCAAACTCGATATCCCCTGTGAAACCTATGGTTTTCTGGATCATTTCTGCTAATTCGCGAATAGAAACTTCGCTACCAGAACCCACATTGATGGCGACTGAGTCATCATATTTTTCCAAAAGTAATAGGCAGGCTTTAGCTAAGTCGTCGACATGGAGAAACTCTCGGAGGGGTGTGCCATCACCCCAGAGAGTGACGGAATCTTTTCCTGTGGTCTTTGCTTCATGAAACTTTGCGATGAGGGCGGGGAGCACGTGGCTTGATTCGAAATCAAAATTGTCGTTGGGCCCGTAAAGGTTTGTGGGCATCGCTGAAATCCAGCGACGACCAAATTGCTTCCGGTATGCGTTGATTAATTTAATTCCTGCAATCTTCGCAATCGCATACGCTTCGTTGGTTTCTTCCAGCGGTCCAGTAAGCAACGAATCTTCTTCGATGGGCTGCGGCGCCATACGCGGGTAGATGCATGACGAACCGAGAAAGAGCACGCGTTCGATGTTTGCGGCATGTGCACCATCAATGAGATTTCCTTGAATCTGTAAATTGTTTGTGAGGAAGTCGACGGGGAAAGTGGAGTTGGCACCAATGCCGCCGACTTTTGCAGCCGCGATGACTAAAGCATCAGGTTGGGTGGCCTTCAGTTCGGCGAAGGTGGCATCGCGGTCGAGGAGATTGAGCTCTCGCGATGGTCGGCCGAGGACTTCGTGACCTTCGGCTCGGAAGTGGCGCGCGACGGCAGAGCCGACCATGCCGTGAATTCCGGCTACGTAAACGCGCATGTATTTAGCCTATGCCTAGTAATGAAGGAGTTCTGCCGGGTGGATCAGTGAGGCCAAGAATTTAGTCGCGGCCTTGCGGGATCGAGTTGAGGAGCGCCTTAACCTCTGACTCCCGGTAGCGACGATGGCCACCGAGGGTGCGGATCGAAGTGAGCTTGCCAGCCTTGGCCCAGCGGGTGACTGTCTTAGGGTCAACGCGGAACATGGTGGCGACCTCTGCGGGGGTGAGGAGCGGCTCGGCGTCAGTGGCGCGGTTAGGCATGAGCTCCTCCTTCCTCCAGCACTTCCGCTGGATACTGTCCGATTCGCCCCGAAGGGGTGTATTTATCTCTCCGAAGATTAGGAGGGTTTACCTCCCCGCGACAAGGGTTTTTTCAGGTTTTTTGGGCTTTTTTCGGCTATTTCTGCCCAGTTGAGCGTGAAAGGGGTCTTTCCCACCCCACCCACCCTGAGGTGTGGGTGACAGCAACGTGTGAAGCGCGCCCTTTCGCGTTTTGCACAGCGCGTTAAAGATGGTTGCATTTATGGCAGTTAGATGCTTTTCTGTGTGCATGAGTTCTACGCGCCTAGCCAAAGTCCCAAGCGACACCTCCTCAGGAAACGATGCTGCCATCTTGCGAGAGGCAGCAGAGCGCCTTACAAATCCACAACTTAAAGATGCCACCTTGGCTCTTGTCGATGGCATCTCCGATGGCGGCGTCGTAGTAGCGAAACTTACTGCCATGCTCAGCCCGCAAGGTGCTGCAGAAATGATCGGCGTCTCACGCCAGTACATCGACAAAATGATCTACGAAGGTCGACTCCACTGCACATACAAACCTGGAAGCTCACATAAATTGCTAGCTACGAGCGATATCGTCGAGTTTGAACAAGAGCGAGTTATTGCGGGCAAGCGCGTTGGCGCGGCCATCAACGATGTCATCGCTGCTGGCGCTGACTATTAGCGTTTCTTGAATCATGTTGGTCTTCCCTGACACAAACGTGCTCTACCGAATTCGACTCGCAGATTTACTACTGAGGGCGTGCGCCATGCATCTCTTCACTCTCGCGTGGTCAGATGAATTGCTCAGTGAGCTGTCGCGAGTGCTTTCTGAAAAGAAGAAGCTATCCAGGGAGGCAGTCGACGGCTTTATAGAAGCAATTAAATCTGTCTCACCGCTTGGGCGAATTGATCCTTCTTATTACCAGCATCTTATCGCGCGGATGCTTGGCTCTGATCCGAGTGACCACGTCTTCTCTGCTGCAGTTCGCGGAGGACAGGTAGATGTTCTGATTACGGATAACTTAAGCGATTTTCCCG
Source organism: Actinomycetota bacterium (assembly GCA_026393015.1). GTDB lineage: Bacteria > Actinomycetota > Actinomycetes > Nanopelagicales > Nanopelagicaceae. Next base: position 4,705 of record JAPLBA010000098.1, read on the forward strand.
CTAGCGATGTGGGTGAGCAGTGCAAGGTGTGCACACCAGATGAATTTTTTTCAACGCTAATTAGAAAATATCCGCTGGAAATGAATCTCATAATTCGAGAGATCATTGAGCAACTTATCCGCCCACATTTGACGCTCGAAGAACTGCGACAGCAGTATGCAAACTCTGGACTTCTTGAATTTGCTCGACTGATCGCTTAGGTGGCGTGTTCCATCACGGCAACTGAGCGCCAGCGGGTCATGAGGCGCTCATAGCCCCGCCCGGCAGCGACTCCGTCGCCGGAGGCAAGGCCGGCGAGTGAAGAGAGAATGTCTTCAAGTGAAGTGTCGTCGTTGATGCCTGCCAGGCCATCTGCTTTGAGGGAGCGATCAAGGTAGATGGCGAGCCCGCCGTAATCGCATTCCACGATGGAGCGCGGGTGGAAGAGTTCGAGCCACTCGGTGAGTTCTTCAATCTCGGTAGTGACTGGGCTCTGTCCGAACGCACCCATCACAGTTTGCAAAGTGATGTTCACGCGACGAAGTGCATTGGCAATCGGTGTACGCAGCACGGTCCACGGGCCATCAAAGCTCTCTCCGCGAGCGCGATCCTCCGTAGTAAAGAGAGCAAACCAACGTGGCGGAATAATCCATGTTTCAGTGATTACGTGCGGCGGTGCGTCTGCGTCGTGCACAGTGTTAAGAAGTATGCGTTCGAAATCTTGCGGAATAAAATATGGCGTTACTGATGAGGGGAGTGAACCCTTAAAGGTTCCTAATGCATCGAATGTGCGCAGTGCAGTCGACCAGGGACAGACGAAACGTTCGCCATCGATTTCTAATACGTGTGCGCCATCGATCTGGCGGGGCTTTGGTGCAATGATGTTTGCGAGCGCACGACGTTGTTCTTCTGTTTTGGAATCAAGTGGTAGCGGAATCGATTTGTAGTGATCGCGCTCGCCAGTAGGGAATGCCTCTAACGGTTCGTAGATACGAAGTGATGCGACGTACGGTGTAGGGATCACGCCCGTGGACGCCAATTCCCCTCTGCGTACGGATCTTCCTCTTCGTTATCGTCGCTCTTCACGCCGCCATTGTGGAGTTCGCGCGCGAGAGCTTCGAAATCAGTTTCCTGACTGTTGTATTTAAGATCGCGAGCAACTTTGGCTTGCTTCGCTTTGGCTCGGCCGCGCCCCATGGCGTCGACCCCCTCTACATCCTGGCTGGTAGCCCAGCTGCCTATTCTTCGTGCGCGAAGATTACCGGTTTCGGTACTTACCTACCAACGCGGCGTGGGGCGCTCGGATTCCCGGTGAGCTCTCTTTGGTGGCGGGGCGAGAAACCTGGCCCGAGTGCCAAGCGTGAATGCCTCGGCTCGTGAGAGTGGCCAGGCTCACTTCCAGGCTCTCGGGAGCCACCGCGGCGACCATGCCGACACCCACATTCCAGGTCTTCTCCATCTCGGCCTGTGGGAGACCGGCGATCTGGGAGAGGGTGGCAAAGATCGGTGGGAGGTTCCAGGTGGCGCGATCGAGCACGGCCTGAAGCCCCGCGGGGATGGAGCGGGCGGTGTTGGCGGCGAGCCCGCCACCGGTGATGTGCGCCATCGCGTGGGTGCCTGGCAGGGCAGCGAGCGCGAGCGCGGGCTTGGCATAGATCTGCGTGGGCGTTGCCAGGAGCTCGCCCCAGGTGGCCGGGAGGTCGGGGTGAGTGGCTTCGAGATCGATTGAGTGGGTAGCAAGAATGTGGCGCACGAGCGAGAAGCCGTTCGCATGGAGGCCAGAGGAGGCCATCGCGATGAGGACGTCGCCCTCTTTGACGAGGTGAGCCCCGAGAAGGCGCGGTTCATCAACGACTCCGGTGGCCGCGCCGGCAATATCAAATTCATCGGGTGCCATGAGGCCAGGGTGTTCGGCGGTCTCACCGCCGATGAGCGCGCAACCTGCGATGGCGCAACCGTCGGCGATACCGGCGACGATGCGCGCAATGGTTTCTGGAACAACTTTGCCGACTGCAATGTAATCAGTCATAAAGAGTGGTTCGGCGCCGCAGACCACTAAGTCAAAACCGGTGCGACGTGCGATTTCAGTTTTTGTTCCTACGCCATCTGTGGATGTGGCGAGCAATGGTTTTGCGTAGTTACGTAATTTGCTGGCATCAAAGAGCCCAGCGAAACCGCCAATACCGCCCATCACTTCTGGGCGCGTGGCTTTAGCGATGGATGCCTTCATCAGTGCTACTGCGCGATCACCCGCTTCAATATCGACACCAGCCGCAGAGTAGGAGATCTCACTCATGCGAGTTTTACACTTTCACTTAATGCGATTGAGGAAAGTGGGATGGGGTATTTGCCATCAAAGCACGCGCGGCAGAGTTTATCTTCGGCAATGGTGGTGGCTTCGATGAGACCCTCCAGTGATACATAACCGAGTGAATCGGCGCCTATGGAGTTGCAGATTTCTTGTACATCTAAACCGTTGGCAATGAGTTCTGCTTTAGTAGCAAAATCTATGCCATAAAAGCACGGCCACTTCACAGGTGGAGAGGAGATGCGCACATGTACTTCGGCGGCGCCGGCTTCGCGGAGCATCTTTACGATGGCGCGTTGGGTATTACCGCGCACGATCGAGTCATCTACCACGACCAGGCGCTTGCCAGCGACGATATCTTTGAGTGGATTAAGTTTAAGACGGATACCGAGTTGGCGAATAGTTTGGCTCGGTTCGATGAAAGTACGACCGACGTAGGAATTCTTCACAAGCCCTGCGCCATAAGGGATTCCAGAGGCTTTGGCATACCCCACAGCGGCTGGTGTACCTGATTCGGGAACGGGGATCACCAGATCTGCAAGAGCGGGATGTTCATATGCCAGGCGCTCCCCCACCGCTACGCGCGTGGCGTGCGTGTTGCGGCCGGCAATGATGGTGTCGGGACGCGCAAGGTACACATATTCGAAGAGACAACCCTTGGGGTCAGGGGTTGCGAAGGTACGCGAACGCAAACCATTTTCATCGATAGCAATTAATTCACCGGGTTCAATTTCGCGCACGAAAGTGGCGCCCACAATATCGAGTGCCGCTGATTCACTGGCGACTACGTAACCGCGATCGAGACGACCGAGCACGAGTGGGCGCACACCATTGCGATCACGTGCGGCATAAAGAGTGTGTTCATCCATAAATACCAGCGAGAATGCGCCTTGTAGAATTGGCAATACTTCCATCGCACTCGCTTCGATACTGTGCGATAGGTTCTCGGCAAGAAGTGCGGTCATGATTTCAGTATCGGTAGTGATGTCACTCGAGATAATGACATTGCGGCGTTGCGCAACTTCGAGCAGATCACCGGTGTTGGTGAGGTTTCCGTTATGTGCCAGCGCAAGTGAACCGTGATCAGTGGCGCGCAGAGTGGGTTGTGCGTTCTCCCATTTGCTTGATCCAGTGGTGGAGTAGCGCGTATGACCGATTGCGATGTGTCCGGTGAGAGTTGCTAGATCTGCTTCAGTGAAAACTTGCGAGACGAGCCCCA
>JAPLBA010000041.1 GCA_026393015.1 Actinomycetota bacterium
GGACGAGCTTTTGAGGGCCGCCGGAGCTTCGATCACTAATTCCGCTCGCTCTTGAGCGTAAATCGTCTCAAATAGTAAGACAAGTGTCGTCTCATAATGTGAGATAAAGTGGAAAAGTTTACCTACGTCCGCCACTCTTTTGCTGTGGGCATGATCGTGCAGAAGTTTGGTGGCTCCTCCGTCGCAGACGCCGAGGGGATGAAGCGCGTTGCCCAACGGATTGTGGCAACCAAGCGCGCCGGTCACGATGTGGTCGTAGTGGTTTCTGCGATGGGCGACACCACTGATGAACTTATTGAATTAGCTAATCAAGTTTCGCCGATGCCTTCAGGGCGCGAGCTCGACATGTTGCTCACCGCCGGTGAACGTATTTCGATGGCACTCCTTGCGATGGCTATTTCAAATCTTGGACACGAAGCGCGTTCCTTCACTGGTAGCCAGGCAGGCATCATCACCGACTCTGCTCATGGACGCGCTCGCGTGATCGACGTATCACCCGGTCGTATCCAAGAAGCACTTGATCAAGGTGCCATCGCAATCGTCGCTGGTTTCCAAGGCGTGAGCCAAGATACAAAAGACATCACCACACTTGGTCGCGGAGGATCAGACACCACCGCAGTCGCACTCGCTGCTGCACTGGATGCAGATGTGTGTGAGATCTACACAGATGTTGATGGAGTTTTCTCCGCTGATCCGCGCATCGTTCCTGCTGCACGTCAATTAAAGAGTGTCACGTACGAAGAAATGTTAGAGCTTGCTGCAAGTGGTGCGAAGGTTCTGCACCTGCGTTGTGTTGAATATGCCCGTCGTTTCGACCTACCTATCCATGTGCGATCTTCTTTTTCCAATAAAGAAGGCACCTGGGTTGTGAAAGACTATCCAGAAGGAGCCGACATGGAACAAGCAATTCTCGCTGGTGTTGCGCACGATCGCAGCGAAGCCAAGATCACGATCGTGGGTGTTCCCGATCGCCCCGGTGTGGCCGCTGCTATCTTCCGTAGCCTCGCCGATGCTGCAATCAACCTCGACATGATTGTGCAGAACGTTTCAGCAGCTGCTACTGGTCGCACTGATATTTCATTTACCCTTCCTAAGACCGAGGGTCAAACTGGCGTTGCCACTTTGAAGAAGATTCAAGGCGAGGTGGGTTTCGAATCACTTATTTACGATGACCAAATCGGCAAGCTTTCACTGGTGGGTGCTGGCATGCGTTCGCACCCAGGAATAAGCGCCACCCTCTTCGGAGCTATGTCCGATGCCGGTATCAACATCGAGATGATTACCACCTCTGAAATCCGTATTTCGATTCTCTGTCGCGAGTCTGATCTCGATCGTGCAGTTCAAGCCGCGCACACCGCATTCAACCTTGACTCCGATCAAGTAGAGGCCGTTGTTTATGGAGGTTCAGGACGATGAGCCGCACAATCGTCCTGACGTCTGGGGCGAGATCCGTCTGATCGCCTCAGCTCGAAGCGCTGGCAAGAAACTCGTTTGCCGCGGCGAAGAGCTCACCGTCATTGCGCTTACCCCTGAAGCTTTCGATGGCGTAGACGTCGCAATGTTCGATGTGCCCGATGAAGTCTCGGCAGAGTGGGCACCTATTGCTGCTGCGCGCGGTGCTGTTGCCGTCGATAACTCCGGTGCTTTCCGGATGGATAAAGACGTGCCGCTAATTGTTCCTGAAGTAAATCCACTCGAGGCGAAGAATCGTCCCCGTGGAATCATCAGCAACCCCAATTGCACCACGCTTTCCATGATCGTTGCCATGGGTGCGCTTCATGAAGAGTACGTGCTTGAAGAATTAGTAGTGGCCTCGTATCAAGCAGCATCGGGTGCCGGGCAAGCAGGTATCGATGCACTTCGTAAGCAGCTCATTGAAGTTGCCGGTACAGATGTAGGTGACGAAGCGGGAGATCTCCGTAAAGTTGTCTCCGACAACGGACCGTTTCCAGCACCGCTCGCGATGAACGTTATTCCTTGGGCTGGTTCGCTTAAAGAAGGCGGCTACTCATCGGAAGAATTAAAGGTGCGCAATGAGTCCCGCAAGATTCTGGGACTTGCAGATCTTAAAGTCTCCGCTACCTGCGTGCGCGTTCCAGTAGTTACTACGCACTCACTTGTCGTGCACGCCCGATTCGCAAAGCCCGTTAATCGTGAGGCTGCACAAGCAGTGCTCCGCGATGCCGCCGGCGTGAAATTAGTTGATGATCCAGAGAACCA
>JAPLBA010000104.1 GCA_026393015.1 Actinomycetota bacterium
GGTTCAAATCCCGTCTCCACCTCGAGTATTTCCCAGACAACTACATAGCAACTCGGACCGTTAGCTCAGCGGTAGAGCGCTTCGTTGACATCGAAGAGGTCACTGGTTCGATCCCAGTACGGTCCACCAACGCCCGGAACTAAGCTGATTCTCTAGAGCAGTGGGATCCGGTACTGAACTTTTCCAGACTCCTGCGTATATGTGTCGTAGAGCTTGCGCGCTACCTCGTTTGAGCGATCGGTATTCCAATATAAGCGGCTTGATCCGGCAGCGATCGCGATCTCCTTGACCGCATCTATCAAAGCCCTACCCAATCCCCCACCCCGAACTTCTGTATTGACGAAGAGATCTTCGAGATAGCAATAGTTAACGGGCGCCCACGTCGATGTTTGGAACGAATAGTGCGTGATTCCCTGAACAACACCATCCTTTTCGACCACAAGACAATGACTTTCGTAGCTGGGGCAGCAGGAAGTTCGGTCTTATAAAAAGTGAGATATCCATGCCAGAGCGGCAGCCAGGCAGCCTTGTCTGATTCGGTGATGGAACGAACGTTAATCATTGGGATGCACGCTCACACATACCGTATAAATCGCACTGAGATCCAAAATGTACTGAAAGGCGATATAAAGATATTTCCATTCATAACTTCCATCACCCATGCACACGCAGTGCAACTCCCATTATTACCATCAATTTTGGGGTTGTACGGAGTTGAAGACCAGTATTCGGGTGGTGAAAAAGCACCTTCCGCACTCTTCAGCCCCGCCCGCAGATACTTTTTATAGTAGTAAGAAGTCTTGGTATTTCCAGAACCCGGATAATATTTATTCTTCTCAAGGGATTTGGTATTGAATGCGTATTGGGTCAAAGCCGTCAATTCATCTTTCGATGGCAAAAACCAATCCGTTTTAGTGCCACCGTCATATGCGTTGGTGGCTGCCGAGGCTCCTCCGAGGCAATTCTGTCGCATGGCTTTCGTGTTACTCGCTCCAGTTCCTATCGCCCTTCCAAACTTACCCTTGAGCGCACTTCCTTGAATATCACCAAAGATTGTTTTGCCCTTTCCCTCACCTATGGTGCACCAAGAATCTGGATTTTCTGACGCTGCGGTAGACCACTCTTGATCCGTTGGCGCCACCTCGAGGTATCGGCCCCAAGATTTCTTGCTTCCTGCATCGTAGAAAATGATTCCACCACCGGGGCCGGTACTTCCTAACGGGCAACTTCCGTTGGGATCGCACACAATCCTGGCTTGTTTTGCCTCCCAGGCAATATCTGCTTTTGCGTCAGCGTCCGCTTTGGCCATTGCGGCTTTGTAGGCGACATCGTTGTAAGCCCCTGCAAAGCCAAGACTCATTTCGCTGCCCAAGCTGCCCGGATATCCCTCGTTACACACCTGCTCATTTCCGATAAAGCCCACCACTCCATACTCAATACCGTTACTCGAGCCCGTTACCTTAAACCCCTTGGCAGTGCCGGGGTAAGTGGCCTTCTTCCACTTCGAACCTGAACCAGTGCGATGGTAAGCGACCCACTTCGTAATTTTCTTTACCTCCGACGGTCCATACGTCAGCATCGACTTTCCTTTGGAGGATTGGGTGTAATGCATCGAGCGATATTCGAATATCCAGGTGTACCCACCTATGCTTTGTGACGGCATGCAAGTCATATCCGCGCCACCGCTTAGAGTATTTCCATTCTTCGACTTTCCATTCGTTGGGACCTGATCAGAGGGAGCTTTACCATCAGTTGGCTTCACCTGTTGCGGTTGCAAATTGGGAAGCGTAGTGCAGCTAACTTGTGGATTAATCTCTATCTGATGGAACGAAGTATTGATTCCATCCGTGATCATGTAGGTCATTTTGCCTTGCGTACGCGGGAGCGGACCACCACTCTGTTGTGGCACTCTATCAACCGACGCAGTCGCGTTAGGAGTCAACGTAAACTCTACTCGTGCACTTGCAAGATCAACCGTCGGTGGGAGCGTCACTTCTCCTTTATAATCGTTGACGTTGCTGCACTTAATCCAGGGAAACGTGCCAGTAGATGTGACAATTTTGTAGTCAAGCAATCCGTAATAGAGGGTATCAACTCCGCGCGCAGGAGTGATGAGAGTTGCACTACTTGCAAGCAGGAACATCACAAGAGCGCTGCGGAGGACTTTTCGGGATTTCAGCATCTGAGCACAGTACTTCAATAGCCACCAGAGTGATGCTGAAACGGCTCAAAAGTAGAGATACTTTTAGATTCCTAGGGCTGCGCGCAAAGCACTTTCGGTGATGCCCAACTTTTGCGCGGCTGATACAAGGTTAGGGGGCGGCGGACCAAGTGCGTCACGCAACGTTTGCTCAGAAATACCGAGCTTCTTCGCAGCCGCAACTAGATCGGGATTACCACCTTGTGGACCTCCCTGACTTCCACCTTGCGGTCCGCCTTGTTGACCATTTGGTCCACCTTGTTTCAGAAATCCGGTTGCAATAGTGCCACGAAATTGTCGCGCTATGTATGGGAATCCGGCAGTGATGATGTAGCAATATGTTCCTTTAGGAAATTCGGGGGTTACTTGAACCCTGCCATTTCCAGCATCAAGGTCACCGCTCCCCGCTACGTATTCAAAATCTTGGGTGTAATCACCGTTATAGGTGCCACCAGGCCCGCTAGCACGCGTGCCCGATTTCAATTGATAGGAAGACTTGAGAGTTTTGTACCCACTCTTAGCATCTTTAGCTCTCACGTACCCGCGATCGAGGTACATCGGGAAGCCGTCAGCGGCCCAACCAATCAACGGTGAGTGGCCACTGCGAGTAACGAGTTGACTCAATCCTACGGGAGTGCCGTGATAGTGGTAGGTACCAGTCGGCTGCACGTGAGCATTGCTTGAATCGAGTCCGAGGTTGCGAAAAGAATTGAATGCTTCGATATTCCAACCACTCTTCGGATCGTTGTTGAAGACTTCCGCGGTACCTGGGTCAAAAATGACACCGTTGATAGCCACACCCGCGGCAGCTCCCATGGACGCAGCCTGCAAATTTCCCATCTTGGGCGAGGTAGAGAGTGAGAAATCCTGTTTCTGGGCAGAAATAGTGTTGGGATTACCAGAGTTGGGAAAAGCTCCGGTCTTGTGGTTAGGAATACCGTTCGACACGATGCGTCGAATCCCACTCTTAACAGTAACGGCGACATTGCAACCGGTCGCGACGTCAGTAAAGGAGTAACTACCCATGACGTTTACCACGAACTTCGAAGCGGCCGCAGACGGTCCTGAACTCAGCACAAGACCAGTGAGACCACCGCTGGTGACCGTGATTGCGCTCGCCAACGACCCCAAAAGAAAACCGCGACGTCCCACTTCTTTTTCAAGAAATTCCTCGTTCATCTCCCAACCTCTCTTCTACTTGCGGAGATAGTAGTACTCCAGAATCAGAGTGCAAGTTAAAAATCCACCAGTAATCGGTGATTCACAGAAAGTTCATCGAGAGTCCAGGCGCCTGCTAAAGAGCGAGAGGATGAGGGTGCAACCAAGAATTACTAATGCCCCACCGAGAAGTTGAATGAGAGAAATCGATTCGTGCAGGTAGAGGGCGCCAATAAGTACCGCCACGACCGTCACCAAGAATTCAACACTGATTGCCTTAGTGGCCCCCAGACGCGCCACCAGCTTGAAGTAGATGACGTAACAGAGTGAACTGCAGAGCGCGGCAAGGAGCGCGATGTTAAGCCAATCACCAAGAATTGGCACGCGACGAAACGGGACGAAGATGAGCAACGGGGCCGTTACCACTCCCCCAAAAAAGAAAGCACCAATCACTTGCTCCCATGACCCCACCTCAGACATCCGCATCTTCGAATAATTACTCGCGAAGGCAGCGGCGATACACCCGACCGTGCAGACAACAACGCCAATAGCGAAACGTGCGGTCACTTCCCCGGAAGGGAAACCGACAAGCAAGACGATTCCGATAAACCCAAGAACAAGACCCACAATTCCGTGGCGACTCATCTGTTCGATACCCATCAATCGACCAATGACTGAAGTGAAGAGCGGGATGGCGCCCACAAGAATGGCAGTCATTGCGGTCCCTATACGTGGCACGGCAAAGGAAAGCCCAATGAGCTGCATGGCAACCATGGTGACGCCGAGAACCAGAAACGGAAAATATCCGATGGAGAAGTCCAACCTGCGGCGCATCGCCTTAGCAATAATGAGCAAGAGCGCGCTGGCGATAAGCGACCGGATGGAGACAGCGCCGATCCAACCGAACCCAGCGACCACACGAAGCACCATTAAGAAGGAAGCGCCCCAGAGGATTGCCAGGATGGCGAACCTTCCGAGCACATCAAGAGCCATACGATCTATTAAACCTTCTTCTTGTAGCCCGCGGGACACTTAGGCGCAGCTCCGGTCACCTTCTTCGTGAGTTTCCCCTTGACGCATGTAATGGTGACCTTCTTATTGGCTTTCGCTGCTGCCGCTGCCGCCGCCGCTTGCGCATCTGCTGAGGCCTTCGCCTCTGCAGCAGCCTTCGCATCTGCTTCTGCCTTCGCCTTAGCCTCTGCGATAAGCCTTGGGTTCTCCACCACATAAACCCCAAGATCAAAGCTGACCGCATTCATCAACGGAGTGTCAGAGGCCTTTCCCGAGATTCCGCAGTAACCAATCTTCTTGCCCGTAACGACAAGTACTCCTGGCGTGGTGGGATCCAATGAGACATCACAGTTTTGGGAAGAGAAATTCGTAATTGTGAGTTTCGCAGGGTTCGGAGAGGACGCGTCCGCTACCTTAAGTATTTCCTTAATTTGCTCCTGCTCCTTCACTGTTATCCGGACGCCCGAACTTTCGTAATTGAAAGTCACCTTATTCGTGCCTTTAAGGACCGTGTACGTATTCGTAGCGCTTCCGCCAGCAATGTAATCGGTGTCAGGCGAGGTAAATTTCAACTCACAGGTACCTGAGCTTAAGAGTACGAGTTTGCCAGTATTAACTGAGCATACATTTAGGGAAGCAGAAGTCGCCGAAACGACTGCGCCAGATTTTGCTTTGGCTAATTCACTAATCTGAATTCCAGACTGTGCGGGTTCCAACAAAAAGTAGCGATAATCTTTGGCAATGGAGTCTTCGTCAATCGGTATGCCGTCAGAGTTTGATGACTCTTTCACGTAGGCAGAATTACCACACTTGTTGGACGCATAAACAGCAAAAGATGCACGCTTAGTCTCACCCGAGCTAAATATGTAAGCCGAGGCCTCAGCCAGAAAATTCGTAGTGATCTTCGACCATTCGCCCCATTTTTGAGTCGTGCCATTCCACTCGGTAGTTCGATAGTTGAGGTTAGTCGCCGGCATACCCGTACTCGCAACTGTGGCGTTAAAAACCACATACGAGCCAGAGGCCCGTTTGTACGTCACGATGGGCGCGTCTGGGGCGCGAGTGCATTTGTCGTTGTATGACGCTACAAACCCACCGCTACCAGCCGTCGTCGGAGTGGGAGTGCTTCCTGACGTCGAAGGTGTAGTGGTCGAAGGTGTTGAAGTCGATGGTGTAGTCGTCGAAGGTGTCGTATTCGTAGGCGCAGTAGTCGGCGTCGCAACTGGTGCAGCAGCTTTCTGCGCAGCCACCACATTAGCTAGGTAAGTCTTGTAGGCGTTGTATCTCGCAACAGCGCTAGCGTTTTCTCTCTGCGCAAGCCCGTCACTACCCTCTTTTACAACCACATTTCGATTCAAGGCCACTGCGTTAGGTCCAAACCAGACGCTGTAGGACCAATCCCCTGCTACCGCTCCACCGCTAGGGGTATTGGAAACCTCTGATACCTGGAACTCAAAATTTGAAGTGGCATCCGGCAGGAAGTACGCCCGAAGCTCCTTGGGATCTGGATACGCCGATTCATACGGCGAGTCTGTGAAGCATCGTGTTTTATCTTTGAGCGCCACGTCTGCGTTCTGCCAAGAAGTAGCGCCCTCTTTTCGAAATCTGGTGAGGAAGGCCTTGGTAGAGAGTTTGATGGATACATTTTGAGGTTGTGCCCGATTAATATCCGATTGAAGTGGAGTTTGTGAATTAATCCTGATAACAACAAAATCACCAACCCCGATACAGCTGTCTGTGCCCCTAGAAAGCACTGGTGCTGAAGTTGCACCTGGACTTGAGTATGCAGTTATGTTGTTTGACTCAGAGTAACCACCATTTCCGCCGAGGGCAAAAACTTTAATGTAGTGGAGCTTGCTGCCCGTCAGTCCTGAAATAGTCGTGCTAGTTGTACCAGCCGGAACGCTCTTTTCACCGTATTCGATAGGATACTGATATCCATTCCACTGCACCAGATATGAATTGACATTATCTGCCGCAGACCAGGTTACATCGATCGCACCACTTTTCACCGCTTTGTCTGGCAAGCTCCACGTTGCCGATGTGGGATCAATAGACGAACTTGGAATTGTTAAACTTTTTCCTGTGGTAGCCGCAATTGTGAGAATGCATCCGGCATCCGTGGCGTAGTACTTGGCCGAGCAGAAATTTGACGTCGCAGAGTAGTGAGTGCCGTATCCATCATTTGCGGTAACGTTCACTTGATAGAGGGAACTAGGAGCAATATCTGTCACTAGCATTTCATTTACATTGTTAGCCGCATCGTATTTATACTCACTCCAAGTTCCGCCATTTTCCGGTATCGCCGTTTTGTTGTACGTAGAGAGTCGCACGGTGTATCCACCGCTAGGTGCGCCAGAATCTGGAGGATTCCAAGAAATCACCGCAGAGGATGAACCTGTAGTGCCAGGAACAACTTGAACATTCGTGGGCGAGAGCGAAGCTTCCGCTGGTGGCGAGGAAGTTCGCGTCGTGGTAGAGGTAATGGTGATCCAGACGCGAATCGAAACCGTAATGCGGATACCAGCAGCTTGGCTGGCTTGCGGAACAACAAAGAGCCCGGAAACCATGGCGAGGACCAAGAGAATGCGCAATATTCCCCGGCGTATGACTGGCACGCTCACATAATAGTCCTCGATTACATGAATTGGGTGGCGAGAGCCGGTCTTCCTCTCAGGCACTCTTCTTATATCCCACTGGGCATTTCGGAGTGGTCCCTGAGACCTTCTTTACCGTCTTGCCCTTCACGCAAGTGATGGTGCTCTTTTTCGCTGCCGAAGGCATGACCGCGGTGGGAGCAGTAGCAACCGGAGCCGTAGCAGGTTTCGTCGTCGGAGCGCTCGGTTGCGCGGGCTTAACAACTGGTGCAACAGCTGCTTCTTGGGAGAGCTTTAAGCGAATGGTGGGCGCAGAGAAAGTGAAGTTTCGTGCGCGCAGTGTAAGCCAACCGTCCTTCTCTTGAACCGCTTCAGTTGCCACGTTCTGGGAGGTTCCATCACTTGAGGTGACTGAGACTGTCACCTTGATGGGAGCACTCGTGAAGTTGTAGAGACAGCGAACCGCCTCAGACCTAATCGCTAAGTCGTATGTCCCCTTAAATACCGTTTCTTGGTCGTATCCCACGTGAGCGCCAGCAACTTTATATGTCAACGCATCATCTACATATGAAGGGGGGCTCGGGTCGTACACCATGGCATTGGTGGTGACAATGCCTTGAAATTTAGTGGTGTCTCCAAAACAGTTTTTCCACTGCCCTTGAGAGAAGCCACTTTGTGTGAGGCCTTGCAAATTCCACTGAGAATTGCGCACCGGAAAAGTTTTCAAATACGGCGCGAGAATGTCTGCGTATCCCTTGCCCTTGATACTTGCGATCTCCATCGATGGATCGGTGCCAGCAAAATCCCAATTCATTCGATCTCCCTGCGGACGCTGGATTATGCATGGTGCCCCCACACCACCGCAGTTACCGAATACTTTTTGAAGATCAGGATCTTTAGTGATCTGCTCGCTAGTGAAATCTGCGTAACCCGTAGGCACATCTATCGAGGTTGATTCGACGCGAATCAAATTAGTGGTCGGAGTAAGTGCATTAAAGCCGATAGAAACATCTTTCATGCGCCCAAAGAGCCATCCTGTGAGGCGGCTGTCCATCTGCAACGTAAGCGCAATTTTCTGATCCAATTGGAACTCACTTCGAACCGCGCATTTTCCAACCTCGGTCCATTCACAACCAGGTGCGTTATTTTGCATATAAATGAAGCCACGTGGATCAACTGTGTCCTTGAACCAAGAGACTGGCTTATAGGCCCCATCCTTATATGTAAACGGAACGACGGCTGCGTTGAAATAGAATACATATCCAATGCCGGGTTGAAAGGTTTTCGGATTGAAATCAATGTTGTATCGGATATTGATACTCACGCCATAACTATTTGTACCACCCAAGTGATTGCCAGACGCGCTCTTCCAGATACTGGTACCACCGCCCGCAGGTGTTTTCGCTTTGGCGCTCGCGGCAATCTTCTGCGTATCTACTTCATGATCAAACACGGCCGGCTCGAGGACTCCCGCTGCATTAGCAATTTCCAGACCCTTCACACACATGTCCGTCGGGAGAGAAGATGCTGTGCATGGTGGCACAATAAGATTGAGCATCAAGTTCGGGAGCCCCGCACAAGTCGGATCATCTGGTGAGTTACAACTGAAATCTGTGACAGGCCCATTCTTATAAGTCGACCCGGTGATATGAGAAAAGTTCGAATATCCGCCACCGGGTTCTTCAAAGATGAATCTCTTCGTTCCCGAAGGCTGGGCAACCGTGTCGCCATTCGATGCGGAGGAGATCGAAACTGAACTAAAGAGAGCTAATACCGTGAATACCACCACGACTGCTCGGCGTGAAGCGCGCATCAGTTCCCCTCTCCGTTAAAGGTTAACTTACCCCAGAATTCCTGCCGTAACGGGGCGACTCCTGGAATACCTTTTTGAAAATCCTCATCGTAGAATAACCGACATGTCACCCGCCCTTCGCCGCTGGAAACTGAGCGATGTTGCGGAATTCCATGCCGGTGTGATTGAAAGTAATGATCACCTTGCGCCGTTCATGCCATGGGCGCGTAGCTCCGCCGCCCTATCTCTGGAAGAGCGCACACCTCTTATTCAGAAATGGATCGACGATTTTGAAAGTGGGGCGGATTTCCACTTCGGCTTCTTTGAAGGTGATCACTTCTTAGCCGTCATTGGCCTCCACCCTCGCATCGGACCAGGGGGTTTGGAAATTGGTTATTGGTGTCGAGCCAGCGAAGCACGCAAAGGACACACCACGGAGGCAGTCATTCAGGGAATGAAGATTGCCTTCGCGATGCCAGAGATCACTCACGTGGAGATCAAGCACGACGTGGCAAACGTACCGAGCGGACGCATCCCTGAAAAGCTTGGATTCATCAAGATTGCTGAAGTAGATCGTGAAGTTCTGGCCCCGGGTGAGACCGGACGCGGAAATATCTGGCGACTTGAAAAAGACGAGTACTTACAAAAGTTTTAGCCTGCCTTTAAACGGCGATACGTATCGGCAGACATCTCATAAATATCTTCCGGACCATCTTCTTCGTCTATCTGTTGACCACAATATGCAAAACCAAATTTCTTAATGATGGCTTGCGATGGGAAATTATCCGGGCTGACGGTATAGCGCAGCGTTTTCACCCGCGGCTCATGCACCACCCAATCCCACATAGCAGTCAATAGCTCCTGTGCGAGCCCTTGCTCCCGATAGGCCTCGACGATCTCCAGCCCAATTTCGATCATGCCGTTCTCGTCCGGTCCATCATGGAACCCAGCGCTACCAATAATCTCTCGTGTTGATTTCAAGACCGCCATGCGCAACAAATATGGGACGAGTGAAGGATCCCTTTTAATTCTGGGAATGCGATGAACAAGCGGCCCAGGTGAATCTAGAAGATGGCGCCATGAATTATGGACCCCTCGATCAACCCAGAGAGTTGGATCCGACCGATCCACAGAGAGCTTGTCATATTCGGCAATGCTCACTGCAAAAATCAAGAGGCGATCAGACTCAATCACAAAGTCGGGGGCAAACCGCATGAGAGAAGAATACTCGGACTAGGATCAAAGCCTTGAGCAGGAAGGCCCACCGTGACCAGCGCAAAACTCACCTCCCTCGAA
>JAPLBA010000099.1 GCA_026393015.1 Actinomycetota bacterium
GCGTAAGTCGGTATCGACCTCGCTTGTTAAGGTCCTCGCGATCGTGGCACTGCTCTTTGTCGGCTTGCCTTTTATCGCACTGCTCTTTCGTATTGAATGGCGAAACTTTTTTGCTCATGTCTTCACAAGCGAAAACTGGAGTGCCATTCAACTCACTCTCCTCGCTTCAATTCTTTCGTTAGTCATCTCGCTCATTGTGGGACTACCGCTGGCATTCTTAATGGCAACGAGCAATAAGTGGGGAAAGCTTCGTCCTGTCCTGGCAATTCCACTAGTGCTGCCGCCGGTGGTCGGAGGAGTACTTTTGTTGGTGGCCTGGGGTCGCCGAGGGTTATTTGGCGGTGTGCTCTTTAATTTCTTTGGCTTCTCTATTCCGTTCACCTTAGTTGCGGTTATCTTTGCGCAACTCTTTGTCGCGCTTCCCGTCGTGGTCATCATGGCCGAAGGTGCGTTCCTGGAAGTGCCGCGTGATTTGATTGATGCGGCCAGGGCCGATGGGGCGAGTGAAGGCGTGCTCTTTTTGCGTATTGCTATTCCTTCAGCAGCATCAGGTATTGCCGCTGCCGCGCTACTTGCATTTTCACGCGCGCTCGGCGAATTTGGCGCGACTATTACTTTTGCTGGGTCACTCCCAGGTCTTACGCGCACGATGCCTACAGCCATCTACGCTGCGCTCGAAGCCGATCCGGCGAGTGCGCTCTCCTTAAGCCTGCTGCTTGTGCTCATGAGCGGGGTACTCATGATTCTGATGCGTCGCCGGCTCTTTGCCTGGGTTCGCTAGAGCCGTGAGAGGGCCGTACTCTGTGACAATGAGCAAAAAGATATTGCTGGCCGCCCCCCGTGGGTACTGCGCAGGGGTCGATCGCGCGGTTCAGTCAGTTGAGAAGGCTCTAGAGGTGCATGGCGCTCCCGTTTATGTACGCAAACAAATAGTTCATAACAAGCATGTGGTTGAAACTCTGGAGCGTCGCGGAGCAATCTTTGTAGAAGAGACCGACGAAGTTCCAGAAGGTTCCATCGTGGTTTTTTCTGCCCATGGAGTTGCGCCAATAGTCCACGAAGAAGCGAAGCTGCGTTCTCTCAAAACGATCGATGCTACCTGTCCACTCGTTACAAAAGTGCACCACGAGGCGCGTCGGTTTGCGGCAGATGATTTCGATATTCTGCTTGTAGGCCATGAAGGCCATGAAGAAGTAGTAGGAACTGCTGGAGAAGCACCAGATAATGTAATCCTGGTTGATGGTGTGGATGGCGTTGCAGACATCAAAGTTCGTGACGAGAGCAAAGTAGCCTGGCTTTCTCAAACAACGCTCAGTGTTGATGAAACTCTTACTACTGTCGCCGCATTGCGCAAGCGATTTCCATTGCTCGTTGATCCACCAAGTGATGACATCTGCTATGCAACTCAAAATCGCCAGGTTTCAATTAAGGAAATAGCAGGGAAGTGTGAACTAGTCATTGTGGTGGGTTCTAAGAATTCCTCAAATTCAGTGCGCTTGGTTGAAGTGGCCTTAGAGGCAGGGACAAATGCTGCCTATCTTGTGGACTATGCAGCCGAAGTCGATCCGGCGTGGCTTATAGGGGTTACAACCATTGGAATCACTTCAGGAGCATCAGTACCTGAAATATTAGTGACAGACCTTCTTGATTTTTTGAAAGACTACGATTTTAGAGATGTTGAAGTAGTAACTACAGCAGAAGAAACACTTCTCTTCTCACTGCCTGCAGAACTTCGCAAGGATCTTCGGGCCGCAGGGAAGACGTAATTCATGTTTCGTGGTATCGGCACGGTCATCAATATCGTCACGATCCTTTTGGGGACCGCGATAGGCGTGAGTCTGGGTTCGCGTTTGCCGGAACGCACCCGAAATGTCATCACTGACGTACTTGGACTCATTACCGCAGTGGTTGCGATTAGTGCAGGTTCAGAGGTGGCTTCTCCTGCGCTAAAAAAGGCGGTGGGAAGCGGCGCACTGCTGATTGTGCTTGGTGCACTATTGATCGGCGGCATTATTGGTTCTCTGCTTCGCTTGGAGGATCGTCTCAACAACATTGGCGAAACTTTGAAGAGTAAGTTCGGAAATCAGGAGAATGGGAATTTTGTCGAAGGTTTCGTAACTGCGTCACTTATCTTTGTAGTGGGTCCACTGGCAATTCTTGCAAGTGTGAGTGATGGTCTGGGTAAGGGCATCGACCAACTCCTCCTTAAGAGCACACTCGACTTCTTTGCCTCGATGGCATTTGCAGCTTCACTTGGTTGGGGGGTGGCAGCTTCAGCAATTGTGGTTGGCCTCTACCAAGGCGCTTGGACACTCCTTGGATGGTTGCTTGGAAATATAATGAGTGACTTTGAGATTGCAGCTATGACAGCTACAGGTGGGTTAATGCTTGCTGGAATTTCTCTTCGCCTTCTCAAGATTCGACACATTCCGATTGGGGATTTGTTGCCAGCCCTTGCTATCGCACCACTGCTCGCCTTACTCGTTTCAAAATTTTAGTTCCTTTCGATAAACGCGGAACCAGGAAAAAGCGGCTCCGATCAAGAGGTAGGGCGCAAGTGAAGCAAGGGCAGAGAGAAGATCAATAGCTAACCGGCTCGGCGAAAGCGTCGA
>JAPLBA010000005.1 GCA_026393015.1 Actinomycetota bacterium
CAGTCATGAAACCAGATCGCGAACTGCGATGGTTTTCTCACGCCCGGGGCCAACACCAATCGCACTCATTGGTGCCCCAGAAATGTCTTCGAGGTATTGCACGTAGGAACGTGCATTTGCAGGGAGATCTTCCAAGCTGCGAGCCTTCGAAATATCTTCCTTCCAACCTGGCAAGTATTCATAAATCGGCTTGGCGTGGTGGAAATCCGTTTGGGTAGTGGGGATTTCTTCCACGCGCGTGCCATCGATGTCGTAGGCAACGCAGACGGGAATCTTCTCCCACCCAGTGAGTACATCGAGCTTGGTGAGGAAGAAATCTGTAAGCCCATTCACGCGCGTTGCATAGCGCGCGATCGGTGCATCAAACCAACCACAACGACGATTACGGCCAGTAGTGACACCGACTTCGCCACCAATGCGACGAAGGGCTTCGCCATCTTCATCGAAGAGTTCAGTGGGGAATGGGCCTGAACCCACGCGAGTCGTGTACGCCTTTAAGATTCCGATAACGCGAGTGATCTTTGTAGGTCCGATTCCAGAACCTGCACATGCCCCACCTGCAGTGGGATTACTAGATGTCACGAATGGGTAAGTGCCGTGATCAACATCGAGCAGAGTTCCTTGCGATCCTTCAAGGAGTACAACTTTCCCAGCTGCGAGCGCTTGATTCAGTAAGAGCGATGTATCGGTGACATATGGGCGCAAAATATCTGCGTACTCCAAGTACTCATCGACGATCTGTTGTACTTCCATGCCCTTGCGATTGAATACTTTAATAAGGACTTGGTTCTTGTCGCGTAGAGCGGCTTCGATTTTCTGTTCCAGAATGCTGGGATCAAAGAGATCTTGTACACGAATACCAATGCGGTTGATCTTGTCTGCGTAGGCCGGACCAATTCCGCGGCCAGTGGTACCAATCTTGTTATTTCCAAGAAAACGTTCGGTGACTTTGTCGATCGTGCGGTGATACGGCGTGATGAGATGTGCGTTCGCGCTAATCACAAGCTTTGAGGTGTTAATGCCGCGTTCGTTCAAACCTTTAATTTCTTCAAGGAGCACACCAGGATCGATCACCACGCCGTTTCCAATCACGGGCACCACTGATGGGCTCAAGATTCCGGAGGGAAGAAGGTGGAGTGCGTACTTTTGTTCGCCGATGACGACGGTATGTCCTGCGTTGTTACCACCTTGATAGCGAACTACATATTCGACGCGATCACCGAGAAGGTCTGTGGCTTTGCCCTTGCCTTCATCGCCCCATTGGGCTCCGACGATAACTATGGCTGGCACTTGCCTAACTATATCCCGTTCAAGGCCTTTCGGGCGAAAGCGTTTCGACGCTTTTACCCCCTCGAGCTGAGTGGTTACTGGCTCATCCGAGCGTAAAAGTAGGCCATGATGGTTTCATGACTATTGGACAAGATCTCTTCGGCGGCCCACCTCCCACCCATATCCCCAGCGACGGATCAGATGCCCTTTTCGCGGCTGGCAAGGGAGCAGATGAAGTAGCGAAAGCCTTCCCGGCCTCACCTCTTCCGTGGGCAATGCTGGCAGATGACGCATGGGCGCAAGGTCGAGTGCTCGAGTCCTACGCCTTCGCGCGCACCGGCTACCACCGTGGTCTTGATCTCTTGCGTCGAAATGGTTGGAAGGGACACGGACCGGTTCCGTGGGAACACGAAGGAAACCGCGGATGGCTGCGCGCTGTTCATGCACTCGGTCGGGCTGCGGGTTCGATTGGTGAGAGTGAAGAGCACGACCGTTGCACACTCTTCTTACGTGACTCCAGCGCTACCGCAGCCGAGTTCTTAAACAAGTAATTCGACTATTGATTGAGAAGCTCGGGAATCCTGCGTTCGAGTGCTGAGAGTGGATCTCCTAATGTTTCAGAAATGAAACGAGCATCAACTGTGAAGTATTCGTGAGTTAAACGGTTGCGCAGATTCACAATTCTTTCCCATGGAATATCAGGTGCGAGCGTTGTGATCTCACTCCTTTTAGCTCGCACAGCTTCTCCCAACGTAATGAGGTTATAGAGCAAGGCGTGAAAGTGAACAAGATATAGATCGTCGTCCAGATCTATTTTCGAGATTCTTACTTCGATCTTACGAATAGTTAATATCGATTCTTCTATATGTAGCAGGCGTTCTCGCACTGCTGAATTAATCAAAGGCTAATCGCCTCCGCCAAAGCCTTCCTGCGGATGTGTGGCTTCAACCAATGAGTAGGAGCAACGTCAACCTTGCGTTGCAAAAGTTCTTTAAGCTCTTCTTCGATACTCATCAAGGCGAAAGATCCTTTTTCTGCAACGTCAAGATCAATAAGGAGATCTATATCGCTACTTGCAGATTCTTCGCCGCGAGCGACTGAGCCGAATACTCGAACATTTTCACCACCATGCGATTTCACAATTCGATGAATCTCCATTCGGTGGGTTTGCAACGAAGAGAAGAGTTCCCCGTCAAACCGTGGATTTGAACGCATGGGTGTGGTGCTCAGTTCTAGTCGAACCCCTGCAGCTCGCAAGATTCGATCCAATGTTCGAAGCGATGGAGATGCTCCCCCGCTCTCGTACTTCGCAATAGCCGGCTGCGACGTTCGAGCTCGAATGGCTAGTTCCACTTGGGAGAGCCCGGCGTCTACGCGCGCCTCTTTGATGAGTTGCCCAGTATTCATGGAACTATTCTACCTCTTTTTATATCGGTACATGTATATTTTTTGGGATTCTCGAGAGCGCTGTGGATAAGGTGAGCGGGTGAACCCATTGAGTGCGCAATCCATCGTTGAAACCCTCGGCCTCGTGGGCGTCTTCATGGTGTTGCTCGCTGAAACGGGATTGCTGATCGGATTCATCCTTCCTGGAGATTCGCTGCTCTTTGTTGCCGGGGTCGCTGCCTCGGGTGTGGCTATGAAAGCTGTGGGAGTGCAGTTGAGTCTGCCAGCGCTGATGATTGGCGCACCGATTGCCGCCATCGTAGGTTCTCAAGTGGGGCGCAATATCGGCGAGAAGTTAGGGCGACCACTCTTTGCTCGCCCTGATGGTCGTATCTTTTCTCAAGATCGTGTAAAGAAGACTGAAGACTTTCTCGCTCGTTACGGATATGCCAAAGCCTTAATACTTGCGCGATTTGTGCCCGTCGTGCGCACGTTGATCAATCCCATTGCCGGAGTTATTGGAATGCCCAAAGCCACGTTCTTAAAGTGGAACGTTATTAGCGCAATCCTCTGGACTGAGAGCGTCATCATTCTTGGTTACTTACTTGGTGAAAAACTCAAAGGATCTATCGAGAAATATTTACTACCAATTGTGGCCGTCGTTATTGTGATTAGCATCTTGCCTCTGCTCCTTGGATTTATCAAAGAGCGAAAGAATAAGTCTTAATCAAGTCCTAAATCACTGAGTGAGTAGGCTGCAAAGTAAGGCAATCCGGCTTCTTTAATAGCAGGTGCTGCCCCGCGTTCCACAATGACAGCGACACCCACTACTTCAGCACCAGCTTCGCGAAGTGCTTCCACTGCAGTAAGCACAGAGCCACCAGTAGTTGAAGTATCTTCCACCGCAAGTACGCGACGTCCGGCGACATCTGGTCCTTCGATGCGACGTTGCAATCCATGTTGCTTCTCACTCTTGCGCACCACGAATGAATCGATGTGCTTACCTTTAGCGGCAGCTGCATGCATCATCGCGGTCGCAACGGGATCAGCTCCGAGTGTGAGTCCACCGACGGCGTCGTATTGCAATTCGCTAGTGAGTGCGAGCATCACTTCGCCGACAAGAGGAGCTGCTACTGCATCAAGGGTGACGCGACGAAGGTCGACGTAGTAATTGGCTTCCTTTCCGCTGGAGAGGATGACCTTTCCGTGGACGATGGCCTTCGACTTGATCTCCGCGAGGAGTGCATTTTTTGGATCGCTCATGCCAATAAGCCTAGAGTGCCTTCATGCCTGCTCCGGTCCGCATCTACTCAAGTGAGCCACACCCGCTCGCTCATGTGTGGGTGGAGAGCGTTGGCGAGCGCCGAGTTCCAGAGATAGCTAGTGATTTGCTCACTATTCCTGACGTACTCTGGATTGGCCTCCGTGGAGATCTCGCCCCATTAGCGCCCGCCATTGCCTTTGCCAGGCGAGCTTCCAAGCTTCCCCTTGCCGGTTACCTGCTGATCGATGGTGACTTCCCGAGGGTCGGTGAGTTGGATTGGCCCGATGCGCCCGTTGCTTACCTGGCCACCATTCCAAATTATGAAACTCACGCTAAAGCCGCCCTCGCTCGTGGTTGGCAAGTAATCTCGGCCCTCACTGATTTATAGCGCGTACCCAGAGATAGGCTTCCCTCATGTCCCAGCGCGAAATCCCTGGTTTAGTTCCCCGACTCAAGCCACTTGGCACCACGGTCTTTGCCCATTACTCCGCCATCGCCACCGAAACAGGTGCGATCAATCTCGGACAAGGTTTCCCCGACGTTGATGGCCCTTCCTGGATTGCTGATGCGGTCACGCGCGCGATTGCTGAGGGGCGTGGGAATCAATATCCCGCAGGAGTCGGTGTATTGGAATTGCGCAAAGCTGTTGTCGGGCATCAAAAACGTTGGTATGGAATTGACAATGATTTTGCGACTGAAGTCCTCATCACCGCTGGTGCCACCGAAGCAGTTACCGCTGCGCTTATCGGTTTAGTTGATACAGATGATGAAGTCATTGTTTTTGAGCCTTTTTATGATTCGTATCGCGCAGCCGTAGTAATGGCGCGTGGCAAACTCGTGGCGATCACCATGGAAGCACCGGAGTATAAGCTCGATATTGATGCAGTACGTAAAGCCATTACTCCACGCACCAAAGTCATCGTGGTGAATACGCCACATAATCCAAGTGGTGCCGTTACTTCACGCGAAGAACTACAGGCTTTAGCCGATGTTGCGATTGAACATAACCTCGTGGTGATTTCTGATGAGGTTTATGAACATATGGCTTTTGAAGGCGAACATGTTTTGATCTCATCGCTTCCTGGAATGCGCGAACGTACTCTTACTATTTCTTCCGCCGGAAAACTCTTCTCCTATACCGGATGGAAGATCGGCTGGATCACTGGCCCTAAGCCACTAGTTGATGCCGCAAAGACAGTGAAGCAATTCCTTACATTCGTGGTCGGTGGTCCATTTCAATACGCGCTCGCTGAGGCACTTGATAATGGAGACGAGTGGCTAAAAGACCTCCGAGAATCTCTGACACAATCGCGTGATTACTTCACTTCAGGCCTTAAATCATTGGGTTTTGAAGTCCATCAACCCAAGGGCACCTACTTTGCAACAGTAGATGTACGTTCCAAGGGTTTTGCGACCGCTGACGAATTCTGCCAAACAATTCCGAAGTCGATCGGTGTAGTAGCGATTCCTTCGCACGTTTTTTATGAACATCCAGAACGCGGGGCCGCTTATGCGCGCTTTGCATTCTGCAAGAAGGATGCGGTACTCGACGCGGCACTTGAGCGTTTAGCCAAGCTTTAATTCTTTAGCGCACTCGCAATGACCGGGGCTAGTGCTTGGCTCTCCCACACACTCATGTGGTTCGCGTCGCGATAAATCCAATGGCCCTTTGCAAATGTTTGACAAGTTCCGGCAGGGCAGATCTCGCTGCGTAGATCAACGAAAGTTGCGCCTGTTGCGGTCGCTACTTGCGCCTCCATTGCCCACGAGGCGCCTTGCACGCGCTGCGCATCAGAAAGTTTGAGCGTGGGATTGCACTTATTTGCCATGAGATTGATATTGCTGCACGTCTGAGGACTCCACGCGATTAATCCCGCTTCGGGTTTGCCAACCACGTAATTAAATTGCGGAACTGTCCCGATGAGTACCACTTGGTGACCACTTAGCTTTATCTCCGATATGAAAGAAGTGAGGGCATTTCCTGCAGCAAGGGTTCTTGCGCTTGCGCTCGAGACTCTCCCTCCATTCCCCACCAATGCAAAGTCACTTTCGCGCCAATATTGATCGCTCATCACTAATAGAACTGTTCCGTGCACGGCACTCTTGAGAAACTTAATCGCACCTTGGGCAAAGAGCGCACACCTCTTGGGGTTACTGCGATCTCTGGCACTTCCAGCGAGCTGGAAGTTGAGCACCATCGGCGGGCAATTACTTGCGGTGGCGATGGTGAGTGGTCGATCGAGTTCTTTCGCCATTAGAACGACTCCATCAGAGAGCGCATCGGCTTGTGAATCTCCAATTAAGTAAATTGGAGCGCCGGTACCAGCCCACGTACATGCTGGAAGAGCGCGTTGACTCAATGGCGTATCCACATGGCAGCCATGCGTACGGCCCAGGTGTTCCGGAGTTACATCGCTTGCGAGCGCAGCGCTCTGCGACGAGGTTGGTGTGACATGCGGAGCAATGAGCAATACCCCCACTGAAACAATGAGTGGCAAAGCGATGGCTGCCCGAATCATTCGCCAATCGCTCTTCTCGGAGACTTTGCGCAGACGAAGCGGATTCTCCACATACTTATAAGAGAGCGCAGCGACTACGAATGAAGCGACGACAGCGAAGCCGAGTACGATCTTGGAATCTGCGCTTTTGGGATCTGAGAGCGAGCGCGCGAAGACTATGAAGGGCCAATGCCAGAGATACCAGGAGTAAGAAAAATCTCCGATACTGCGCATCACCTTCGAGCCAAGGAATCGATGGCTTGGCGACTCCTTATCTGCCCCAGCCAGGATGAGAAGTGCGGTGCCGAGAACTGGCGCCAGAGTGACGGCGCTCGGCCAGGCACTTCCTTCCTTAATAAAGAAGAGTGAGTAGATCACTACTGCAAAACCTAAATAGGTTAGTAGCGCCGCGCGCTTGACACGAAATCTCTGCGATAACGCAATCGCAATCAAGGTGCCGGCGGCAAACTCCCAAGCGCGAGTGATGGGTGAGTAGAAGAGAATCTGTCCTTGGGTGATCCCGGGAATGGCGAACCCAAGTTGAGCGAGTAAGACCGTGCCCAACGAAATTGCGGCGAGCGCACCCACAAGGAGAAGTGCCCGACGTGAACTCTTCTTCTTGTGAATGGCGTAACTCATGATGAGTACAAGCAAAACGGGGAAGAAGAAGTAGAACTGCTCTTCAATCGAGAGCGACCAGGTGTGGAGCATGGGATTGCTCGCTGCCGGAAGATCAAAGTATCCACCCGTAGAGAAGTGGAGTACGAAGTTGGCTACGAAGAGAGTCGCTCCGATACCGGCGTAGATGCTTTTTTGAAGGGAACCCCCGGAAGAGAGAAAGAATGCTGAAGCGATAGCAACCACGCTTGTCATTAACGAGAGCGCTGGGACGAGTCGCTTGAAACGGCGGCGATAGAAATTCTTAAACGAGAAAGAACTTGTACTTTCCCATTCGCGCAAAATTAATTGCGATATGACGAAACCGGAGATGACAAAGAAGATGTCCACCCCGGCGAATCCACCTGAAACAGGTAGCCCGGCGTGGAAGAAGACAACCGCGAGAACCGCAATGGCGCGAAGCCCTTGGATGTCAGCGCGAAAGTGAATGGGATTAATCCTTCTTGTAGATCACCAGATGCGAAGTCGATCGTATCGGCACTAGATCACGGCGAGCGGGAGCCCCCGCAAGTTGCGTACGGAGATAATCCATCTCGCGATTGAGGTCGATGACTTGGGTCTCTAATTCCAAGATGCGCTTGATGCCTGCAAGGTTAATTCCCTCGTGGACCAACCGTTGTACTTCACGAAGGAGCGCGATGTCGCGGATGGAGTAACGGCGGCCGCGGCCAATAGCTCGGTCGGGGGAGACCAGACCGAGGCGGTCGTATTGGCGCAGCGTTTGTGGGTGCATGCCAGAGATTTCTGCGGCCACACTAATAACGTAGACCGCTGCGAATTCGTCGTGATCTCCTAACATCACTACTCCTTCGCCTTAGCAACAAAGTCTGCCCGAAGATCCTCGTTCGCTGTCAAGGTTTGAAACTCCTCGATCAGCGAACGCTCTTTAGCGTCGAGTCGTTGTGGGACCGCAACTTCGACGGTGACGAAGAGATCGCCATGGCCACCACTCTTCTTGGCAAGGCCGTGGCTTTTCACGCGAAGCGTGCGCCCATTTGCAGTGCCCGCAGCTAGACGCACCTTGACGAGTTCGCCGCTTAACGTCGGAACTTCAACGTCACCACCAAGTGCAGCTTCTGCAAAAGTGATGGGGAGGGTGAGTGAAAGATTGTCTCCCTTGCGAGTAAAGATGGGATGCGGTGTTACATGAATCTCGATGTAAAGATCACCGGCGGGTGCACCTGGTTGTCCGGCTCCACCTTTGCCTTTAAGAATAATGCGTTTCCCATCTTCAATACTCGCAGGGATGTTCGCCTTTACAGTTGCTCCGTTCACACGCATTGAAATTTGCGTACCGGCAAGGGAGTCCCGGAACGAGATAGTGGTCTCTGCTTGTAAGTCTTGACCTTTGCGTGGTCCGCGTTGGCGATTGCCGAAGAGTCCACCCAGCATGTCGTTGATGTCGCCACCACCAAAAATATCACCCGTACTACTTTGGAAATGTGCACTATGTTGCGAACTACTGTATTGAGTTCCGCCTTGGGGTTTACGGAATCCGCCACGCGCAAAGAGTGCGCGTGCTTCGTCGTACTCTGCGCGCTTCTTTGGATCGCTCAAGATTTCGTATGCTTCGGAGACTTCTTTGAAGCGCTCTTCCAGTTTGGCATCGCCTTTATTGGCATCGGGGTGGAGATCACGAGCTAGTTTGCGATAAACCTTCTTGATTGCGGCCGCTTCTGCATTCTTCTCCACGCCGAGAATGGCGTAGAAATCTTTCTCATACAGATCTTTAGCGGCCATGGATTTACTCAGGCTCCGTTACTGCTACCCGGGCAGGTCGAAGAATGCGATCCTTCAAGCGATAACCCGGTTGCAAGATCGCCGTGGCAGTTGCTTCGGTCACTTCGCTGCTCGTGGCGTGAACAAGTGCTTCGTGCACTTGTGGATCGAAAGCTTCGCCTGCGGTGCCGTACTTCTCTAATCCCAACTTGCTAGTGAGTTTCTCCAATTGATCGGCAACCGCCTTGAATCCACCTTCGAGCTCGCCGTGTTCGCGAGCGCGTTCAAGATCATCAAGAGTTGGAAGCATTTCAAATAGCACCGCTGCGACAGCCATGTCTCGCGCTAGTTCGCGATCGCGTTCTACACGCTTTCGGTAATTGGAGTATTCGGCCTGGACTCGTTGTAAGTCCCCGGTGAGGACGGCAAGTGGATCACTCGCCGCCTCCTCGAGAACTTCAACAACTTCAGCTACAGACTCTTCGGTGACAGATTCTGCTGCGCTTTCACTCATTTCTGTTCGTCAACAATCTCAGCATCGACTACATCGTCCCCATGGCCATGTGGCTCTTCACTACCGTGTTCAGAGTCCGAACCAGCTGCCTTCTCCGCTTCATAGAGAGAGGCGCCTAATTGTTGGCTCACATTCGAGAGCTTCTCAGTGCCGGCTTTGATCGTTTCCATGTTGCTGCCCTTGAGAGCTTCCTTCAGTGAGTTGAGTTCGCCTTCAACTTCAGCCTTCTTCTCAGCGGCTTCGCCTTCAGTGAACTTATCGCCATTGTCTTTGAGAAACTTCTCTGTTTGGTAGACAAGTGAATCAGCGAGGTTACGAGTCTCGGCCTCTTCGCGACGCGCCTTATCTTCTTCTGCGTGCGATTCCGCTTCCTTCATCATGCGCTCGATGTCGTCCTTGCCGAGAGCAGATCCACCGGTAATGCGCATTGATTGCTCTTTGCCAGTACCAAGATCCTTCGCAGCTACGTGCACAATGCCGTTGGCGTCGATGTCGAAAGTGACTTCGATCTGTGGGATGCCACGAGGTGCTGGTGGCAACCCGGTGAGTTCAAACATTCCGAGCTTCTTATTGTAATTAGCCATTTCGCGCTCACCTTGGAAGACCTGAATCTGCACACTTGGTTGATTGTCATCAGCGGTGGTGAAGATTTCAGAGCGCTTGGTAGGAATGGTGGTATTGCGCTCGATGAGGCGAGTCATGATGCCACCCTTGGTTTCAATACCAAGTGAAAGCGGCGTGACGTCGAGAAGGAGAACATCCTTCACTTCACCCTTGAGCACACCAGCTTGCAGCGCTGCACCGACGGCGACTACCTCATCAGGGTTTACGCCCTTATTTGGTTCGCGGCCACCGGTGAGAGTACGTACAAGGTCAACAACTGCTGGCATACGAGTTGATCCACCGACCAAGACAACTTGATCGATCTTGCTAAGTGGAACACCTGCATCCTTGATTACTTGCTCGAAAGGCTTCTTGCAGCGCTCGAGAAGATCAGCAGTTATTTGTTGGAATTGCGCACGAGTGATCGACTCATCGAGGAAGAGGGGATTCTTCTCAGCATCGACTGTGATGTAAGGAAGGTTGATGCTGGTTGATTGTGAAGAAGAGAGTTCAATCTTTGCCTTCTCTGCTGCTTCACGAACACGTTGCATCGCCATCTTGTCCTTGGTGAGATCGATGCCATTGCTCTGTCCAAAGTTCTTTACCAAGTGCTCGACGAGTGCTTGATCCCAATCATCTCCACCGAGGTGGTTATCGCCATTGGTTGCCTTTACCTCGACAACACCGTCGCCGATTTCAAGAAGTGAGACGTCGAACGTTCCACCACCGAGGTCGAAGACGAGAATGGTTTGTTCTTGATCTGCTTTATCTAGACCGTATGCAAGTGCGGCTGCAGTGGGCTCGTTGATAATGCGAAGTACGTTAAGACCCGCAATCTCGCCCGCTTCTTTCGTTGCTTGACGTTGTGAGTCGTTGAAGTATGCCGGCACTGTAATGACAGCATCGGTGATTGTTTCACCGAGGTAAGCCTCTGCATCGCGCTTTAACTTCATGAGTACGCGAGCGCTGATCTCTTGGGGGGTGTATGGCTTGTTATCGATATCAACAGTCCAGTTGGTACCGATGTGGCGCTTGACCGAACGGATCGTGCGATCCACGTTGGTGACGGCTTGGCGCTTGGCGACTTCGCCGACCAAGACTTCGCCATTCTTAGCAAAGGCCACGATCGAAGGGGTGGTTCGTGCTCCCTCCGCATTTGCGATCACTGTGGGCTCGCCGCCCTCCAGCACGCTGACGCATGAATTGGTGGTTCCGAGGTCAATACCAACCGCTCTAGCCATTCTCTTTACTCTCTTTCGCTTCTGCTCTTTCGATGGAGCTCGCGCTCCCCGAGGGGGTACCAAGCGAGTTCTCCCGCCTGGGTCTACGTCGATCTTCCCACTTGCGCCGGTTTTCGTCAAAAGATTGAGTCGAGGCGGCTCAAGTCTTATCAGATGAGAGAACCACCACTTCTACCGACTTATTCCCGCCCCCCACTCGCGGCGAGCCCTGCGGTCGGTAATCTCTATTCCCATGAGCGCACTTCTCATCGTCATCTCGCTGGCTGTCACGGTCGCTGGCCTTGCCCTCTTTGCCAGGGCGGTGCGCTCAATCCTTGCGATCGTGCGCATCGGCCAAGCTGATCCCACTCGGTCAGATAATCGTGGCGAGCG
Organism: Actinomycetota bacterium; assembly: GCA_026393015.1. Taxonomy (GTDB): domain Bacteria; phylum Actinomycetota; class Actinomycetes; order Nanopelagicales; family Nanopelagicaceae. The sequence continues at coordinate 11,545 of JAPLBA010000005.1, forward strand.
CGTCAAAACATTGATACGCGAAGTGCTCGGACATACCGGCATGCGCAAGTGGAGCATCGGTGGAATTGCACACTGGTTTGTCATGGTGGGTTTTGGTTCGCTCGCCCTTACTTTAGTCACCGCATACGGGCAACTTTTCGCACCAAAGTTTGCAATACCTTTTCTCGGACACTTCGCGCCGTATGAATTCTTCGTGGAATTTATTTCGTGGGCAACTGGTCTTGGAATCGTCACACTTATTGGTATTCGCCAAGCGACGAGAATCTTCCGCCCAGGACGCACGTCACGTTTCTATGGTTCAAGTACATGGCAGGCGTATTACGTAGAAGCCACCATCTTTGCCATTGTCCTCTGCGTTATTGCACTCCGTGGTTTGGAGGGTGCGCTCGATGGCGAAACGTCTTGGAATTGGCATTACGCGCTCTCCTGGCCCGCTGTTCTCGCATTTAACGGACTCAGTACTTCCACTCTTGAATCGTTGATCATGCTCGTGGCCGCCATCAAGATCGTGGTCTCGATGGCATGGTTTATCACCATCTCTATCAATTTAACGATGGGCGTTGCTTGGCATCGCTTCCTCGCCTTCTTCAACATCTTCTTTAAGCGCAATGCTGATGGCGCAATATCACTGGGAGCACTTCCAGTCATGCTCTCCGATGGCAAGCCGATCAACTTCGAAGATCCAGGCGATGACGACATCTTCGGTGTGGGTGCTATTGAGAACATGTCATGGAAAGGCATTCTCGATCTCTCTACCTGCACCGAGTGTGGTCGTTGCCAATCGCAATGCCCTGCATGGAATACCGAGAAGCCACTCTCGCCAAAACTATTGATTACTGCCATGCGCGATCACGCATTCGCGAAAGCCCCATATTTGCTGGCGCTTTCCGATGATCAGAAGGCTGCCCTCACCGACGAACAACGCGCAGAGGCAGAGAAGTCTCTCATTGGAGACATCATCACTCCTGAAGTTCTCTGGTCATGCACCACGTGCGGTGCGTGTGTGAATCAATGCCCTGTTGATATCGAACATGTAGATCACATCGTGAATATGCGTCGTCACCAAGTGCTCGTGGAATCGGATTTCCCCACAGAACTCGGTGGCACTTTCCGTAATCTTGAAAGCAAGGGCAACCCTTGGGGAATGAACTCTTCGCAACGCAACGACTGGATCACTGAACTCGACTTCGAAGTCACTGTGCTTGATGGTCCTATCGCGCCAGAAGTGGAGTACCTCTTCTGGGTGGGTTGCGCAGGTGCATACGAAGACCGCGCGAAGAAGACCACTAAGGCAGTCGCTGAACTTCTCCACCGTGCTGGCGTTACCTTCGGTGTGTTAGGTGAAGGCGAAACATGTACCGGGGATCCTGCCCGTCGCGCTGGTAATGAATTTCTCTATCAAATGCTCGCGGCACAAAATATTGAGATGCTCGGTGAAGTCTTTAAGGAACGCGAAACGAAGAAGGTTGTCGTCACCTGCCCTCACTGCTTCACTACGCTCGGTCGCGATTATGAGCAACTCGGCATGAAGCTTGAAGTTGTCCATCACACGCAACTACTCAACAAGTTAGTGCGCGATAAGAAACTCATTCCAGTGGCACCAGTCCAACAACAGATCACCTATCACGATCCTTGTTACCTCGGTAGGCACAATCAGGTCTACACACCACCACGGGAATTGCTCGAAGCAAGTGGTGCCACCATTGTTGAAATGCCACGCAACTCTGAACGATCCTTCTGCTGCGGCGCCGGTGGCGCACGTATGTGGATGGAGGAGAAAATCGGCGCGAAGATCAACATCACTCGCGTCGAAGAAGCCCTCACCACTGCGCCTTCAGTGATCGCGGTAGCGTGTCCCTTCTGTCGTGTGATGGTCTCTGACGGAGTGGACTCCAAGAAGCAAGAGGGCGCAGCTCCGGAGAGCCTTGAAGTTCTCGATGTGGCTCAAATGCTCCTTAAATCGCTGGGATAACGGCCAGATTCTTTGGTCGCTGCCGACTCAATCATTCATTCATTTCAGGAGTAGCCTCTTTTCTATGAAGAAGCTCTGGGGTCTCCTGCATGTTGCTGAGTCTTACGCTGTCACCACTTACTTCAGCACACGCAGCTAGCGATCCCCATGGCCCACGATGGGTCATCACCGAGTGTGGCCACTGTCGTAGGACAACGAATTGGAAATGATTACCTCATTGTTTCCAGCGGATTCCATTACTCCTCTCCGAAATTGGCGATCAAGCTTTCGAACTCCACTTCGACCGATCAGACTTCGACAGCGCCAAAGGCTACCCCGATGGTCGCGAAAACTAAGATGGTCTGTGTGAAGGGCAAGACCATCAAGAACATCGCGCCAAGCGCGAAGTGCCCCGTCGGTTATGCCAAGAAAGTTGTTAAGGCTTAGCCACGCGGTACACATCCTTACGATGCCCAATCTTGATGATTAAGACCGTCATCACTTTTCCATCGAAGGTGTAGAGAATTCGATAATCGCCCACACGAATTCGGTATCCCTCACGTCCACGTAACTTGAGAGCTTTGGGAGGAAGTGGGTTATCACCCAAAAGGTCGATCACGCCGACAATGCGTAATTGATCAGGCTTGGGAATACCTACCAAATATTTTGCTGCGTGTGCAGAGATTTCAATTGCGTACTTACTCAAAGGAGTCCGAGATCCTTCTTTACTACGTCCCAAGGAATATTGAGGTCACTCTTTAAGAGGGCTGCATCGAACTCTGTGATGTCTGCAAGTTCCTCGGCTGATTCCATAAGATGCTCATAGAGCGAGGGGCTCATCAAGACCGCCACCGCTTCACCATGTCGGGAAATGGTGACCGGCTCAGTTTCAGCTTGCGTGATGGCGTGCGCTAATTCGGCACGAGCTTCTGAGATGGGCAGTGTGGTCATACCATTATTGTACAAAAAGAGTATCTATTTGTACAGAATAGGAGAAAATCCGGGGCTAGCTCACGACCCGTTCTCAGGAAACCCCCAGAGAGCGGGTGGAGTATCAAGCCATGAGTACAAGCGAGAAGTCGAGCGAAAAATTCCGGATCCTGGTCGTCGACGACGAAACGAGCATCACCGAACTCATTGCCACCAGCCTTCGTTTCGTGGGCTACGAAGTTGCTACCGCGTTTGATGGTCGTACCGCGCTGCTCACTGCTGAAGAGTTCAAGCCGCATGCCCTTATCCTCGATGTAATGATGCCCGACATGGATGGCTTCGAAGTCTGTCGCCAGTTGCGTAATAGCGGCATTGAAGCGGGCGTACTTTTCCTCACTGCACGCGACACCACAGAAGACAAAGTAGCCGGACTCACTGTCGGCGGCGATGATTATGTCACTAAGCCTTTTAGTCTCGAGGAATTAGTAGCTCGTATCCGTGCACTCCTTCGTCGAATCGGTGTGGCACCATCGGAAATCGATGATGAGGTTATTTCTTTTGCTGACCTTAAATTGAACGAAGCCACACACGAGGTGCATCGTGCGGGAAATCTTCTTGATCTCTCACCTACAGAATTCACATTGCTTCGCTACTTACTTATCAACGCCGGTCGCGTGGTGAGTAAGGCACAGATTCTTGATCACGTGTGGCAGTACGACTTCCGAGGTGATGCAGGGATCGTCGAAACGTACATCTCCTACTTGCGTAAGAAGATCGATATTTATGATCCTGCGCTCATACACACCGTGAGAGGTGTGGGGTACCGCCTAAAGATGCCAAACTAAGAACATTATGGCGCTTCCCCGAATCTTCTCTCCGAAAATGTGGTCACTCCGTGGCCGCTTAGTAGCTACCTCTGTGGCGTTGACTGCTGTCGCACTCATCGTGGTCGATGTTTCCACCGCAATTGTTTTACGCAATTACTTAATCCATAAAGTCGATGACCAATTGCGAAGCGTTGCCGGTGGCCCTGTTCTCAACTTTGATCAGTTGCAACCAGGGATGATGGATGGTGACACTGACCAGGGTCGTGGTCGACGCGTGCCGAGCACAATCACCGTTACGTTGCTCAGCGCCAGTGGGAGCGTTGAAGGAAGTATCGGTGGTGGTGTTAATGAGAAAGCTCCATCGTTTGTGGGGCTCACACTGAAAAAGGTCTCCGCTCATCACTCACAACCATGGACCTGGCATCAAGAGGGTCTTACAGGTGATCATCGAGTCATTACTCGGCTCACCACTGCTGGCGGAATCGTGGTCGTATCCATAGGCCTTACTGACGTAAATAACACTTTGGTGCGCACCGGGCTCCTTCTCCTCCTCTTAGGTCTTGTGGTACTCGGTCTCCTCTTGCTCATCGGTCGCCGTGCGGTGAGTCTGGGATTACGTCCACTAGATAATGTTGAGAAGACGGCCGCGGCTATTGCCAATGGCGATCTCTCTGCGCGACTTCCCGACGAAATTTCTAATACCGAAGTCGGTCGACTTAATACCGCGCTTAACCTCATGCTCACCCGGATTGAGGAGTCCTTCGAAGTGAAGAGTGCGAGCGAGGATCGTCTCCGCCGATTCGTAGCAGATGCAAGTCATGAACTGCGCACTCCGCTTACCACCGTGAGAGGTTTCGCTGAACTTCATCGCCAGGGTGCAATTCAAGGAGAGGCTGCAACAACGGATGCAATAAGGCGAATCGAACGAGAATCAATTCGAATGAGTGCACTCGTTGAAGATCTACTTATACTCGCTCGCTTTGATCAGCAGAGCGAACTGCAACTCGAGACAGTTGACTTGCGTGCTGTTGTCGATGAAGTCGTAGAAGCCGCAAAAGTTTCCTCCCCGGAACACACCATCACAGTCGAGCTTCCCGTTGAAGATGTCTTAGTAAATGCAGATGCACGACGCTTCAATCAAGCGCTCTCAAATCTGATGGTAAACGCACGCACATATACCCTTGCGGGAACATTTATTCATGTCACGGTTCGTAAAATTGGAGCCGACGCAGTGGTTTCGGTACACGATCAAGGCCCAGGGCTTTCAGAAGATCAAGCGGCTCGCATCTTTGAACGTTTCTACCGTGCAGATTCGTCGCGTACTCGCAGCGACGGTCAATCAGAAGGCAGTGGCTTAGGACTTTCCATCGTAGATGCAGTCATGAAAGCACATGGTGGCAGTGCAGATGTAGTCAGCAAGCTCGGTGAAGGTGCAACCTTTATTTTACGTTTGCCACTACTGGTTCTTGAGTAGACCAAGGGAATTCAATCCACTTGTCGGTCTTTTTCCAAGCAAATTCAGGCTTTTCTACACTGCGTGGCTTCTCATACAAAACGGCACACTTCACTTCAGCAACGTGACCCGCGCAGAATGCTTTCACTAGTGCCAGTGTGGCACCGGTGTCTGCCACATCATCAGCAACAAGTACGCGAGCGCCGGTGAGATCTACTTGGTTAGGTACTGGTGGAAGAACTACAGGCATAGGCAACCGCTCATCGACACCGGTGTAGAACTCCACACTCATCGTGAAGGTGTTCTTCACACCGAGTGCGTAACCCAGTGCACCACCAATTAACAATCCACCACGAGCGATCGAGAGAATGATGTCAGGTTGGTATCCAGAATCTGCAATCTGTTGTGCAAGTTCACGGACCGCGGTGCCGAAGTCTGCGTATTCAAGACGTTCGCGCTCGCTCATATTCCTAAATCTTTGATTGATGAAAGTTGAGGTAACTCTTGCTCGGTGTGGGACCGCGTTGTCCTTGATAACGCGAGCCGTACTTCGCGGAGCCGTATGGATGCTCTGCCGGTGACGAGAGCTTGATGAGGCAGAGCTGCCCAATCTTCATTCCTGGGAAAAGTTTGACGGGGAGATTAGCTACGTTTGAAAGTTCAAGGGTGATGTGCCCGGAGAATCCAGGATCAATGAAGCCAGCGGTGGAGTGAGTGAGCAATCCAAGGCGACCAAGCGAAGACTTTCCTTCAAGGCGTCCCGCAATGTCATCCGGAAGCGTGATCACTTCGTAAGTGCTCGCGAGTACAAATTCGCCTGGGTGGAGAATGAAGGGCTCGTCGCCCTCGGTCTCTACGGCGCGGGTGAGGTCTGGTTGCTCAACGGAAGGGTCAATGACCGAGTACTTATGGTTTTCAAAGACTCGGAAGAAGCGGTCAAGACGCACATCAACGCTCGATGGCTGGATCATGGCCTCGGTGAAGGGTTCGACCTGCACCCTTCCGGCAGCGATCTCAGCCCGGATATCGCGGTCACTCAGTAGCACGTAGTAGACCCTACCGGTGGAGGGCTAAACTTCCACATACGCGGGCGTAGTGAAATGGCATCACAAGAGCTTCCCAAGCTTTTAGCGCGGGTTCGATTCCCGTCGCCCGCTCCACTTTTCTCCGATGAGGGAGGGTTGCATGAAAATCACCACTGAGGACTTTCACACTGGCGGTGAACCTTTCCGTATCGTCACCGGCGGCGTTCCAGAGATACTCGGCAATACCATCTTGGAGCGGCGCGAGTATGCCACCCATAATCTTGGAGTAGATCGCGTACGCCAATTGCTCTGTCATGAACCGCGTGGGCATGCCGATATGTACGGCTGCTTTGTGATTCCACCTAACGATGAGGGCGCTGATTTTGGCGTGCTCTTCTGGCATAAGGATGGTTATTCAACTGCCTGTGGGCATGGAACTATCGCACTCGGCGAGTGGGCAGTGCGCACCGGACGAGTACAAGCAGGCGCTGATGGTGAAACAGATGTCACGATCGATGTGCCTTCTGGTCGAGTGACCGCTCGAGTGCGTCGCGTCGCAGGAAAGACAGTAGATGTCACTTTTCGAAACGTATCCTCTTACGTAGTTGCGCAGAATATTGAGATTGAAACTTCACTTGGTCGAGTATTTGTCGATGTGAGTTATGGCGGCGCGATGTATGTAAGTCTTGATGCCGCTCTCGTTGGGCTCAAGGTAGATGCAGATCATTATTCGCAATTAATTGCTATTGGACGAGAGATCAAGTGGCTCTTGAATGATGCACCTGTTGCTCAACATAAGAGTGATCCGCGCTTATCTGGCGTCTATGGAACGATCATTTATGAAGACCTTGGTAAGACAGCGACTGGAATTCATCAAAGGAATGTCACGATCTTTGCTGATGGAGAAGTCGACCGCTCGCCATGTGGTTCTGGCACAAGTGCCCGGATCGCACTATTAAATGCTGAAGGTAAGCTGGTGGAAGGTGATGTGCTCACTCACGACTCCATCGTGAATTCGCGTTTCCTTGGACGCATTGTCGGTACTGCGAGCGCAGATGGATACGACGCAGTGATTCCAGAAGTGAGCGGAAATGCCTATCCCACCGGTGAACACACCTTCATCTTTGAGGAAGATGATGAAGTCGGGCTTGGATTTGTCTTTCGTTAAATCTCTGTACTGAGTTGACGATGTAATTCAATAACTGATCTTTCAATTATGTCGAATACATCTTCATAATCTTTACGCGACCCATAATAGGGATCCGCCAGATCCAACTCGCCATTAGCTTCTGGATCAAATTCGCGAAGAAAGTGGATCTTACCAAGTGCCTCTGCATTCGGGGCCAATCCCCGCAGCGTTTTCATATGTCCAGAATCAGCAACCAAGATCAGATCATACTCATTAAAGAAGCTCGGATGGAATTGCTGCGCCCGGTGCTCGTGGCGATACCCGCGATCCTCCCAGGTTGCCACTGCCTCCCGGCTCGCCCCTTCGCCCACGTGCCAATTGCCAGTTCCTGAACTTCCATGGTCGATCCCCGGAAAGTACTGGCGAATCACCACCTCCATGGAGGGTGAGCGACAGATATTGCCGCTACAGACGCTCATAATCCGAATTATTTTTCGTGCCACAATGAAATCCTAATGAAAATGGCCCGGCGCAGATGCACCGGGCCATTTCACTACCTCTATTTATTTGGCGTTAGTGCTGCACCACTTTGCCCAGGTGAGGTTCTTATCCGTAGCAGTGTCATCCTTGCCCTTAAGTTGGCCATTAAAGAATGACGACCAAGAGGTTTGGTTAACCCAGAGTGGGATAAAGCGATCATCTGATGCGCCGGCTTTTACTTGTGCCGTCGCTGGTGGCTCTTTATATTGTGGATCATAAGCAAGCACGGCTTTTTGTAGCCATGGCTCCACCTTGTCGAAACTATCTAATGTCCATGCGCGAGCGTGATACATCGCACGTACCCCAGCAGTGGACTCAGAGATGCAGGTAAATGGTGGCATCGCTGAAACCCGGGTCCAAGAGTTGTAGTAGTTAGCGGCTCCTTGTGGAATAAGAGATTCGTCAGTGACCTTGGTGACTGTTGTAGTCGTGGTGACTTTCTTTTTCGTCTTAGGGTCGGTCTTAGTGGTACTTACTTTCTCAGACTTCGTCTTGAATGGAAGAGCGGCTTTTTGTGATTCAGGATTAATCCAGAAGTCGAAAGCTTCAAGACCGGTGTAGCGCGGAAGATTTCCTTTGAACCCGTCAGAAGCGCGAGAGCTGTATCCCGAGGTAAATCCAAATGGATCGCTAATTCCGTAACGACCATCATCATTAAGCGCGTAATTCAATGGAATGTCAGAGACAAATACCTTCGTTCCATCTGCCAATGTCAGTGGTGCTACAGAATTTACTGGTGACTCGAGTTGATTCGCGGTTCCGATTAGCGCGGGGACGCCGTAGAGCACACCATCCTTCACGCGATAAACTGAATTCACTGTGTCGTTAGCAATGGGAACAACTGGATAGGTTTTCCCGTCACTTGGGTTCTTCCATGAGGTCAGTACGACCATCGGATCAGCAGGATCGGTGTAGAAGAGAATCTCTCGTGAAACGAGGTAAATGTAATCCTTGTTCCGCACGAGTTTGCGAATGTTGTAACCCTCTAAGGTAAAGAGTTTCGTACCTTGGCGAAGTCCAGTTCCGGTTGCTGGTCCACCACCAGGAACTTGGGCATATACCTGTCCACTAATGCGGAAAACCATCGGCTTACCGTCGGGGCGACCGGCATATTGCAGCGCGAGCTTGTCATCTTGCTTGTAAAGCGAGAGGTAGAGCGGACCGGGATCAGTATCTTCGGCGGTCGCGCTCATACTGGGAATGAACCCGATGGCCAGGGCGGCCACCGCTACGAGGGCGGACTTAGTGCGCAGGGTTCGCACATCTTCTCCTTTGGATAGAAGGGGTTTCGGGTATTGAACTAGGGTTACCCAGACAAAGGGAAGAGAATATAAAAACTTTTTCCACTTAGTAATTCGTTATTCCTGTGGGTGGAACAAGCGATCGGGTACTTGAGCGTTTTGTGGCTTGCCAAAGAGCCCGACCTGGAGGAATATATAAGTTACCGGTGAGTAACATAACCACTCTTTGAGGAGTTCCCATGGGCCACTACACAGCCAACTTGCGCGATATCGAGTTCGTGCTCTTCGACCTCCTCGGTCGCGAGAAGGTCATGGGCCAAGGCCCCTTCGCCGAGATTGATCGCCCCACCGCTATGGGCATGCTTGAGGAAGTAAAGCGCCTCGCCGAAAATGAACTCGCTGATTCATTCGTGATCGGAGATCGCGAAGGTGCGCGTTTCGATAAAGAGACTGGCAACGTCTACCTACCTGCAGAATTTAAGAAGTCATACGACGCATACGTTGAAGGTGGTTGGTGGCATGTTGATGCCCCTGCTGCACTTGGCGGAATATCAATTCCACCATCTGTTCGTTGGGCAATTGCAGAAATGGTTCTTGGCTCTAATCCCGCAATTCACATTTATGCTTCCGGTTCTTCTTTCTCACAAGTGCTGTATGAACTCGGTACGGATTACCAAAAGACTCTCGCAAAAATCATGGTTGATAAATTGTGGACTGCCACCATGTTGCTCACTGAGCCAGACGCTGGCAGCGATGTTGGCGCCGGTCGTTCAAAGGCTGTGCAACAAGCAGATGGTTCGTGGCATCTCACCGGAACGAAACGCTATATTACATCTGGCGATAGCGATCTCTCAGACAACGTCATTCACTTTGTACTCGCTCGCCCAGAAGGCGCCGGCCCTGGTACTAAGGGACTCTCGCTCTTCGTCGTCCCTAAATTCCACTTCGACGATAAAACTGGAGAACTCGGTAGGCGAAACGGAATTTACGTTACAAACATCGAATCAAAGATGGGTCTCAATGTTTCATCCACCTGTGAAGTTTCGATGGGTGAGAAGGAACCATGCATTGGCTTGCTCCTCGGAGAAGTCCACGATGGCATCGCGCAAATGTTTAAGGTCATCGAGTTTGCTCGCATGATGGTCGGCACAAAAGCCATCTCTACTTTGAGTGCGGGATACCAACAGGCACTTGCTTACGCAAAGACTCGCGTTCAAGGCCCCGATATGACAAAGATGACTGATAAGGCAAGCCCACGTGTCACCATCATTAACCACCCAGATGTACGTCGCTCACTCATCACCCAAAAGGCTTATGCCGAAGGAATGCGCGCCCTCGTGCTCTACACCGCTAGTTTGCAAGACGACATTGTGCTCGCGGAAGCTGCCGGCGAAGATACTTCACTCCTGGTAGCAATGAACGATCTCATGCTTCCGATCGTCAAGGGATTTGGTAGCGAGCGCGCTTGGGTGCTGCTCGGTACTGAGAGCTTGCAGACCTTCGGTGGCGCCGGTTTCACCCAAGATTGGCCGCTTGAGCAGTACGTACGCGACGCCAAGATCGACACCCTTTACGAAGGCACTACGGCCATCCAGGGTATGGACTTCTTCTTCCGCAAGATCGTGCGCGATAAAGGTCAAGCACTCGGCATCATCGCCATGCAGGTATCGGAATTTGCTAAAGCAGACAACGGGAGTGGGTTCCTATCTGTAGAGCGCAACCTATTAAGTAAGGCACTTGAAGATGTACAAGCGATTATTGGCACTCTTGTGGGTCACGCCATGATGTCGCAAACGGAGCCAAAAGAAATCTACAAGGTGGGTCTCAACACTTCGCGACTACTGCTCGCAACTGGTGATCTCGTAACGAGTTGGTTACTTCTTCGCCAAGCAGAAATAGCGCAAGCAAAGTTGGCCGATGCCAACTCTCGTGATAAGTCTTTCTACGAAGGAAAGATTGCGGCGGCGAAGTTCTTTGCGGCCACCTACTTACCACCCATTGCTGCGCAACGCATCGTTGCCGAGACCACGGATAACTCGATCATGGAGATTTCCGAAGCAGCTTTCTAGATCTAGGTTATGTGCGACGATCTCTTAAGACCGGAAATACCTCACGAGTCTTATCAACCGTTTCAATATCCAGATCGCAAGTAAGAACTTCCTCATCGTCCCCACCTTCAGCAAGAACTGCTCCCCATGGATCAACGACAACTGACCGACCACCAAGAACGATGTCTCCTTGGATTCCAACGCCGTTGCAGGCAATCACAAAGCATTGATTCTCGACTGCTCGTGCGCGCGTAAGTAAAGACCAATGCGCAATACGACGTTCTGGCCAAGCTGATGGAATGAGGAAGATCTTGCTACCTAAATCCAGAAGTGCACGATACATCTCAGGGAAACGTACGTCGTAACAGATACTCAATCCAGCACGACCCCACGGAAGATCAACGGTCACAAGATCGTTTCCTGCCGCAAGCACTGTGGTTTCGCCACCAGTAAACCCAAAGAGGTGGCGCTTTGCATATTTCCCTACTAAATCGCCGGTAGGTGAAATTACGATTGCAGTATTACGCAATTTTCCATCATCATCACGAGTGACAAGTGATCCACCATGTAACCAAACGTGCGCTTCTTTAGCGGCGGCTTGCAGTGCACTTACTGCGAGACCATCAATAGATTCCGCGGTCTCTGGGAATGTGGGAAATGCAAAGCCACCTTGTACCCAGAGCTCGGGAAGGATCACGAAATCGGCAGCTGATTGCGCCCGCACCATAGCCGCGGCGCGATCAATGCGTTCGCTAATGGGCTCTGATAAATCGGTCCGCAATTGCATGACATGGGCTCGCATAGGTATTAGCCTGCCACTTATGTCCTCCCAGTTAGCAATTCATCCAGAATTGGAACGCTTGCGCCTCGCCTGGCTCGAGAGTGTGGAAGCTATATCCACGCTCGGAGCCACCCTCTCTGACGAAGAGTGGGAGGCTCCCACTCCATGCCCCGGTTGGAGTCGGAAGGACCTCATCAGCCACATGGTGGGCTTGGAATCACGGGTGCTCGGCGGCGAGATCCCTGATCCTGAAACGGTAGATGTCGCCAAGCCGTGGGTGAAGAATCCCTCCGCTAGTTTTATGGAAATCGATGTAGAAGTCCGTCGCGCGCGCCGCGGCCAGATTGTCTTTGGTGAATTCATCGACATCACCCACTTACGCAACGAAGCCTGGCAATTAGATTCGCGAGTACCCGAGACCCTTATCCACTTTGATCCCTTCGGTGAGATCTCACTCGGACTACTCCTCGAACGTCGTGTGATGGATATTTGGACGCACAATCAAGATTTGCGAACATCACTTGGCACTCCCGGAGATGAACTTGGTCTCGGTGCGCAACACTCCTGGACGCTCCTGGGTGCAGGACTTCCGATGGTCTTTGGAAAACGCGGTGGGGCCAAGCCCGGTCAATCACTTTCGTTGGAG